>WRAC01000026.1 GCA_009780415.1 Defluviitaleaceae bacterium | reverse complement strand
TGATTCAAAAGCCACGTACGGAAGCGTATTAAATCACTGTTGATGGTGGAAAATGTTTCGGTGATGTACTGTGTGATGCCGTTACAGCAACAGTGACTGCCGCCTAAACGTAAACATTGATTGTTTTCAATGTAAAGTGTACGGGCTCAAAGTACCAATTATTTGTGCTTGTATAGGCGGCGGCACATATACACATCCGGGTTTCATTTAAGAACACCACTTGGACTGCCGTGCTCTGTAGTATACTGGTGTTTGAAGCGATTATACCACGTTTTTCCCGCTTTGTCGACTACTTTCATTATTTATTTGTGCCGCGTTTGCGGCATTTTTGAACGTATGAAAGGAAATCACAAGTAAATCTGCCCCCAAAAGGAAAAGCAAAGAGCCATCAACTTGTCGATGAGTTTGCGGAATCCGCAACTTAAAGCAAAACGTTTCTTTTTCAAACTGTATTTCTTATCCAGTTCAAACACCTTTAAGATGGATAGTGCCAGTTTTCGTAAAATGTTAAAATTTTCAGCGGCAGTTTTTTCAATCGTTTGGTTTTTGTCTTCCCGGAAAGTCACATCTAAATGCCAATACATTGACTCTACCGCCCAATGCCCTCGTACACAATGCGAGAACAACTCTATTTCAGGCGTCAGGCTGTTTATGTAATATCTGGTTTCACAAGTCTCACCCTTGTCTGACCTGAACGTTGTCCGTGTCATTCCAATACTTTTGATGCCTTTCCATTTTTCCTTGCAAGGAAGCCAATCAATATCACCGGTTTGAAAATATTCCCTAATTTCTATTTGGCTGCGGGCTTTTTCGGTTGTTTTGTAGTATAGACCATCCGCTTTCATCTTATTGTTAGCTATAACCATTGTAGCAGAATCGCAAATATGATACAATAAAATTCCAAAGATATTTAGAAAGGTGGACGCAATGAGAATAATCCTTGGCATATTATGTATTATTATCTTCACGTTTCCCCGATATCAAGTCTTTGCAAACGGAGGCCCCGGTGACGGAGCCAGCCTGTTAGTCGGGGGCAGCATTAGTTTTATAGACACACCGGATATATATGTAGAGTATGAAAGGCTGAATATTAATATTTCGCCCTACAGCACAGTTGTATCGGTTGAGTATACGCTTGTTAATACCGGGGCGGCACTAGAGCTTAATTATATATTCCCGGTTATAAATTATGTATTTGAGGAATATCAGGATGCTTCGGTGAGATGGATTGCTTTCTATGATAACGGAAAAAAACTTACGTACTCGCTTGTACAGGAAATAGAGGAACACGATGATTATATCAAACTGGAAACCAATCCCGATTATGGTAACGCTCTTGATGGACAAGAAGTATGGTATCGGAAAACGCAAAACAATTATTACAGCGTTAACCTGCCATTTGACGAGGGTGAAATAAAAACACTTACCATTACATATAAAACGGATAACAGCTACACAAGCGCCGGAACAAATAAATGGCCGCTGGATCATTATTCAAACGCCGTTTTTATGTACGATTTCCGCCCTGCCTCGTACTGGGGCAGCGGCAAGGCGGCTTTATTTGAGTTGCGTGTTGACTATACCGAGCTTTATTTTGCCCGTGATATAAAAATGAACATCAGGGAATTCCGGCGTGACGCATTTGGTGTTTTTACTTATTCTCAAGAGGATTTTGATTTCGCAGATGCCGGCGTTTTCTCAATTGTTGTGGATTATCCTTTTGAGTATACGGCGCTTGATGAGCCTTCGGCCTACGCCATAGGGGAGATTTATGTTTCCCAAACATTACAAAGCGATAATAACAGATATTCCGTACATAACCTTTTTGACAGGAATCTTGGCACTGTATGGGCGGCGGATAATAATGGCATAGGTACCGTGTTCGAGATTAAAATCAAAGGCGAGAGCTATGAAGCGCTGACACTTGGGATACTAAATGGATTTATCCGCACTGAGGAGCTTTATTATGATAACGCAAGGATCAAAACACTTAAAATAGAGGAACTGTCGTTGGGTTATGAAAGGGTTATCGAGTTTGCAAATATTCCTTATGACCAAATACTGAAAGAATTACCAATAGCAAGCGCGGAGATTTTTGAGATTGGCCGCAATGTACGGCTTACGATTCTGGATGTGTATCCGGGCAGAAAATATAATGATGTTTGCATTAGTCAAATCTATACTCTGGGTTTTGCGGGTGATTCAAACTGGAATCGGGTCAGCCCGGGTTATATAGTGTCTGAAACTCCTCTTTTCGATGAATAGGACAATAACAATACTGATATTAATAATTTGTGCTGTTGTTATGACTGTTACCGCTGTTCCGGAATCACCTGATGGTTTATATGTCGACGATATTTTTTTCGTTGTTTCTTTAAATGGCGGCTCTTATATCTATGAAAACAGGGTGTTCGTAAAGCATGGCGACGATATCTCTGTTATGCCGGTTTTTATTATAGGTGGTGTTTATTACAGCGATTCGCATGTGTTTACCTTAAACGGTGAAGTTTTTTCCGCTATACCGCCGCCCAATGTCGTATATGGTTTATACACAATAAGCCCGGTATACATTGACGGCGGTTACGATAATTTCACTCTTGCGCCCAAAAACCAATTTTTATCATATATGGAGCCTATAGCTTATTCATACACGCGATTGAACAAATTGGGCGTATTGCAGGCCGGGGACATTTTTACAAACGGTTACGGCGCATATTATATCCAAGCCGTTCCGGGAAATAGCGGGCGGGAATGTTTTGAAAGGCTGGCCCCAATCTTCCTTGAAAACGGCATATTACAAATAGTTTACCGTGGGGATGACAGCTATTTAGGCTATCTTAGCGAGTTAATGCACAGCCCTTTTATTATGTATCCCAAAAATACCGCGTATGGTCATCAGACAGACCTTCTGATTGGCAGCGATTGCGCGGCGTTCGTTATTTACGGTATGCGCAGGATGGGGCTGGACATTCCCTACTGCGGTCCGCAAAACATTCATAAATACCTTATACCGCTTTCCGATGACGATACAATAAAACCGGGCGACATTTTGCACTATGGTTCACATCTTGCGGTTTACTATGAAAACAAGGGTATGGCGGACAGCATTGATGACGATGACATTTTATTGCAAAGCTACGGCCCGCGCCCGCATTATACGACTGTAGGCGAAAATGCCGCCATGTTTGGCATACATAAAGTATATAGGTATCCGGAATAAAATGCTCTAATCCCCGGCCAACATAAAAACCATCTTCCATTCGCCGTCACTATCACGCGACAAACCGAACCGGAAGTCTATCGGCGACCTTAAATGTTTCTTTTTTATATATCCCTCTTCGCCGGAAAGCATCAGAACTTTTTCAAAATCCTCATTAGTTTTTATTCTGTAATCAAAATAATCAAAATAATCCCAAGCTATTTTCATGATATTATAACTTAAACAACCAATGGTTATATGGCGCTACAAAAAAGTTATCATCGCAGAAATAACCGCCCAGATTAATAATTATCTCAAGCTCGGCCCATAACTCAGATTCTTCGGGTTCGTCATTCAAGCTCCAGCGCCCATAAAAGTCATCTTTGCCGCCAATACCGTCGTCAAAACTTATCAATATCTCTTCATCAATGAAACCATCCAGCGCTTGTAGATCTTTATTGCGCACCGCGATTTTAAATTCATTATATATCTCCCGAAAATCCGCGTTATTAACACTTTCATCAAACGGAAACAATTGATACTCCATTACGATAAAAGACGCCGACGAAGTTTCGGATCAATTATTTACGCTGATAAAGCCCCATTTACCGTCCTTCCAGCCGCCGGTTCTGACAGCGGCCATACCTTCGCTAACCTCATAAGCATAGTCAAATATAAGGGGTACAACCTCTCGTCCGGTTATATCTATAAACCCCCTTTTTCCGCTTATCCAGTCGCCGTTATACACTTCCGCAAAACCTTCAGAGAAAGAGTACGATATAAAGTTATACGCCAAATCTGCAACAACATTTCCATGAATGTCAATAATAACCCATTCTCCTTCAAATTCTGCAACGGCTGCCCCATCGTAAAAATTACGAATCCGCTTATATTTGCCCGGAATAATTTCATTACAATCACTGTCCATTAACCCCCATAACCCGCCGCTTTTAACCGCCCAAAGCCCCTCGCCGCAGTATATAACACCGCTGTATGTGCCCACAGGCACAACTTCCGCGCCTGTTTCATCCACAAACCCCCACAGGTTTGTTTCGTTATAAATACCGTCGATATCGCCAACGCAAACCGCCGCCAAGCCGTTTTCAAAGTTTGTTACCATTAAGTATTCAACCGGTATAATAATTTCCCCGTTCTTGTCAACCAATCCAAATTTCATATCATCGTATAAATTACCAACGCTAATTTTTGCCGCTCCGTTTACAAAATAGTTTTCTATATAATAGATATCTTCCCATTCATAATACGAATCGTATTCCAGCGGCACAACAATTTCACCGGATTTGCCAATATAACCAAACTTCCCGTTTTTTTCAACATATGCCAGCCCATCGGAAAAAGGCGCGGCGTAATCGTATTCAAAGGGGATCACGTTATTTCCGGCCTTGTCAATATAGCCATATTTGCCGCCTTCTGACCAATGGGCGTTCATCACTGACACAAGACCTTCGTCTTCAAAAAAAGCAGGCATGAAGAATTTTACGTAATACTCATTATAAATATATGTATAATAAGAGAACTCATAAATCAACGGGATAACAACCTCGCCGGTTGTATTTACATAACCAATCTTGCCGTCTTTAACAACGCAAGCCAGTCCATCTGAAAACCAACCAACCATATCATAATCCAAAGGCACCGTAACATTCCCGGTTTTATCAATGAACCCCCATTTGGCATTATCCCAGCAGTCGCCAATACTAACAGCGGCAAAACCCTCGCGGAAAGAATCAACATAAGAATAAGTAAACGGCACAACCGCATTTCCTAATTTATCAATGAATCCCCAATATCCATCCAAACAAGCGGCCGCCAGTCCTTCGCTGAAACTCTGCACATCGTCATAAATTGGCGGCACTATGACCGTCCATGCCAAACCTTCGTTACAATCCCGCGTAAAATCATAATCGTATAATATAACCTCGTTTCCCGCCCGGTTAATATAACTCCACTCACCTGTTCTCACATAACCCGACTCACGCACTCCTTCGTCACCCTGCAACACCTTCGCAATACCGTTTTCAAACGCGACATCGGCAATTTCTCCCGAATCATTTATATAGTTATAGTAAAAATCGTAAATAAAAGGAATAACCTCCGCGCCTGTTTGATCTATGACGCCCATTTTACCGTCACGCAGAACCCACGCAAGACCCTCGCTGAAACTGTAAGCGTATTCATATATAAAAGGGATAACCTCATTCCCTTCCCTGTCTATAAAACCCCACAAGCCGGTATCCCAATCGCCAGCCCGCACAGCCGCCAAACCCTCGCTGAAACGCTCGGCCCAATCATAAGTACAGGGAAGAACCACATGCCCATCCGTGTTGATAAAACCTATCTTATCGTCCTGGTTAACCCTTGCCAAACCTTCTGTAAAATTAAACGCCCAATCGAACTGACATGGTATAACTTCGTGTCCGCTTTCATTTATATAACCCCACTTACCCATTCCCCAGCCGCCATAACGCACCGCGGCCAACCCCTCACTGAAAGGCCATATCGAATCATAAATAACCGGCACAACTTCGTTTCCCTCTCTATCAATTAAACCGAACTTACCATTAAATCTTTCAACGTGAAACACTAACGCAAAACCATCTTCAAACCTCAGATCATATTCAAAGTCCCCGTCATAAATAAACGGGATGATCTCCAACCCGTCTGTATTAATGAATCCCACCTTATCCCCGCGCTTAACCCATGCCAAACCTTCGTTAAAATCCCACGCAAAATCATAAACGCATGGTATTACCTCGTTCCCCGCCTGGTCAATATAACCCCACTTGCCGGTTTTCCAGTCTCCGCGGCATACCGCCGCCAAGCCGTCGTTGAAAGGCCGTACAAAATCATAGGGCATATTGCTGTTCAAAGAAACCGGACTTGATAAGCAAAAGAGCAAAGAGATAATAACTAGTATTGAAATGTTTTTCTTCATATCACACCCCCGCAATTACCAAAGTATATATCCTGTATAAAATCGTGCTAAAACACCTTCCTCAATGGCAAAATCAATGCATAGCGCGCCTTCTGTATATGTGATATATACATTTTCTCCATAAGAACTATGCATATAACCGGTAATAAAATATTCATCGGTTTCATAAAGAGAAACAAATATTTCGGAATCATTTGACAAATCCGTCTGTCTTGGAAAGGCGCTTATTATTTTCTCATATCTATCTCCAATTGATATGCCCCTCATTAATTCATATCCCGGTTTTTGAATAGTAATACCGAAGGCAACATAGTGTGCGTAGAGTATAGAGCAAAAATCATACTCTGCATAGATCAAATTATCCTGATAAGGTTCATCGTTCAGTGTGGGGCTATATTTCGCTTTGATTTTAAGCGGCTGACCGATTGCCACATGTACTTCCTGAATATGGCTAAAGGGGCCGAAACCTTTATCTTCGACTAAAAACACTAAATCCTCTTCACTATTAAAAATCTTAATGCCATTAATTGATAAAGGTTCCTCTTTATTCTCTTCATTAGTGTTATTATTAACGCTTTGTCGTGGCTGCGGAAACAGGAAAGAGAAAGCAGCCTCCATTTCAGGCCAAATAATTGCGTACCAAAAATAGTCCAATTCATCATATTCCCCGGTATAATGGCTAGTATGGGAGCCTAGAAATTCATATGCAATATCACCGGCAGCATAATATATACGCAATTGCGTATCCTGTAATTCCCTATGCGGAAGACGCCGTTCCCAGACATAACGATCACCGCTGCGATAAGAAATACCCCACTGCACACATTCAAACAGCTCTTTTATATCCACTTTATCCGCGTCTTTTGTCAGTATAATCTCAATAATGTAACAGCCGGCAATTTTAAAATCAACATTACCTACACCGGGCATATTTGTTAATTCTTCAAGCATTTCGGCAAATTCATGGTACGCATCATTGCTATCCTCTTTAACAGTGGGTGAAGGATTGTTAATTTCAACGATTTTCTCAGTAATGTCGCAAGAAGACATTAACAATACAAAAATGATAATAAAAATGCTTATGTATGTTTTCATAATCGCCACCTCGTATATATTACCCCATCATTGTCACCAAATCATTCCAATAATGTGATGTTAAAGAAGTGTTTTCATTTAATCTGCTTCAACCGAATAGCCAAACGATTCAAAATCAGAATCAATCCATAACAGCCGGTATCCATCGTCAATTGCGAAATCTCTCCAGTTGTTATAGTCAGGAGAATTCCAGTCAAGTTTTGAATGTTTGTATACGTAAATATTCAGTATTTGAGCTGTCCAGTTCAGTATTTCTGCTTCTCCAATCTGCTCCTCGCCGACATATTCGCCGTAACTAATCAATGCGGTGAAACTGTTCTCATTGTCAACTCCCTTAAAATAGCTGTATTCATCATTTACTCCATAAGTGACTAGACCGAGCTCATTGAATTTCGACGAAAACTGCTCGCCGTTGTACACATCGTCGTTTATGCTGTAGCGTAATAAGTGAGACCGTTCTTTCCTGTTTTTGGACTTGTGAGCGTTTTTATCGACGGTACGGATGATTGTTGATCCTCGGAAACAGGGGTTTCCATCGGCACTGCTGCTAATGCTGACTCTTCCGGTTTAGTTGCCAATGGATTACCACAAGCCGACAGCAGTGTCACCAGCAATATATTTGCTATTAAGAATGTCACAATAACTCTTTTCGACATTAGAATAATACCTTTTCTCACGAGTTTCATTCTGTTTCCGCTGGCACTTTCTAATACAGTACGGATTTCGCTTGTTATAGCCATTATTTTACCAACTATCGAAATTTTAACTTCCATACTTCCTTTTACGCGCTCAACCTCTGCTTCTATAAAACCTTCGCATGTAGCTTGTTCCGATGGGAAAAGGTTTAATGTCATTTAATTATAACAGGCATCACGCTTAATAATTTACCGCCATATTTACCACTTTAAACATTAACTTTTAATAGTAAAAATACAACATTTTTAAAATCAAAAAAACCTTTCAACCATGTTAAAATACCGTAGTTGAGAGGTTTCAATACTTAATTCATTAAAGCGGGCGAAGGGAATCGAACCCTCACTTTGAGCTTGGGAAGCTCACGCACTGCCACTATGCAACGCCCGCACAGCAAAATGTATTACATGGTGTAAACGGGCGAACACAGCTCACCCCTACAATTTTTTATGACCCATAGGAGAGTCGAACTCCTGATTCCGCCGTGAGAGGGCGGCGTCTTGACCACTTGACCAATGGGCCTTGAAAACAATTATACTTGTTTTTTTTAATTTGTCAAGGTATACTTTAAAGTATTAATGTGGAACGGAGTGGCGCTGTGAGTAAGATGTTTAAGGAAAACAGGAAGAATTTCGTTAAGGAAATGGATGATTCCAGCTTGTACATAGCCTTTGCGGGCAAGGCCGCGCTGAGGACGGCTGACCAGTTTTATCCGTTTACGCCCAAAAGGAATTTCTATTATTTGACGGGCATTGAGGAACCGGTTGTTATGCTGACGATTTTCAAGAACGCCGAGGGCGAGGCTACGGAAACCTTGTATCTTGAGCGTTATGACGAGCTGGTGGCGAAATGGGACGGCGCGGCGCTGAACAAAGAGGACGCGGAGGAAATCAGCGGGATTGAAAAGTTCAGGGAGATTGAACAATTTGAAAGTGATATCGCGCGGATATTATTCAACGTGGATAAGCTTAACGTTCTGATTGATTTGGAAAACCGCTATTTCGCGCCGGGGCATACGCCCGAAATGCTTTTTGCCGCCAGAATAAGGGACAGCTATCCGCATATTGTTGTTGAAAACGCGTATCCGGTTCTTGCAAAACTCCGAACGGTAAAGTCGAAAGCCGAGGTAAAGCAGATTAAGAAGGCCTGCCAATTGACAGGCGAGGCGTTGAAGCTGATGATGCAGAACTCCAAGCCCGGTATGATGGAGTACGAGTATACGGCCTATTTTGAGTATCACATGAGAATGGCGGGCATTACGGAGCCAGGGTTCGGCACGATTGCCGCTTCGGGTAAAAACGCGACGATTTTACATTACAAGAAAAACACGGATAAGACCAATGACGGGGATTTGATACTGTTTGACCTTGGGGCGCGGTGCGGGCTTTACTCCGCCGATATTTCGCGCACATTCCCGGTAAACGGCGTGTTTTCGCCGCGGCAGAAGGAACTGTACAATATAGTCCTTGGCGCATTGGAAAAAGTCTGCGCGAAAATTAAACCGGGGGTTAAGCATAAGGAATTGAACGAAGCCGTTCTGGAGCATTATGAGAAGGAATTGAAGCGCATCGGGCTTATCAAGGAAAAAGAAGAAATTGTTAAATACTATTACCATGGCGTGAGCCATCATTTGGGGCTGGACGTCCACGACGCCTTCCGCATGAAGGACGGCGAGCTTAAAAAGGGTATGGTGCTGACAGTTGAGCCGGGGCTGTATATCGCCGAGGAAAACATCGGCATACGCATCGAGGACAATGTGCTGGTTACTTCCGAGGGCTGCGAGGTGCTTTCCGCCGGTATAGCGCGCACGGTTCAGGAAATTGAGGCTGTTATGGCGAAGAAACCGGTACCCCGTAATAAACGAGTTAAATAAATGCCTGTAAGACGGGCGAAAAAAGATTTTAATGAAGCCGATATGTACAAGCCGGTGAAGGATTTCTTCACCGGCTTGGGTTATGCCGTAAACGCCGAGGTTCTGGGTATTGACATCTGTTTACGGAAGGACGGCGTGCTGACGGTTATCGAGCTGAAAAAAAGCCTGAACATGACGCTTTTATGCCAGGCTGTGGACAGGCAGAGCGTTACGTCTCAGGTTTATGTCGCTGTGCCGCGCCCACGGCATCCCCACAGCCGCGAAAATGAGCTGGCGCGGAGGATTGTGAAGCGTTTGGGGCTTGGGCTGATTTATGTGAAGATGGATTCCGCTTTGAAGGGCGTTGAGATTGCGCATTTTCCGCCCGCCGAGGTTAAAACCGCCAGTAAAAAGCGCAGGGAAAGGGTTGTAAAGGAAATTGAGGGGCGCACGGTTGATGTAAACACGGGCGGGCAGACTAAGAAACCCATCGCCACGGCTTACCGTGAAAGAGCGGTGAAAACAGCCTGTGCGTTGGAAAAAGGCGGCGCGCTGACCGTGAGGGAATTGCGCGGCGAATATGACTGCGATCCGTCGGTTTCTTACATCTTACGGAACAACCATTATGGCTGGTTTGAGCGGGTCTCTGTTGAGGGGCGGAATATACGCTATGGCTTGTCGGCAAAAGGCATTGAAATGCTGCTGGATGAATCGGCCGGCGGTGATTTTATGGAGCTGATAAAGGTTTACCGGGAAGAAATTCTGGATTGAGGTTAGCAGAAATGACGGATGTAATTTTGGATTATATATTACAATTTCCGGAAGAAAAACAAAGGATCATGCTTGAAATAAAAGAGGTAATTGAAGAAATATTGCCGGACGCAACGGCGCGGATCGCTTGGAGGATGGCTACTTATGCGGTTGATAAAAGGGATATTATCCACTTCGCCGCGTATAAGGGGTGGGTAAGCCTGTCTATCGGTATAGATACAATGAGTTATTTCCGTGAAAGGCTTGCGGCCTATACCTGCACAAAGAGTTGGTTCCGCCTTGATTTTAACGCCGAGGTACCCATTGAGTTAATACGGGACATTTGCGTATATAATCTGATAATAGGTGAGGATAGGAATGTATAACCGAAAAAACACAAGAACCGTATGGGCCGGGAGCCTGCCCATAGGGGGCGGGCATCCCGTAAGCGTACAGAGCATGACAAACACCAACACCGCCGACGCTGAAGCCACAGTTAAGCAAATACACGCACTGGAAGAGGCGGGCTGCGAATTGGTACGGGTTGCCGTACCCGACAAGGAAGCCGCCGCCGCCCTTCCCGATATCAAAAAACGAATAAGCATACCCCTTGCGGCGGATATCCATTATGACTGGCGGCTGGCGCTGATGGCATTGGACGCCGGGGTGGACAAGCTCCGCCTTAACCCCGGTAACATCGGTTCTCAGGAGCGCATTGCCGAGGTTGTTAAAAAGGCGGCGGGGCTAAAAGTCCCCATACGCATAGGGGTAAACGGCGGGTCGCTGGAGAAACGGTTTCTGGGGCATGGCGTTGATTTAGCCGAAGCAATGGCGGAGAGCGCGCTGGATCATATACGTATTTTGGAAGGCTTGGAATTCTGCGATATTATAGTTTCTATGAAAGCGTCAAACGTTCCGGCTACTATCCGCGCCCATGAGATTTTGGCGGCGAAGGTAAAATACCCCATGCACATCGGAATAACCGAGGCGGGTACGGCATTCTCGGGCGGCATAAAATCGGCGGCGGGGATCGGGGCTTTGCTGTCGCGCGGGATCGGCGACACCATACGCGTTTCGCTTTCCGGCGACCCGGTTGAGGAAATACGGCATGGGCGCGAGATATTAAAGGCCATGGAACTGCGGAGGTTTGGGCCGGAGATCATATCATGCCCCACATGCGGGCGTACGTCGATTGATATCGCCGGCTTGGCTGAGCGGATCGAAAAAGCCGTTGCGCATATGAAGTGCTGTATGAGAATAAGCGTTATGGGCTGCTCGGTAAACGGCCCGGGGGAAGCGGCGCATTCCGACATCGGTGTAACAGGCGGGGATGGCAAAGCCGCGATTTACCGAAAGGGAGAACTGATCAAGACCGTTTCGGAGGCGGAGGTTTTCGGCGCGGTTATGGAAGAGATAACTGGGGGCGCGGGCGTCCCGCCCGCAGATATGAATGGACTTGAGTATAATGGGATTCTATGATGATATAATTAAGAAAGCTTCGGAAATAAGCCCTATAAGCGGGACGCTGTTACAGGACGCCGAAATTATGTTTAGCTCGGATCAAGCGGAACTGACCATCCAGCTAAAGAAACGCGGTGTTTTTATGCTGCGCACATGCCGCGCGGACGCTATGATAGAAGGATTGGCGAAAGAGCGGTACGGACAGGATGTTAAAGTTGTTTTGACAGAACCCGACGCGGATGCAATTGTATTCGAACAGCCCGTACCGGTTATTATCCAGCCGCCGGTAAAATCGGAGCCAAGAACCGTGAGTCAAGAGCCGAGAACCAAGAGCCAGGAACCAAGAACCAAAAGCCAGGCTCCAAGCCCAAAATCAAACGGATCACTTAAACGCCGTCCGGCAAAGCTGGCCGTAAAGGAATTAAAGGGCGTTGTTACCGAACTTTGCGAACCATTGTCGGAGGGCGACGAGATCCTTGCGGAGGGCGTTATATTCCGGCTGGAAAAGACGAACACGCGCACTGGGCGGCTGATGTGCGTGATGGATATTACGGACGGTACGGATTCTATAACCGTTAAATTCTTTATGAAGGACGAATCGGAGTTTGATACGGAATTGGGCGATTTCGCTGACATGGGAAAATCTGTGCGCGTTCTGGGTAAGGTACGGTATGACGATTTCGCCAAGGAGCTTACCATGGCGGCGGTTCAGATTGCGCCTTCCGATTTCGTGCCGGACACTCGCACCGACGGTGCGCCGGAAAAACGCGTTGAGTTGCATTTACACACGCAGATGAGCCAAATGGACGCGACGAATTCCGTTACGGACTACATAAAACGCGCCGCCGGGTTCGGTATGCACGCGGTCGCGGTAACGGACCACGGCAATGTGCAGGCCTTCCCCGAAGCCGCCGCCGCCGGGAAAAAGTACGGCGTAAAGGTGATTTACGGGATGGAGGCGTACTTGGTGGACGACACGGCCGCCATTGTGCAAAACCCCGGCAATCTGGCTCTGGATGATGAATTCGTAGCCTTTGACATAGAAACAACCGGGCTTGACCCGGATAAGGATATGATTATTGAGATTGGCGCGGTAAAAATGGTTAAAGGCGAGATTACCGCGCGGTTCTCAGCCCTTATAGACCCCGGTATGCCTCTGCCGGGAAAAATAATGAAGCTCACGGGGCTTAACGACCAGATGTTGCAAGGCCAGCCCCGCATAAACGAGGTTATGCCCGCGTTTCTGGACTTTACTGGAGATGCCGTCCTTGTGGCGCATAACGCCAGGTTCGACGTGGGTTTTATCCGCCGCGCCGCCGAAAAAATTGGACGTACCGCAAGCCGGACGGCGGTTTGCACCCTTGAGCTGACAAGGGCTTTGTTCCCCGAGCTGCACAGCCATAAGCTAAACGTAATGGCGGAGCATTGCGGGGCCCCGCTTAAAAAACACCACCGCGCCGAGGACGACGCCGGGGCCTGTGCCGGAATTTTTTTGAAGTGCCGCGAAATGATTATTGAGAAAGGAGTTTCGCGCTTAAAGGACATAAACGCGTTGGGCGGCGGTAATATTGACGTTAAGAAGCTGCCGTATCACCATGCCATTATTTTGGTCAAAAACCAAACCGGGATGCGAAACCTTTACGAGCTTGTGAGTTTGTCCAACCTGAATTATTTCTACAAACGCCCGCGTATACCCAAGTCCGTACTTGCCGCAAAGCGGGAGGGTTTAATTTTAGGGACGGCTTGCGAATCCGGGGAATTTTACGGGGCTGTTTTACGCGGCGAAACGATGGAGCGGCTGAAAGAGCTGGCGGATTTTTACGATTACATTGAGTTGCAAACACATAAGAACAATATGTATCTGGTGCGGGAAGGCGCGGTTGCGTCCGAAGACGCCCTGATCGCGCTGAACAAGAGGGTTGTTGAGCTGGGCGAAGCCTTGGGAAAGCCCGTCGCCGCCACATGCGACGTGCATTTCCTAAACCCCGGTGACAGTATTTACCGGGAAATAATTATGGCGGGAGAGGGCTTCAAGGACGCGGATCAGCAAGCCCCGCTGTTCTTCCGCACCACGCGGGAGATGCTGGATGAATTTTCGTACCTAAGCCCGGAAAAGGCCGCCGAGGTTGTCATAACAAACCCGCGTAAAATCGCGGATACTGCGGAAAATGTCTCACCGCTGCCAAGCGGCACGTTCCCTCTGATGATCCCGGGCTCCGATGAACAGTTAAAAGGGATAATTGACGCGAATATTATGGAAATGTACGGCGCAAATCCGCCGGAAACCGTAAAACAACGTATTGAGCTTGAGATGGATTCAATTTGCAAGCATGGCTTTTCCTCGCTGTATAACGCCGCGCGGATTTTGACGCGCCGTTCGCTGGACAAAGGTTATCTTGTGGGTTCACGCGGTTCAATCGGTTCGTCCCTGGCGGCAACCATGTCGGGCATAACGGAGGTTAATCCGCTGGAAGCCCATTATTACTGCGCAAAGTGCAAATTTGCGGATTTTAAATCTTTGGAGGCCGCTGAACTCAGCAAGCGTTTACCCGGTTTATCCGGCTGCGATTTGCCTGATAAAGCTTGCCCCGTTTGCGGAGATATGCTTAAAAAAGACGGGCATGAGATTAAATTCGAGATATTTTTAGGCTTTGACTGCGACAAGGAGCCGGACATCGACCTGAACTTTTCCGGCGAATATCAGGCACAGGCACATGCCCACGCTACGGAGCTGTTCGGCGAAAAAAATGTGTTTAAGGCCGGAACAATCGGAACTTTGGCGGATAAAACGGCATTTGGCTTCGTTAACGGCTACTTAGAGGAGCGCGGATTGATAAAACGCAATGCGGAGAAAAACCGGCTTGTAGCGGGCTTGGTGGGCGTTAAGCGCACCACGGGCCAGCATCCCGGCGGCGTAATCATCGTGCCGGACGGACACGATATACACGAGTTTTGCCCTATCCAACGCCCGGCCGACAATCAGGATTCGCGCATAACCACCACGCATTTCGACTATAATAGCGCCCTTGAGGGCCGTTTGATGAAGCTGGACATACTTGGGCACGACGCGCCGACGGTAATACGCCTTTTAAACGAGTTCACGGGTGTTGACCCGCTGACCGTTGATTTGGGCGACAAGGCGGTAATATCTATTTTTAACGGCAGCCACAAGGAACTTGGCACCCTTGGCATACCGGAATTCGGCACGTCCTTTGTGCGGCAGATGCTTGCCGATACACGCCCGAATTCATTTACGGAGCTGGTGAAAATCTCCGGCCTGTCCCACGGCACGGATGTGTGGCTGGGCAACGGCGCGGATTTGATAAAAAAAGGGGTGGCAAACCTGAACGGCATTGTCGCCGCCCGCGACGACATCTTGCTATACCTTGTAAACATGGGTGTTGAGAAGAAAACGGCGTTTAATATAATGGAAAGGGTGCGTAAGACCCATACCCAGTTGAGCGGCGAGGACGCCGGGATAATGGCGGCGACCGGCGTTCCGGAATGGTACATAGAAAGCTGCCGCCGCATAAAATACCTGTTCCCGAAAGGCCATGCCGTCGCTTATGTTATGATGTCCGTGCGTATAGCCTATTATAAAATCCACCATCCACTCGCCTTCTACGCCGCCTCATACTCCGTAAAAACCGAGGACATCGACTATGAGACCATGTGTAAAGGCCCGGAAGCCGCAAGCCGCGAGCTTACCCGCGTAAACGCCCTTGGCAGGGACGCGAGCGCAAAGGATAAAAACGCCGCGAATATGCTGGAGCTGATACTTGAAATGTACTCCCGCGGTATTAATTTCCTGCCTATTGATATATATAAATCCCATGAACACCGCTTCATGCTCACGGAAAAAAGCATCCTGCCGCCATTGATGACCTTGGCGGGTCTTGGCGGCAACGCGGCGCAAAACATTGTGGAGGCAAGGAAAGACGGCGAATTTATCTCCCGTCAGGATTTTAAGGAAAGAACGAAGATATCGAAAACGGTGTTGGAGTTGTTTGTTAAGAACGGTCTGCTGCAAGGGCTGCCGGAGACTAATCAATTGACTTTGGATTTATTTTAAGTCTTTGCGGGCGATAATACCGTGAACATTAAACTGCGTGCGCGCAGGCTCAAACGATTGTATAATGGAGGTTTATATGTTTTCTATTAATTATGCGACAATGGCTGATATGCAAAATGTCTGCCCCGGGGAAAATCTGTCTGAAAGTGAGTTCGAGCTGAAAGTCCGGGATAAAAGATGCTATATTTTACGATATGACGGAGAATACGCGGGTGTAATGGTATTTAACCTGATCTTTGATTTTATCCCTTTTCTGACGATGTTCTACCTTAACCCACCTTACCAGCGGCAAGGCTTTGGAACCAGGGCAATGCTCCACTGGGAGGACGAGATGAGACTGCTGGGGTATAAAATAATAATGGTGTCAACCCAGGTCAATGAGGATGGGCAGCATTTTTACCGCAAGATGGGGTATAAGGATATGGGGGCCATTGTTTTGGATATCCCGCCTTATGAACAGCCCCTTGAGATGTTTATGGGGAAGGCTCTATAAAAAAGTTTATTTTACCCCTTGACTCTGACACAGTGTCATACTATAGAATGGAATTGAGCTCAAATATGGATATATCCAAGAGGTAATCATGGTTAAAATCGGCGATTTTTCAAAGCTGTCACGGATCAGCATCCGGATGCTGCGTCATTATGACGACATGGGGCTGCTAAAGCCGTGTACTGTAGACAGCTTTACCGGCTACCGCTACTACTCCCCCGCCCAGCTTCAGACGGCAAACCGCATTGCGTCGCTAAGGGATATGGGTTTCAGCCTTGCCTCCATTATGGAGATAATAAGGCAATATCACGACCCCCTTGCGCTTGAGGCTTTTCTGTCGGTAAGGCTGGCGGAGGTGCGGGAACAGGAACGGGAAGCCCGGGACCGGCTGGCGCTGATTGAAACGGCCATGAAACGACTAAGAGAGGATGAATATTCCATGAAGTATGACGTTACTCTTAAAACAATGCCGCAGCGTTATGTGGCAAGCCTGCGCAAGACCATTCCTGCCTACAACGACGAAAAAATCCTTTGGGATCAGATGACAGAGGAAATGGGCGGCGATTTGCCTTTGGAAAACCCCTGCTATCCCATGGCGGTTTTTCATGACGAAAGCTATAAGGAGAGCGATGTGGACGTAGAGGTTCAATTAGCCGTAAAGGGAAAGCGCAAAAATACCGCAAACGTTGTTTTCAAGACAGTCGGGCCTATCGAAATGGCGTCGGCTGTATGCAAGGGCAGTTATGACAAGGTTGCCCAGGTTAACGAGGTTGTGTGCGCGTGGGTTTCCGACAACGGCTATGAATATAACGGCCCCATGTTCTTCATATACCACGTCAGCCCCGCCCATGAGCCCAACCCCGAAAAATGGGTGACAGAGATTTGCCATCCGGTAAGGAAGAAATAATTTGATTTAAGGTTTAAAATATCAGAAATATCTTGACACTAAGTCTGATGTGTATTATAGTTTGTAATACATGTCAGACTTATTTTTTATAGAGGGGCAGGTTTTATGATAATCAAACTGGATACAACGAGCGCAACGCCGATTTACGTTCAGCTCCGCAATCAAATTGTTATGGGAATTGGCAGGGGCGAATTGAAAATCGGGGAGGGGCTGCCTACCGTTCGGCAAATGGCGGAGGATATCGGAATCAATACAATGACCGTTAATAAAACATATGCTATATTAAAACAGGAGGGTTATATAGAAATTGACCGGCGGCACGGGGCAAAGGTCAGCCCGAAGGTTGATTTGTCGGGCCGGTTCCGCGAGAAGGTGGAGATTGAGTTAACGCTGTTGATTGCGGAGTCGTCATTAAAGGGAATGAACCGCGATGATTTTATGAAAGTATGTGCCGATGTGTACAGCAAATTGAATCTGTCTTATTCGGGGGGCACGGCTTGATGATTTTAACAATTTCGTTTATGTTTGCCGCCCTTATAATAATTGTTGCGATATACTCGACGAACCGGACAGGTGAAAAACCTAACGGTAATATTCTTTTAGGCGTAGCTTTGCCGCGCCATGTCTTGAAGAACAGTGCCGTTATCAATATTATTAGTAAATACCGCGAAGCGCACTCGCTGCTTGCGCTCATTTTTTTGATACTTACATCACCGATATTGTTTTTTTCAGGGTATGCTTCCGCAATCCTTTTATATCTCGCGGTGTGGATTATCGTATATATTTGGCTAAACCAAAAACTCGTCGGCAAATATTTTATGCGGCTTTACAGCCTAAAGAAAGAGAATGAATGGTGGATGGGCACACAGCGCATCATCAGCGTAGATACCGAGGTGAGCCGGCTGAAGGGCACGTTCCCGGTATCTAAAAAATGGTTTATTCCGCCATTGATCATAACGGTTGCTTCTATAATGATCATTTTATTTAGCGATAACCGCGAAATGCTTTTTTGGCCCATAGCAATTAACGGATTGATTTTATTATTCCTTTTTTTTATGATATACTTTATTTACAGCAAGAGCAGGACGGTGGTGTACAGCGACAGTACAGAGGTAAATACCGAGTTGAACCGTGTGTTTAAAAGAGAATGGACAAAGTGCTGCGTTATTATCGCGTTTTTGCAAAGCTGTTACTTTTTGGCATTGACTTTCCTATTGGCGGCGGATAATACGAAAAACGCGGAGATTATTATCACCGCTATCAGCTTTACATACTGTATAATCCTTATCCCGGTTACATTCTGCGCGCATAACAGGATACGGGGCGTAAGGAATAGGATGCGCGGGCTGGTAAATAAGGAAGTATATGAGGATGACGACCTTTGCTGGGCATTTGGGGTTATGATATATAATAATCCAAAGGACAGCAGAACGTTTGTCGAGAAGCGCATGGGGCACGGAATGACCATGAATATTGCGTCTGCGGGAGGAAAAGCGTT
Organism: Defluviitaleaceae bacterium; assembly: GCA_009780415.1. Lineage (GTDB taxonomy): Bacteria > Bacillota > Clostridia > Lachnospirales > WRAX01 > WRAC01. Next base: position 18,582 of record WRAC01000026.1, on the reverse strand, counting down.
TGCCGTGATAATTGTTTTGGCATTTGCGGTATTGATGGGTTTTGCGGTTTATAACGCTCTGCTTGAACTTGGTTTGGTTTTTCATTTTATATAGGGAGGTAAGGATTATGAAAAAGCTTTTTGTGAAACGGACGGTGGGCTGGGGTTACTCGTTCAATACGGAGACAAAGTTGGGCAAGGTGCTGCTGGCAGTTACCTTGCTAGCGGTTGCGGTGTTTATATGCTTAATTTTGTTTGGAGGCCCAAACGCCGTTTCCCTTGTTATTACGGGGACAGAGGCGGAAATTAAGTCTCCGGGTATTTTTACGGGATCATTTAACTTTTCAACAAACGATATAAAAAGCGTAGCCATGATAGAGAATTTCCCTTCCGTCAGCAGAAGAGTGGGCACGGGCAGCCCAAGGCTTTATGCCGGCAGATTTGACGTAGCGGGTTATGGCCGGGGCAATGTTTATATTCACCGTAACAACCCGCCGTATATCGTTATGGAGCTTGAGGGCGGCTGGGTTTTCCTTAACGGTCAGACACCTGATGAAACAAGGGCTTTCTTTAACACATTAAACAACATACAATAGGATAAAACCCGGAGGAGGAATAGACAATGGAAAACCGGGGAATGTCTAAGTTTCTGGTTATCTTACAGGACTTGAACAGAGAGGATTTGGTTCGGTACGCAGGGGCAGACACAAGGCCTGCCCCTGCGTTGCTTTTACGCCGCTGCCGTTTCCTTTTCGCCAAACGCGAAGTATAAGAGGATTGCGGCGATTTGGAATAAACCTATATAACCGAAAAGCGGGTATGCCTTTTCGATGAAAGCGTTGAAACCGATGTGGGCTAACAGCACGCCCGCGAGGGTTACAAGGATTTTGACGGCTGTGCGGGACAGGCGTTTTTTTACGAGGGGATGAAGCCATTCTATAACCGCGAACCCGCTGGATACGGAGGTTGTAAAAATGGCGGCGATGAGGACCACCAGGTAAACGGCTTCTATCCCGCCGCCGCCGCGCTCAGCCAGCGCCAGGAGCGGCACGGGCACATCCCGAAGCATGTTGAAATTCAAGTAAATCGGCGCTAAAAACGCAAGGCCTAAAATAAAGATAACCGCCCCCGAGATAAAAGCCGCGCGTTTTGCCGTTTTGCGGCTTACAATCTCGTTTCCCATGGTTGAAAGAACCGAGACGGCCGTAAGCAGATTGTACGACGCGTAAATAGCCGCGGGCCATAAAAAACCAAAAGCACCTGTCCTGAAGGGCAGAAACACGGCGGCCGTGTCCGTCAAAACCTGAAAAATGCCGAAGAACAGGCCGCCCACCACCAAAACCGGCGCAAGGACGGCGCTTACGCGCACAATGCCTTTCAGGTCGAATAAAAACGTCAGGAAGCATAGAGCCGCCATAAATATTACCCCGGCGGAGTAATTAAAGGAAACGGCCTGCGTCATCGCCTCCCCAAACCCGGAAAACATGGTCGCCATCATAACAAAAATAAATATATTCACCAAAAAAACCATTACGCGCCCCAGCCGCTTCCCCAGCACCAGCGACATAAATTCACTGTAGCCCCTTATACGCCGCCGGAAGGTGATGTCCATCACCGCCCAGCCGCACAGGGCAAGGACGGCGCAGGATACGGCAAAGCCCGCCACGCCCAGCGCGCCGCTTTTGGCGAAAAACGTCAGCAGCTCACGCCCCGTGGCAAAACCCGCGCCAACCATCAGGCTTATAAACACGCCCGCCGCCGCCAAAGCCTTTTTTGATTCGATCCCGGCTTTCATGCTATAAACCCGTCGTAACCGTATGGGCAAAGGCCTGGCCGATGGCTATATTTATCGCTTCCAACAGCAGCAGCCCCGTTTGCGGCCCATCTTCGGGGGGTTCCACCCTCGTGGTCTGGTGCAATAAAATGTCGTGCCTCAACTGCTCCATTACGGGTGTGAACAGGGGATACAATCGCTGCTGGGCGTACGCCATGTTCGTGAGACGCACATCCGTGATGCTGAAGGCATCAACCGTCACGGTTACATAAATGTTGTTGTCGTCCAGGACTATAACCGAACTGTATGATCCCGGTATGTACAGCACTTGCCCGAACGCCTCATCCGCCGACAAGGTTAGGGCGGCGGGGCTTTGCCCGCTGCTTCGGGGCTCGCGCCCGCCTTGTTCTTTGGGTGCCAGCACCCATATCAGCAGGAATATTATCAACAGCCCAGCCAGCACAAACGCGGCGGTCTTTAGCAGTTGTCTTATGTGGAAAACGATGATTTTGGGACCTTTCATCAGGCGCCTCCTTAAAATTATATTCGCATAATATTGAGCAAAAACCGCTCAATATTATGCTCATAACGTGAAAAATCCTTAGGATTTTCGTTTGCCGCGCAAACGGTTCGGCTTCGCCGAACTCACGTTAAAATAGAGCTTTGTCTATATTTTATTAGGAGGCATGGCAATTTATGCAAGCAAGTCTTTTAATACAAGCCTTTCAACCGGTATGTTCATTTCCCCGAGCCTTGTTTTGCCGAATGAGCCATGGCAATCTGAGCCGGCTGTTATCAGCAAATCCTTTTCGCTGCATAGGTCTAAACAAATCCGCGTTATCGCTTCAGAATGGGCTGGGTAGTAACACTCTATGCCATCAAGCCCATATTCCAGTATACGTGTGGCTTCGCTTTGAAAAATGTCAAGGCTGTTCATGTTAATCATGTTATGTTCGCCCGGATGCGCCAGCACCGCATATCCCCCCGCTTGATGTATCTCGCGCACGGCGGCGTTAACCGGCGAATAATTCATCTTGTTATGGGTAATGTTATACCGCGAATAAAAAATGAGTCCTTCCCGGAGGGTTGCGGTCAGTCCCTTTGCCATGAGGTAATGGAGGCTCTTCCAGCCGCCAAGCCGCCTGTCGTAAATGAAATCGTTGTAATCGGCTGCGGAAATGGTATCGTAGTCTTTTTCCATGGCCTTAATCAATTTATCGTTGGTTTCAAACAGTATTGAACGCGTATGAGCCAGGAAATCGCGGAATCGCGCGTTATTCACGTCAAACCCATAGGCAAGTACGTGTAAGTGGTTCTCCCCATCCAGTGTGTCAATCTCCACGGCGGGAATGCAGATGATGCCATTATCGGCACACAGTTCGCGTGTGAGCAGACAACCCTCCAGAAAGTTATGGTCAGCGACGGCAAGAACCCCGACATTGTTCTTCTTTGCGGCTTCAACGATCTCCTCGGGTGTAAGACTGCCGTCGGAAAAATATGAATGTACGTGCATATCGGCGTATAATTTATCTATTGCTAATCTCCCTGTGTTTTTTTCCCGGTATCTGCGCGGTAATTACAGCGGCCAGGACAAGCGCGCAGCCCAGAAGCTCGCGCGCCGTAAGGATTTCCGCTATGAACAGGTACCCGGCTAACGCGGCGAAAACCGACTCCATGCTTAATAAGATGGCGGCTACGGACGGAGCGGTTATTTTCTGTACTTTTATTTGCAAGGTATATGCCACGCCGCTGCTTAACAGGCCTGTGTAGAGCAGCGGGATTGTGCAGGCGATTATATCCGAAACGCGCGGGGTTTCGAACAATACCATAAAAACACCCGCGAAGACCGAAACGGTGAAGAATTGGACGCTGGACATGGCGATGCCGTCATGGCTGCCGGCAAAGCGGTCTATAATTAATATATGAAAGGCGAAAAACAGGGCGCAGCATAGTATCAGCAGATCGCCTTGGTTTATTGTGAAGCCTTCGTTTACGCTGAGGAAATATGTACCGGCGACGGCCAGCGCCATCCCGAACCAGACCCACACACGCGGCTTTTTCCTGAGGAACAGCCCGATAATCGGGACGAAGATAACGTAAAGCGTGGTAAGAAAGCCTCCCTTACCCGCCGTGGTGTACTGCATGCCTGATTGCTGCAAGCTGGCAGCTATAAAAAGGGCCGCCCCGCAACACATTCCGGCTTTAATTGTGCCTTTGCTGAATAAATCCGTAAATGATTGCCGTGTTTTTGCCATACGCGCGAAAAGCGGGGCCGCCGCCATTGTCACACAGCCGCCGATAAAGAACCTCACGGCTAAGAACGTAAACGGATCCACATGCTCCATGCCCGATCTCTGCGCCACAAACGCCGCGCCCCAAATCATTGTCGTTATCAAAACCATTACATTACCTTTGACGTTGAAGCGTTCCATATAATTAATACATCCTCTCAGAAATGCAACTCTGTTAGTATATCACACAAAGATGCTATTGCCAATAACCAGGTTTTTATTTATAATAGAAAAGTTGGTTTATTGCAAATGTTGGAGGATCATAATGAAACTGGGAATAATTGGTATGCCCAACTCAGGCAAGACGGCGCTTTTTAATTCGCTGACGCGCTCGGGGGCAAAGAGCGGCATTTCGCCATTCAGCACGAAGGAATCCAACGTGGGCGCGGTGTCCGTGCCTGACCCGCGTTTGTACGAATTGGCGAAGATGTATAAATCGGTTAAAATTGTACACGCCAGCATCGAATTCATGGATATTGCCGGGCTTGTTAAAGGTTCGGGCAAGGGTGAGGGGCTTGGCAACAAATTTTTGGACGGCATACGCCAGTCCGACGCGCTGGTGCATGTCGTGCGGTGTTTTCAGGATGACAATGTTATACATGTGGACGGCACGGTTAACCCGGCGCGTGATATCGAAACCGTTGATTTTGAGTTGATTTTCGCGGATTTGGAACAGCTTGAGCGGCGTTATCTGAAGCAGCAGAAAGCGGCTAAGGCGGACAAAAGCGTTTACGCGGAGCTTGCTTCGCTGGAAAGGCTTACGGCTGAGCTGGAGGCTGGGAAGCCTGTCAGAAGCCTTGAATTATCTAAGGATGAAGGGGCGCTTGTTTCAATGCTGGGGCTTCTTACGGGGAAGCCCGTGATTTATGCGTTGAATGTAGACGAGGATGCCACCGGTTCCTTTATCGCGGGGGATGTGCATTTAGGCATCCCATCCGACGCTGAGGTGTTTCAAATCTCCGCCAAGCTGGAAGAGGAAATGGCCGCCTTCGACGACGGGGAAAGAGCCGCGATGATGGCGGATTTAGGCATTGCCGAAAGCGGCCTTGACCGCATTATAACGGCGAGCTACAAAAAATTGGGGCTTATGAGTTTCCTGACTGCCGGGCCGAAAGCCGCCCGCGCGTGGACCATACCCATGAACACAAAAGCGCCGGCCGCCGCGGGTAAAATACATTCGGACATCGAGCGCGGTTTTATCCGAGCGGAAACAGTAAATTATAACGACCTGATGGAGCGCGGCACCTACGCGGCGGCAAAAGAAGCCGGGCTGGTGCGGCTTGAGGGTAAAGAGTATATCGTTAAAGAGGGCGATGTGATCTTGTTCCGGTTTAATGTCTGAATCCCATTCCGCACCCGCCAAACCTTGTAAATACGGGGGTTGCGGTTTTTAGCCGCAACCCGTTTTATGCCATTTCTTTTTCCTGTTCGCGTTGAAGGGTCAAAATCCGTGTATCCCACCGGGGTTAAAAGCCAAAACCGCAACGCGGATACTCCATATAGGCTATCCGGTTTTGCGGTTATGAAGATAACGCCTATTTTTTTATTGAGCACGACACCTCATTATCAAGCCATGTTTCAATATCCCCGCTGATACTAAGTATTGAATCATCCAAAGGTATGCGAAACCCTTGGCAGCCGCCCTGACAGCGTTCATTGCGCAGCTTCCTGTCGCAGCCATATCCCATTGCGATTTTTTCACGTAAGGATAAAGGGAATTCTTCGATAACATCCGCGTATTTATCTGTTTTTTTAGCTCTTATAACTAAACAATAACCATCTTTTATAGAACGGGCAAACTCCCATATCCTTCGATCATATATATCCCGTGAGGACAAGGCCCGCCGGCTATTCTTTGTATATGAATAAGCAATATTTATATTAAATATTACACAAGTCATTCCCATATTCATATGACGCTTATGTAACTTTAAGGCGAATTCTTGAACTTTTTCGGGTAACGGATGCAAAAAATCCTTCAAAACATCAAGTACATCCGTATCATCCGCTTTAATTAATCTGTAATCGCACCGTAAAAGATAACCGTCGTTCCAATACCTCCTTGTCATCCGCAGTTCCATATCTGCAATCGACATGGCTTTTAACCCCGTCAGCATGATAGGATTATTCGGATACGACACTTCTAACATTTGTTCTTCCGAAATATTAAGCGCCTTTGCTTTTAAGTCAATACCGGTAAAAACAAAACCGCAGAGAGCTAAAAACCGCAAACATTCAATTAAACCGGAAGCAGGGATTTTAGGGCTCGTTTTTTTTCCATTCTCATCGGTTAAGGCAGCGCATAACGGTATTTCGGTTACCAATAATTTATCGCCGCTTTCATCCAGCTTGCTATAATAACCTATGTCAACTAACAGGTTTGTAATATTATGTAAAAACGGATAATCGTCCATGCTATTCGGACTTTTTGGCGGTTTAGCATATAAATGACCGTCTGAGATTAAGCGGTCACAAAATAAATATAAAAAATCCCTGAATGCGATAACGCCGTTTCGTATATTTTCTTCGCTTGCAACGTTTTTAAACATGGGTTTAAGCGCATAAGTCTCTGGTATATTCGCCGGTATCAAGTTTTTTTTGAATTTTGCAATTTCACTGATTGGTTTTAACGTTACTGTCCCGCCGTGATGTATACTCATCTTACTATCACTCCTTCTGTTTTTGATATTATATTATTTGTAATGTGCCTTTTGCAATAACATAGCTACGGCTAATGCTTATAATATACGCTATTTAATATTCATTATCAACTCAACAAAAATATCATTGGCAAGAAATACTCCATTATAAGCTTGAAATAAATACCATTTATTTTTTTGTTGGTAAACAATCCCCCCGCCGCCAACAGAATCACCATTTTCATCACGAAAAGATAAATTAATCCATTCGTTGCTTGATATAGAAGGGGCTTCTCTCCTATATTCAATTCTTGTTGGTTGAAAAAAATCAAATTGTTCTGCTATCTTTAAAATCCAATCTAAATCGGTTATTACGGTTACCTGTCCGAAAATAATTGCGTCAACATATGCAATATCAGATTGTTCCGGGATACGTATATAATTCGGATTTAAACGACCACATGCGGATAATAGAAACATTAAGATTATAGAAATCAAAGCAATACTTATTTCCTTCATGCCGTTTCCACACCTTCGCCTAATATAAATTATCTACGACTTTGCATCTTATAATAAATCCTTATTTGGCATTATACGATAAATAACCTGACAACAGTATGTCATATTTGATAATGTAAATCATGTTTACCTATCGTAGCAAACCGAAACCGACATATGGAATTATCAACTCGCAGAACGTAAAAACAATGTACAGCGCAGACGAACTAATACCAAGTTGCAATCAAAGCAACACTTACTCCGGGCGGATGAGCCGGCCTGAGCGTGAGCGTACTGGATCATCCGCCCGGAGTTAGTGTGATTTAGATTGCAGCTTGGTATAAGGCGTTATTGAGAACAAATTCTTACAGTTAAATCACCCAATGCCTTGATAAAATCATTCTTTATATGAATAATTATACCATGATTATTCATTTTTTCATTAAAAAAGCGGCTAAAATCTCAAGATTTCTACCGCTTTTTCTTTGCTTTGCCAACATACGCGAATGCAGGGGGGCTTTTGGCGTTGATTTCTTAATTAGTCTTGATATTAACGTTCCCCGAACTGGCGGATAATTTTATTTCATTTACGGCACCGATGCTGGTTCTCCCGGAAAATCTGTTCCTGCGTTCGTTTGACTGGTCTCTGGTGAAATTATGAAACTCGCTGTTAATGCTGCCGGAGCTTGTTGTTACGTCAAGCACATACTCGGCGTTACTGGGGAGATAAAGGTTGATCCTTCCCGAGCTTGTTCCTATGTTTAAATCGTTATCAAAATTAACATATTTGATTTCAACGTTCCCGCTCGACGCATTCGCCCTGATATCCGCGTTATCAGCGCGGCCCACGTTAATCCTTCCGCTGGAAGTTCTTATATTCAGGCTGCCGCCGTTCGCCTTATCAAGGATAACGTTTCCGCTGGTGCTTCTGATATCACCTTCCGTTACAGTTAAGGATTCCGCCTCTATCCTGCCGCTGGATGTGTTCAATCTAAGGTTTTGACAGCTTAAATCCCTTATCCGGATATTACCGCTGGATGCCCTGAGCGTTACATCGTTAAAGCCGCTGTCGTTCAGCTCAATCCTGCCCGAGCTTGTCGTCACGGTCAAGTTTCCCGCATAATCCCTGGGAATTTCCACGGTCAATTCCAAATTGCTGTAACTGTTAATTAAAGAAAAGCGCATGTCCTTATCAAACCTAATCGATATAGTATCGCCGCTGTTGCTTGCGGCCAGATCCGGTTCATAGTTTGCCCTTCCGTTTACTGTCATCCTAAGCTCCCCGCCGCCTGTTTCAACAACGCGGACATTAGCGGAGGACGTTTCTATATTTATGTTCCTTACCCCGCCCGTGTAAGTCACGTAGCTGTAGCTGTTTGTATATGTGTGGGAAGCCCTCGCAACATTGAAAAATACCGAAGCCAAAATGATTATGATTATTAATACCGCCGCGCTCAATCCAAGGATACGCCTGCCGTTCCCCCTATATCTGGGATGTTCCGCGGGTCTTCCCGGCTCCGGCCCGTTATATCTCTGCCTGTCGTCCCTTTGCCCATTATCCCCTTGCCCGTTGCCTATCTGCATATATTGTTCCTCCGATTCAATAATTTACAAGAAGATACGTCGGCATCAATAAAATGTCTGCTTGATGAATATTAACCAATTCACGTTATCATCCGACGACCATAAGTCTGTGCAGATTTGGGGGAATACGCTTGTAAATTTTTCGGGGCGCGGACCGACTGCGGAGTGCATTGTAAAGCCGGATATAATCGCTCCCGGAGCGGATATTGTGTCCTGCATGTCCCTGGATTACGGATTAAAACACGGCAGGGCATGGGATATGCCCGTTTCTGCCGGGTATATAAAGATGAGCGGCACATCCATGTCAACCCCGGTGGTTGCGGGGGCCGTTGCCCTGCTGCTGGAAAAACACCCGCGCCTTCAACCAAATGATGTTAAATATTTATTAAAAAAAAGTGCCGTAAACCTTTATTATCCAAAGAACCAGCAGGGCTGGGGAGCGCTGGATATTGAGGCTTTACTAAAATATGGAGGTCAGTATGAGCGGCAACTATATGGAGATTTTTGAGCTTTCACAAAGGCTTTCCGACCCGGTACAGGTCGGGAATGACATGAGGGACGCGATGGGGCTTGTAACCGGGATGCTGCGTGACCGTTACGTCAGCCGCATGAAAGAAGCGCTGACCGCAATGCATGAACGCTCACGGGCCGAGCCGCCTAAGGAAGTGACGCTGCTGCGCTCGCTGAAGCCTTTTATGCGGGAGGACGCCCACAGCAATATTGATAAAATGACGGAGATGCTGCTTCTGGCGGACGCGCTGACTAAGCTGCGGGAAGCCAAATCAGAGGTTGTCAATACGAAGAATGAAGAAGCGGTGCATGAAGACGGGGTGTACGAGATTGACTGGGAATGTATGAAGGAGAAAAAAGATATTTATTAATATTGCGTAACATGGTTTTATCCCCTATAATTAACATATGAGCACACTTATAACAAATATCCAAAGATACTCCATACACGACGGCGGCGGTATCCGAACGGCGGTTTTTTTTAAGGGCTGCCCGTTGAATTGCCGTTGGTGCCATAATCCCGAAACAATGGCGTTCGCGGCGGAAACGGGCTCGGATGGCCGCACGGCCGGCAAGACTTATGATGTTAATGAACTTGTCCGCATCGCCATGCGCGACGGCATTTTCTACAATATGTCCGGCGGCGGCGTGACTATCACGGGCGGCGAGCCGCTGGCGCAGGATATGGGGTATTTGGTTACATTTTTGCGGTTATTAAAGCAAAACGGCGTAGACGTGGCCTGCGACACATGCGGAGATGTGCCGTGGGAGAATTTTCAGGCCGTTTTGCCTTACATAAACGTTTTTCTCTACGATATGAAAACCGCGTCGGCCGAATTGCACAGGGAGTTCACTGGCAAGGGAAATGAACGGATTTTGGACAACCTTAAAAAACTTGGCCGCGTGGCAAAGGTTTGGCTGCGCGTCCCGGTTATCGGCGGTGTAAACGACGGGGCCGAAATGGCGGCGATGATTGATACGGCCATGACGCATGCGCCGTCAGTAACCGGCGGAGCGGCGCGGGAGGCAGCAACGCGCATGGTTTCGCTTCTGCCCTACCATGCCACCGGTACGGGCAAATGGGCTGAATTTGGGAAAAAACCGCCATGCGATGGTTTTTATACACCTTCGCCGGAGCGGATGCTTGAAATTAAAACCGATTGGGAAAAAGCCGGTTTTATTGTTGATTAGGGGGTTTTTACATGGAGGAAAGAGGCATGAACACACGCATTAAAGCATTACGCGGGCAAAGCGTAACAACCGCGCCGCGCCTAAGCCTTGAACGCGCGCTGCTGGAAACCGAGGCTTACGAAATGTACGAGGGCCGCTGTTCGGTGCCGGAGCTTCGCGCTTTTACGCTTTTACACATAATGAAGCATAAAAAAATTAACATATACCCGGGCGAACTGATTGTGGGCGAAAAAGGCGACGCCCCCCAAACCGCGCCCACCTTCCCCGAGCTGATCTGCCACAGCCTTGAGGACATGCGCGTTATGGACGCGCGGGAATTGATTTCGTTCAAGGTGGCGGAGGGTGATTTCGCGATTCAGCAGGAGCGGATCGCGCCTTTTTGGGAAGGCCGCTGTATGCGGAAAAAAATAATGGAAGCGGTCAGCTCCGAATGGAAAGAATGTTACGCCGCCGGGATTTTTACAGAGTTTATGGAGCAGCGCGGCCCGGGGCATACCGTTGGTTCGGAGATCATTTACCTAAACGGGTTTTTGGATTTTAAAGAAAAAATAAAGAAAACGATAGATGAGCTGGATTATTCCGCGGATATGGAAGCCGTCGCGAAAGCGGAGCAGCTTCGCGCCATGGGTATTGCCTGTGACGCGGTAATGGAACTGGGCAAACGTTACGCGGGGCTTGCCGAAGGGATGGCAAAATCCGAAACCGATCCGGCAAGAGCGGCTGAACTCCGCCAAATCGCGGAAAACTGCGCAGTTGTACCCGCGCATAAGCCGCGTACGTATTGGCAGGCAATTCAGATGTACTGGTTTGTGCATCTGTGCGTTACGATGGAACTGAACCCTTGGGACGCTTACAGCCCGGGGCGGCTGGACCAACATTTATTCCCGTTTTATGAAAAAGATACGGACGAGGGGAGGCTGGACGACGAAAAGGCTCTGGAACTGTTGGAATGCCTGTGGATTAAATTCAATAACCAGCCCGCGCCGCCCAAGGTGGGCATTACGCTGAAGGAAAGCGGCACCTATACGGACTTTGCCAACATCAACACAGGCGGCATTGCGCCCGACGGCTCCGACGGCTGCAACCCCGTCAGCCGCTTAATCCTGGACTGCATGGACGAAATGAAACTGCTGCAGCCCAGCTCAAACGTGCAGATTTCAAAGAAAACGCCGCGCTGGTTTATTAAACGCGCCTGTGAGATTTCAAGGAAGGGCTGGGGCCAGCCCGCGTTCTACAACACCGAGGCCATTGTGCAGGAGCTGCTTGTTGCGGGCAAGAGCCTTGACGACGCAAGGCGCGGCGGGTCAAGCGGCTGCGTTGAGACCGGGGCGTTCGGAAACGAGGCGTATATACTTACCGGGTATTTTAATCTGCCGAAAATCCTGGAAATTACGCTGAACAACGGATTTGACAAGGTTTCGGGTAAGCAGCTGGGGCTAAAACTGGGCAAAGCGGCGGATTTTAAGACATATGACGCCCTGCTGGATGCGTACAAGAAGCAGATCGCTCATTTTACGGATATTAAGGTGCGCGGCTCAAACATCATCGAGGCGCTGTACGCGAAATATATGCCCGTGCCGTTCCTGTCCGTCATCACGAACGACTGCATCGCCCGGGGCAAGGACTATAACGCGGGCGGGGCGCGGTACAACACCAGCTATTTGCAAGGTGTGGGAATAGGAACCGTAACGGATTCCCTTGCCGCCATAAAACACCGCGTATTCGATGAGAAAGACGTTTCCATGGACGAGCTGATGTCCGCGCTGGAGCGCGATTTTGAGGGATATGAGGAGCTTCGCCAAAAATTGGTCAACGATTCTCCAAAATACGGCAACGACGACGATTACGCCGACGATTTAATGAAAGAGGTATTCCTGTATTACCACGAAAACATGACCGGGCGGCCTAATATGCGCGGCGGTACATACCGCGTGAACATGCTGCCCACCACCTGCCATGTGTATTTTGGAGAGGTTATGATGGCATCCGCAAACGGGCGCAGGGCAGGCAAGCCCGTGTCAGAGGGCATATCTCCAACCCAGGGCGCGGATGTAAACGGCCCGACGGCGGCTCTCAGGTCGGCTTCCAAACTGGATCATTTGAAAACAGGCGGAACATTGCTGAACCAAAAGTTCACGCCGTCAGCTGTACAGGGCGAGAAAGGCCTGGACGCGATGGCAGACCTAATCCGCGCGTACTTCGCTATGGACGGGCATCACATCCAGTTCAACGTGGTGGACCGCCAAACCCTTATCGCGGCGCAGGAAAACCCCGAGGACTACAAGGATTTGATCGTGCGCGTAGCCGGCTACAGCGACCATTTCAGAAATCTTAACAAGGAGCTGCAAGATGAGATTATCAAAAGGACGGAGCAAGCATTATAAATGGTATGGGTTTGCCGCCGCGTTAATTATCGCGGCGGCAGTATTGTTTGTTTTCTTTTTAAACCCGCAAAGGACATTCATAATTACAGAAACATACCGGATTATGGCCGTAAACGGTTCGGAAACCTATTTGCATGTGATTCTGCCCGTTAGCGGGGCTTATCAGGAAATAACCGGGTTCTCCGTTGCAGGCGCGGATGATTATTCCGTGGAAAATCATGGCTGCCGGGATGAATTAACGGCAAAAGTTTTTTCAGATGGTTCGGAAAAGGTTGTTACGGTAACATATACAGCTAAGTTATTCAGATATGTTAAACCTTGGGACGGGGATGTTCTTGACGAATATACATTGCCGCAGCAATGGGTGGACTCGGATAACGGAGACATTATCAGGCTTGGGGAGGAACTTCGCGGCCGTAATGATTACCGGACAGCTAGAAATATAATAAGGTATGCCAACAAGACTATCCGCGGCGTTACGGGCAATCAAGCGAACACTTCCCGGTTTTCGGCCTCCGAATTATTGGTTAGGCGCATGGGCGTTTGCGGTGATTATGCCGCGCTGATGACCGCGCTGCTCCGCGCGGAAGGGATTCCAGCCCGGATGATTTCCGGTTTGTCGCTGCGCATACCATTAAAAAATGCGGCGGACTGGAGCCACCGCGGCGTCGCCCACGCTTGGGTAGAGTTTTATGCGGACGGCAAATGGCATTTTGCCGACCCGACATGGGGATGGTTTAACCGGAACGGCACCGCGCATTTATCATACGGAGCATATGAAACCGATATCCGCTCCGATTTTCAGCAAAACCGGCTCGCAACGGCGGAACCCGGCTTTTATATAAGGGGTGCGATGACCGCGCCGCTGATGTTTACGATTTATTCCACCGATGAAAACGCCGTTGTAATTCCACGGGCGGATACACGTTATTCGTGGTTTTGGTAGCATTGTTCGCCAATCAGGAAAAACGTCCTGCCCTCCGTGATTTTTACCGGAACAATACTACCTATGGGGCTGCTTGCCCCGTTATCGGGAAAATGCACAGGCATGTTATTCCCGGCGCGCCCGGTGAACATGCCTTTTTCCAACTTTTCGGCTAATACCTGAACAATACGGCCTTCCCACGATTTGCTTATTTCAAGGGCTATCGGGTTTATCGTATCCACAAGCCGCGCGAAACGCTCGTTTGCGGTGTTTTCCGGCACGGGGCAGTCCATCTCCGCCGCTTTTGTCCCCTCGCGCTTCGAGTATAAAAACGTAAACGCCCCGCCAAACCGTGCTTGGCGCACAAGCTCAAGGGTAGCCTCAAAGTCGTCGTCCGTTTCGCCGGGGAAGCCTACGATAATGTCCGTTGTGACCGTGATATCCGGCACCTCGCGGCGCAAGGCGCTGAGTAATGATAAATAATCCTCGCGGGTATACTTGCGGTTCATGGCTTGTAAAATTTTGTCGGAGCCGGATTGGACGGGCAGGTGGATATGCCGGCAAATGTTCTCGCAGTCTCGTATGGCGTGGATTAGCTCAAGCGATAGATCCTTGGGATGGCTGGTCATAAAACGTATGCGTGGGAGCGCGGGCTTCAAGCCCGCAACTAATCTCAAAAGCTCCGGGAACGCTGCGCCGTCATTTGATTTCTGCCCGTATGAATTTACGTTTTGCCCAAGGAGCATTATTTCAACTACTCCGTCATTTATAAGCGCGCGGATTTCGTCCAGAATTTCGTCAGGCTTGCGGCTCCTTTCGCGCCCGCGCACTAAAGGCACCACGCAATAGGAGCAGAAATTATCGCAGCCGTACATGATGTTTACGCCCGAGCGCCACGGGTTTTCGCGCACGGCGCTGATATATCCGCGGTCGGAGCCATCCCATTCCTGCCAGATATCCGTAACCTTTATGCCCGTATCCAACGCTTGTTCAAGCAAACTGCCGAAGGTATGCAAGTTATGCGTGCCGAACAAAATATCCGCCGCCCCGGTTTCCTTCAGCTTTTCCAAGGCCGCTTCCTGCTGGGGCATACAGCCGCCTACGGCTACGACCAATCCGGGGTTTTTCTGCTTCATGTATTTCATGTAGCCAAGGTTGCCGAAAACCCTGTTTTCCGCGTTTTCGCGTATGCAACAGGTGTTATAGACCACAAGCCCCGCGGTTGTCTCATCACCCGCGGGGGTATAACCCATGCCTTGAAGTATCCCCGCCAGTTTCTCGGAATCATGGGCGTTCATCTGGCAGCCGAATGATATTATATGGTACGTTTTTTTATGCTTGTCAACAGCCTTTATGGTATTACGCGCCACGTTTCTTTGCCGCCTTTTTCTGTGCTTTTTGGGATTCCTTCTCGTCCTTTGCCTTTTGCTTCCGCTGCTTTGCCGCCTCCTTCAGCTCGGCGGCTGTTTTCATCCCCTTGACGTTTATGATATACATGCCGGCAATCTCGGCTTTATAGGTCTTTTTAGGCTCGATAAAAGTAAAAACCTTTTTGTCGCACATCATGGTAACGATCTGCGGGCCTACTTTGGCCTTAACAAAATACAGCTTCATTATCTTGGACAAACGCGGCATCTGTTCCGTCACCATCTTGGGCAGGTTAACGTTTTCCGCCTTGTCGCGTTTCTTATCTATAACATAAATATCCGCGCGCTGCTTGGTTTTTTCAATAAGCTGCTGCTGGCCCACCTGCTTTTTGGAAGCCCAGCGGTTAAGGAAGTAAAGCCCGGCGACAACGGCTGCGACAATAATAAATACGATGATGATAATATCGGTTGACACAACTCTCCACTCTCCATTTGTGTTTTAAGTAACCAGCTTATTTTAACACATAGGACTATGATTGACAATGAAAATATGTTATACTTTCAGAAAACGAGAGGAAATAATTCTCATGAAGAAGATATTGATTATTTGCGCCGCCGCATTAATAATGCTTAGCCTTACCGCGTGCAGAAGAAACCCCGAACCGGAACCCGTAGTAAAAGCGGAGCAGGGCTGGAGCGGCGATTTTAACGAGCTTGAAGCGGTTACAAGCGCATACAGAGGCACGCTGAAAGATGGCGGCGGAAACGAAGCCGGGACGGCATACTTCGCCATGATGGAAGACGGAGATATGGCTATCGCGTTTGCGGGGGGCGCTGCAACCGTCGGGGCCGTAGGGCCGCTTGAGATTTACCCTGACGGAACCTTTGCCTACATTATTGACAAGGAAAGCGGCGAGGGAGTCAGGTTCGTCATTATGCCAAGCGACGACGAGGAAGAGGATGTTTATTATTTGGATTTCATAGAAATCGGCGTGTCGGGATTTGTTTTTAGTGTCGATTAAATTGCAATAGAAGGAGAAGCTGACGGAATATGTTAAGAGATTTAAAGCAAAAAGTGTGGGAGGCAAACCTCATGCTGCCCCGCCACAGCCTTGTGGTTCTGACATGGGGAAACGCCAGCGCGGTTGACCGGGAAAACGGGCTTGTGGTCATAAAGCCCAGCGGCGTTGAGTACGCGGATATGAAGGCGGAAGATATGGTTGTCGTTGAGCTTGCCACGGGCAAGGTTGTTGAGAGCCGCCTGAAGCCGTCCTCGGACACGCCCACGCATCTGGAGCTGTACCGCTCTTTCCCCGGCATCGGCGGCATTGCGCATACCCACAGCACATGGGCCACGATTATGGCGCAGTCCGGGCTTGGCGCGCCGGCCCTGGGCACTACCCACGCCGATTATTTTTACGGCGAGGTACCCATTACGCGGCCCATGACGCATGACGAAATCTTACGGGACTATGAACATCACACCGGCGTTGTGATTGCGGAGCGTTTTGCCGCACTTTCCCCCGCCGATATCCCCGCCGTCCTTGTCCACAGCCACGGGCCGTTCACATGGGGGGCGGATGTTATGAAGGCAGTGGAGAATTCCATTGTTCTGGAGGAAGTCTGTTACATGGCCTGGCATTGCCTGGCCCTGAACAAAGATATAAAACCCATGCAGCGGGAGCTTCTGGACAAGCATTTCCTGCGTAAGCATGGCGCGGGGGCTTATTATGGGCAGAATTGACTGGAGTAAATATACGGATATTATAGGGCATATTGAAATAAGCGAGGATATCTTAACAAATATTCCCGGGTGGATAAAGGCCAAGGGTTATGATAATGTCCTGGTTGTGCAGGATATCAATACCCATGAGGCTGCCGGGGCGCGGATCTGCGTCCTGCTGAAAGAAGCCGGTATCGGCTTTGATGAGTTTGTTTACGCAGACGGGGAGCTTAAAGCCGACGAAGCCGCCATTGACGCTCTTTCTAAAGCCGTTTTGCCTCAGCATAATCTGCTGCTGGGTGTTGGCTCCGGCACCATTACCGATTTATGCAAATACGTCGGGCATAAAACATTAAAGCCCTGTGTCATTGCCGCCACCGCGCCTTCCATGGACGGCTACGCGTCAAAAGGCGCGGCAATGACCATACTGGGCATGAAAATAACGCCGCAGACCATATGCCCGGAGGCTGTTTTTTGCGATATAACGGTTATGAAGGACGCGCCGATGATCATGTTCGCCTCCGGGCTGGGCGATATGCTGGGCAAATACAGCGCCATGGCGGATTGGGAGCTATCACATATCCTGACGGGCGAACCCATGCCTCCGGAAATATACGGTATGATGTCGGAAGCGCTGCGGCTTTGCGCGGAAAGCGCGGGGGTTTTGCAAAACCGCGATATACAGGCTGTTACGCGCCTAACGGAAGGGCTTGTCCTCTCCGGCATCGCCATGAGCCTTTACGGGGATTCACGCCCGGCTTCGGGTACGGAGCATCATTTGTCGCATTACTGGGAAATGCGCCGCCTTGCCGAACATAAGAAACCCGTCGCCCATGGGTTAAGCGTTGGCGTTGGCGCGCTGTGCGCGCTAACCTTATGGAAATCGCTGCCGGTTCAGCCCGAACGGCCCGGCGAACAGGACAGGGCATGGATTGAGGGGCTTGTTGCCAGTCAATACGGGAACTCGGCGCCGGAATTGCTAAAAACACAAAATCCTAATCTGCCGTATGATCTGATTCTTGAAAAATGGGCGGAAATAAAAGAAATTGCCCGTAAACTGCCGGAGCCCGGTGATGTGGCGGAACTGTTAAAAACCGTCGGCGCGCCGGTTTCCCCTTGTGATGTAAGCGTTGACAGCAATCTTTTACGTGAGAGTATTCTGCTGGCACGGGAGCGGAAGAAGGTTTACACCGTTTTACAACTTCTTGGGGATTTGAATTTGCTGGAAAAATCGCCGTTCCATTAAATTGCGGGCGAACATAGTTCGCCCCTGCAAATACCGGTTAACTTTGCAGGAACTATAGCTTGCCGAATTTGTTTATTCTTTTTTGTAATTGACTCTGTTTATGTTCTTCAAGCTCTTCCTGTGAAAATTGTAAGGTTATAAGATTTTCGCACATCCCTATGCAGTTCATCCTGA
This sequence comes from Defluviitaleaceae bacterium, assembly GCA_009780415.1. Taxonomy (GTDB): domain Bacteria; phylum Bacillota; class Clostridia; order Lachnospirales; family WRAX01; genus WRAC01. The sequence goes on along the minus strand of WRAC01000026.1, from coordinate 297 downwards.
TTTCTTTCAATATGCAAATAACGCCGCCCTTATTGTAAATACAGTAATCAAATTCGCATTCTATACCCATTAAAATCACCTCAATTTATTTTAGCACCAAATGACGATAAAGTCAATAGCACCAAACGGGATTATTATATAATTTTACATGAGGTGAATTATATGTATTTCCAAAGATTAAAAGATTTAAGAACTGATAGGGAATTGACGCAGTCAGAAATTGGAAAAATTCTAAATATAAGGCAAAATGTTTATTCAAGGTATGAAGTAGGTTATCGCACTCTTCCTATCGAATAT
>WRAC01000025.1 GCA_009780415.1 Defluviitaleaceae bacterium | reverse complement strand
TGTCCGGGCTTACGAATTTAACCGAGCTTTTCTTGTTTACCAACCAAATTGACGACTTGTCGCCGTTGTCCGGGCTTACGAGCTTAAAGTGGCTGAACGCGGCGAACAATCAAATCAACGACCTGGCTCCGCTGTCCGGGCTTACTGATTTGATAAGGCTGGTGTTAAGCGACAACCCAATCAGCGACTTGACGCCGCTGACCGCACTTACGGATTTGAACAGGCTGCAGCTAAGGGGCAACCAAATAAGCGACCTGGCGCCGCTGTCCGGGCTTACCAATCTGTCCGTGATTTGGCTGGAAAGAAACCAAATCGAAGACTTAACGCCGCTGTCCGGGTTAACGAATTTATTCGAGCTTAGGATGGCGGATAACCCAATCACGGATTGGTCGCCGGTGCGGCATGTGGGGGATGTCCGCGGCAGGCCGCGATGAGAAAATATTTTACAATGTCCGTAGAAATTTAAGGGGTGGGTTATATGGCGTTCTATCTGGAAAAGCAAGAAACCTCATCCACACCGTATATTTTGATTGATGAAGCGAATAGCCGCATGAAAATGAGCGGAACAAGCTACCCCGAAAAAACCGTTGAGTTTTTTAGCGAAGTCAACACATGGCTGGACAATTATCTTTGCACGGATTTCGGGGCTTTTACGTTTGACTTTGCGCTTGAGTATTACAACATCTAGTTTAACCTGGTAATAATAAATTTGTCGTAAAGACAATTTTTTGCTTGTACCGTATTTATTGACAGCGCCCCCTTTTGTTGATATACTGGTGCTTATCTTTAAAAAATGAAGGAGAGATTCAATTTGAAAAGATTTATCGCGATTCTGCTGGTTATATCCATGATGATGACCGGCTGTATTTCGTATCTTGGCGGCGTCGGCGCCGCTGCTGCCGCCCCAGCCGGAGGCCATGGGTTTACCGTATCAGAAACCGGCTCCATTGACTTAATCGGCGTCGAAACCACCGTATACACCCACGGCAAAACAGGCGCCAGGGTAATCCACCTCGGCTCGGACGACAAAAACAGGTCGCTGCTAATAGGCTTTGAGACCCCGACGATTGACAACACGGGGCTTCCGCATATCCTTGAGCATATGTCCCTCGGCGGGTCGGACAAGTACCCCTCCCCGCAAATATTCTTCGCGCTTATTTACCAGACATATAACACATGGATGAACGCGAACGTCTTCAATTCCGCCACATTATACCACTACGCCTCCATGTCGGAGGACCAGCTTCTGCTTATGTCGGACTTCTTTATGGACGCCGTTTTCCATCCCCTGCTGTACGCCGACGACCTGGCATTCCGCCGCGAAGCCTGGCATTACAAGCTTGACGACGCGGACGCGCCCCTTAACATAGGCGGCATCGTATACAACGAAATGAAGGGCGCCATCGACATTAACTGGCAGGCGTCCCAGAACATGCTGAACACGCTGTATCCCGGCAGCGTGGCGGCCAACAACGCCGGCGGGGTGCCGGAGGATATCCTCAGCCTGACATATGAGGATGTCGTCGCTTACCATCAAACTTATTACCATCCCTCGAACATGACCGTGTTCCTGTACGGGGATCTTGATATAGAGCCGTTCCTTGCCGTTATCGGCGAATACGCGGATTTATTCGAAAAACAGGAAATCTATGTGGACAAGGGCATCGTCCCGGCTTTTACGGAGCCTGTTGCCGCCGTTTTCCGGTTCCCCATGGAATCCACCGCCCAAGTTGAAAACAACGCCATCATATATTACGCCGTCAACCTGGGCCAGCTTTCAACGGAACCCTTCGGCGCTTTCGGGCTGCTTGCCTCGGTGCTGAACGAGGAGGCCTCACCCGTGAAAACCAAGCTCCGCGAAGCTTTGCCCACCGCCAATGTCAGCGTAAGCTTTGAATACACGACGGCGGGCGAAAACCTCAGCGTCGTAGGCAGGGGGCTTAACGAGAGCGACGCTGACCTTTTCAAAAGCACCGTTGACGCGGCTATCTTCGAGATACTCGCCGAAGGGCTGGACTTAGAGCTTTTAGAAGCCTCCATCGCGTCCAACGAATTCTGGATGCTTTATATGAGCGAAATGCCCAACCTTGGCATAAACCTTTCGATGTATATGGCATGGCTGTCCTCAACCAGCCCGGAGCGTATCAATTACTTCAACGATTCCATCGCCGCTCTTGAAACGATGAAAAACGAGTACCGGAACAGATATTTCGAAAACCTTATTGAGGAATATATTGTAAATAACCCGCACACCGTCCTTGTTGTAACCGTCCCCGCGCCCGGTATGCAGGAGGAGCTCGACGCCCGGCTCCGCGCGGAGCTTGACGCGCTGAAGGAGCGGATGACGGACGGGGAAATAAACGAAATCCTGGAGCAAAACGCCATTTTCGCCGCGGTGATGGCCGAGGAGGCTCCGGTTTGGATGATCGAAAGCCTTAACGCCGTAACCGTGGATAACCTTCCCGTCGAGGTCAGGAACTATGAGGTCACGGAGAAGGAAATCGGCGGCGTGCGCGCGTTTACGGCCGAAATGTCCGCCGGCGGCATAAACGTGACCGCAGTTGAATATAACGCCGCGGCCGTAACCGTGGAGGAGCTTCATTACCTTAACCTGTACGCCCATCTGATGGGCAGGGTGCGCACGGAAAACTACGACCTCAACACACTCCAGACCAAAAACGCGCGCTACCTCAACAATTTCGGCGCTGCGGCCTTTATGCAGGAGTTTTATGATTTTAGTTACCTGCCCGTCTTCTCCGTCCAATGGATGGGCCTGAATGACGACCAAGCCACAGCCGCCGCTTTGGTGGCCGAGATGGTTACGAAAACCGACCTCACCGATACCGACACCATCGCCGGGCTCCTTGGGCGTTTGCGCTCAAGCCTGCGCAACCAGATTAACAACAGCATCATTAACGTCATGTACACACGCGCCCTCGCCAACCGTTATGAAAGCTACGCCTACATCGACTACATGCGCGGCGTGGAATACTTCAATTTCGTCAACGAAGCCATCGAGCTGATTGAGAACGACCCCGCGGCATTCACCGCAAACCTTGAAGCCGTACGCGATAAGCTTGTTTACCTTGACGGCACGGTCGCCGTATTTGTAGGAAACGCCGAAGGCGTCGCCGCCTTTGAGGAAAACTTAGGCTTCCTGACCGCCCATTTACGGGAAGGCGCCGTCCCCGCCGCCGATTTGTCCAATATACCCAGACCCGCGGACAGCGAAGGCCTTATCATCGACGCGACCGTCCAATCCAACATGTTTTTTGCGGCATCGGAGGAAATCGGCCTTGAGTTCAGCGGCAAGCTTCTGCCCATGGGCGCCATTATCGACGACGCCTACCTGATACCCGAAGTCCGCTATAACCTGGGCGCTTACGGCGTGTTCTTCGTCCCGTCGCGCCACGGTATAGGCACTATCAGCTTCCGTGACGCCACCGTGACGGAGACATTCGCTGTCTATGAAGCCATGGCCGATTTCATCGCTTCACTGGAGCTTGAGCAGAGCGATATTGACCGCTATATCATCAGCACGTTCTCGAACGAAACAATGCCCCTGGGTGAAATCTCCGACGCGCTTGTCAGTATTTATAACGTATATCAGGGCTTTCCCGAGGATTACAAGCTTAACATGCTGCATGAAATGAAAACACTCACCGCCGCCGATATTACCGCTTTTGCCGAATATATCGCCAAAGCCGCCGAAACCGGCCTACGCTCCACAGCGGGCGGGCAAAGCGCCATACTCGCGCACGCGGAGCTTTTCGACGAGATAGTGTACGCCTTCGGCGTTCCCGGTGAGGGTGACGAGCCGCAGGTGCTTAGCCGCCTTGATGCTTTGCAGGCGCTCTTCGGTGAAGCAGACGGCCTGTACGGGTACCTTGTCGGAGAGGGAATAGTCCTTGATATAGCAAGCCCCGACGACCCGATGACCCGTGAGGAGTTTGCCTATATCCTCGCGGCGGCTTTAGGCTGGATTCCCTACGATGGGGAAGACGCGGAGATAGCCGACGCGGGCGATATCAGCGAGTACGCCTACCGCGCCGTTATGGCCACCGTATTTTCCGGGATTTTCCCGCTGGACGGGGACGGGAGCTTTGGCCCGCAGGAAGGCGTGACGTTTGAGTACGCCATGACCGTAATAGGTTCTCTTTACTAAAGAAAGGAATAAACAATGAACATTGTCAGAACAAAAGCGGTTGAACTGACCGCCATACCCGCCATTGCCTATAAGCAGAAGCTGAAAACAGGCGGCGCGGGCATTACCATCATGCGGCTGGACAAAGACGCAAAGGCCGTCGCGACGCTGGACAAGCGTTCCGGCGAGCCCGTGCCCTACGGTACCTTTGACGAAAGCCTCTTCCCGCCGGAAGCCTTCGACGAAGCCCTTGACCTTGCTTCCGGCCTGCCCTACGCGGCTATGTCAAAGCTCAGGATAAACATTGCCGCTCAAACGGACCAAGAGGACATCGAATGCGAAACCCCCGAATGCGCCGCGCCCGAGCCGCGCATGTGCGGAAGCGACGAATACCTGGCGCTGGTTGACCGCTACAGCGACGAAAACGGCAAGATGAACTTCACGCTCATGAACAAAGAGTTCATGAACTTCGCGCAGAAAAGCAAGGTCGTGGCCGATATGGCCGGCGCCGGCGCCCAAGCGGACGACATCGTAATCTTCGTCATAAAAAACCGCGCCGCGTTCTTCGCGGGCAAAAAGGAGCATCTGAACGACAGCGAAGCCGCGCTTCTTATCGACACCCTGAACGAAATCAACCCGCGCAGCGCGTTTAAGGATTTAAAGGCTTATGTTATAAGGCTTTTGTCTAAGGGTAAGAGGAAATAGGCAAATAAAGACTTTGGGGCCCCGAAACATCCGTTTTGGGGCCCCATTCTGTCAAAAATTATAAAATATATGAGGATGGGGTAAGCTCATATGGCTGCAAAGAAACCGGGAAATCGCGCAAAATTGAGATATGTAAAGAAGGCGACCCGCCCCCATTTCATCCCTTACGAGTCCGTTCCCTACGAATTCGAGCCGTTCAGTAAGGAGGAACTGCGCGGAATAAAAAATGGCGGAACCGGCATAATCCTGTCAAAGCCTAAGGCGGCGGCGGGTCATGCCAAGGCCCACGTAATAGCCCTGCGTTATGCGGGCGGCAAACGCACAAATTATATATCCATACATAAAGGCAACCCGGTGACGGTGAAGTCCGTCGTCAGGTTTATATTAAAGGCGAACATATATTTCTCGCATACTATGTCCATACGTAACGGCGCCCCAACAAGCAAGGCTGTATTAATCGCCAGGATGGCTCCCGAGAAGATTGAATATTTATTAGCGATGCTGGCTGCTCAAAATAAATACTGATATGCTCCCTTTCATATATTTCTGTCCGCAACCGATTCCCGCTCCACCAGGCATACGTCCAGCACCACGTTCTCCGCCGGGCGCGCGGGGTCCGCGATATGGCGGAACAGGATTTCCGTGGCCGTGCGGGCCTTTTTTTCTATGTCCTGCTCAATGGTGGTCAGGGGGGGTTCGATCAGGCCGCTGACGGCAAGATTGTCAAAGCCGATGACGGAGCAGTCGCGGGGGATGCTGAAACCGCAGGCCATTAGGTTCTGTATAAGGTATATGGCCGTGATGTCCGCCACCGCGAAAAAGGCGGTTACGGGCTTGCCGCCCGCGCATATGGCTTTTAACGTATCACGCGCGGGGATGCCGGTAAAGACATTCCGCTCCGGCAAGTCCGTCCCGGCGGCAAGCAGGGTCTGCTTAAAACCCTCAAACCGCGCGCGCACAACCGGGCTTTCCCATGAAAACTCCCCGACAAAGGACATATTCCTGTGGCCCTTGTCAAGCAAATGCCGCGCCGCCAGCTCTCCTCCCTTAAAATCGTCGATGCCGACGTTCGTCACCTGGCGCAGAGGGCTGTATGAATCCGTAAATACCAGCGGTATGCGGTTGTCCTCTTTTATGCTTTTCATCTGGGAATCGAACAGACCCAGAAATATCGCCCCGTCAACGTTCCATGTCCGCAGTTTAACCGTAACCTCGCGGTAATCGCGGACATTGTACAAAAGCGTAGTATAGCCCATATCCTGCACAAAACCGCATATGTAACCCACCATCTGCGCGTTGTACGGGGAATCCAGCACGTTTTCCGCGTAGGGCAGGATGATGGCGATAAGCCGCGAACACCGCGAAGACAGGCTCCGCGCCGAGGAATTCGGCACATAACCCATCCTTTCGATAATGCCCTTTATCTCCATACGCTTGGCGCAGGAGACCTTCGCGGGTATGTCGTTTACCACGCGGGACACGGTCATCACGCTGACGCCGGCCTCCCGCGCTATGTCCTTTAAAGTAACCATTTTGACCTCATCACATTGCAAAATAGGTTAACGTATAACTCTTTGATATGCGCGTATATACAAAGTCCAATGAATATTATACGGTATTACATACAAAAAAACAAGGATTATTTTTGATTATTAAATATTTTACGTCATAATTACTAAAATGCTATTGACAAGATTAAAATAATGCACTATCATATAGTTAAAGTAGGGTTTACGTTATCCTAACGTGAGTTCGGCGAAGTCGAACCGTTCGTGAAGCGAACGGAAATCCGAAGGATTTTTCACGTTATGAGCATAATTTGCGGTGTTTTTCCGCAAATTGTGCGAATATAAAAAACAAGGGGGGCAACCGATTGGATCAGGCAAAGCTCAGGTTTAAGCTTATGATGATTCGGCGCAACTGGGGTCTTTACCTGCTTATACTCCCCGCGGTCATTCTGCTGATACTCTTCGCGTACAGGCCCATGTACGGCGTTATCATAGCGTTCAAGGACTACCGCCACTTCACGGGCATTACGGGCAGCCCCTGGTCGGAGCCGTGGTTCAAATGGTTTGAGCGGTTCTTCAACTCGTTCCAGTTCGATACGACGGTACGCAACACGCTTACACTCAGCTTTTACAGCCTGCTTGCGGGCTTCCCCTTCCCCATCCTGCTGGCGCTTGGCGCAAACCAGATGCGCGCCCGCCGGTTCAAGCGCACATTCCTCACCATCTCCTACCTTCCGCATTTTATATCCACCGTCGTTATGGTTGGGCTTATCCTTATATGGCTTTCGCCCAGCTCGGGGCTGATCGCCATGATATACAGCTCTTTCGGGAACCAGGCGCCTAACCTGATGGGTCAGGCAAACGCGTTTTCCAGCATTTACGTGTGGTCGGAGGTCTGGCAGCGTATGGGCTGGAATTCCATCATATATTTGGCGGCGCTGGCCGCCGTTGATCCCACGCTGTACGAGGCCGCCACGGTTGACGGCGCAAGCCGCTTCCAAAAGCTTATCTACATAGACATACCGATGCTGATGCCCACCGCCGCGATTTTATTGATACTAAGCGCCGGAAGCATTATGAACGTGGGCTTTGAGAAGGCTTACCTCATGCAGAACACGCTGAACCTTTCGGCAAGCGAGATCCTCTCGACCTATGTATATAAAATAGGGCTGATAAACGCCCAGCACAGCTATTCGACGGCGATAAACCTGTTTAACACCGTAATAAACCTCGCGCTGCTGGTCACGGTTAACACGGTGACCAGGAAAATCAGCGAAAACAGTTTGTGGTAAGGGGCGCGCTTTAAGTGGATATTCCTTCGAAAAAAAAGCAAAGGCACATAAAAAACACGCGCAAAGACAAGGTTTTCGACATCGTGAATTACGGTCTTGCGGGGTTGTTCCTGCTTATCATTATCTACCCGCTTTGGTTTATTGTCATAGCCTCGTTCAGCGACCCGTCGGCGGTTTCGGGCGGCAGGGTGTGGCTGTGGCCGCAGGGTTTTACCCTGGACGGTTACAGGGCGGTGCTGGAACATGAAAGGATATGGGTCGGCTACAGGAACACGATTTGGTACACCTTTACGGGTACGCTGATCGGCCTTGCCGTCAATATCCCCGCCGCGTACGTCCTGTCGCGCAAAGACCTCGTTTTCCGCAAGTTTCTGACATGGATGTTCCTAATCGTCATGTTTTTCTCGGGCGGCCTGATTCCCACATACCTGACGATCAGGGATCTGGGGCTGCTGAACCACTGGCTGGTGCTGGTGCTGCCCTTTTCGGTGTCCATCTTCCACGTCGTTGTGGCGCGGACGTTCTTCCAGACAAGCCTGCCCTCCGACCTTTGGGACGCCGCCTCCATCGACGGCTGCGGCAACCTGCGGTTTTTCTTCACCATAGCCGTGCCGCTGTCGAAGGCCATTATCGCCGTCATCGCGCTGTGGACGGCCGTACACCACTGGAACTCATACTTTAACGCCCTAATCTACATAACGGACGTAAACCTCCAGCCCTTGCAGCTTATACTGCGTCAGATACTGGTCGGGAACGAGCTTATGATGCAGCAAAGCACGGGCGAGGCCGCGATAATAGCCATCCGCAGGGCCACAATCATGCGCTATTCGTCCATAATCGTATCCACCGTGCCCATCATGTGCTTCTATCCCTTCATACAGAAATATTTTAACCAAGGCGTTATGATAGGGGCCATAAAAGGTTAGGCTTAAACCCGGTTCCGGGTCAAGTATAAATATTTAAAAGGAGAGAGAGTATGAAAAAGTATTTATCCATGCTGCTGGCGCTTGTCCTTGCGCTGGGCCTGATGGCCGGGTGCATGTCGGATGACGCCGCGCCAAGCGCCGGTGACCGTTTGGAGAACCTTAACCTGACCGGTCTGCCCATCGTTAACGAGCCTATTGACATTACCGTAATGACCATGCGCTGGGGCGACATGACGGACTCGTTCGCCCAAAACCCGTGGATCGTTGATTTGGCGGCGAATTCTAACGTCAATGTTGAGTGGATCGTCCGCTCCAGCAACGATTGGACCGAGCAGAGGAGCATCATGTACGCAAGCGGCGACCTGCCGGACGTTTTCTTCGGCAACTGGACGGTCAGAGACGAGGACGTCATCAACAACATCGAATATTTCCTGCCCCTGAACGACCTTATCGAGAACTACATGCCCAACTACAAGAAGGCGCTGGAGACCTACCCCGTCATGCGCGCCATGACCACCCATCCGGACGGCAATATCTACACCCTAGCCAAGAACCTCCCCGCCCGTCCCACGGTGCGCAACCAGCCCGTTATCAACAAGGTATGGCTGGACAACCTTGGGCTTGAGATCCCCACGACATATCAGGAGCTTGCCGACGTCCTCGTGGCGTTCGCGGAGAACGACGCAAGCGGCACGGGGCGCACATACGGCTTCAGCCACTACACCAGCCCCTCCGGCAGCGGTATGCATATCGAGATGCTGAACCCCTTCGGCATCACGGACATCAACGAAGTCATGATGTCCGTCGTGGACGGCGAAGCGTTCTTCTACCCCACCAACCGGCGCTACTTTGACGCCATTGTCTGGCTTAACGATTTGTACGTCCGCGGCGGAATCGACCCCGAGTCGTTTACGCAGGATTTTCCCATGCTTACGGGTAAGAGATTGAACGCCGAAGGCCCCGTTATCGGCATCCAGTTCCCCTGGACGCCGGACGCCATCATGGGCATCTGGGCCGACCAGTACGTAGCGATCCCGCCGCTTGCCGGGCCTTACGGCACGGCTTACGCCGGAGGCGACCCCGACGGCGTGTTCAGCATCATGAGGAACGAAGCCGCCATCACCGTCTTCAACCAGAACCCCGAAGCGACGGCGCGCTGGATCGACCAATTCTATACCAACGAGGCCACCATTCAGAACTTCTGGGGCGGTTTCGGCGTTGTTTTAACGGCGCATGCCGACGGTACATATACCCTTAACGAGCCTCCCGAAGGCGTTGGCGCCGACCGCTGGTACTGGGATTCCAGCCTGCGTGATTTCGGCCCGGGGTTCGTTGAACCGGGATTCTCCGACCTGATCAAGCTCGACCCCACAGGCGGCGACGGCTTTAAGCTGGAAATCGCGAAAATGGCGGAAGCTTACGTAACCGTACCCTTCCCGGCCCTTATATACACAGCCGAGGAAACCGAGGAGCTTACCTTCCTCCAGGTGGACATCAACGCCTATGTTAACCAGACACAGGCAAGATGGATCACGCAGGGCGGCATTGAGGCCGAGTGGGACGACTATATCGCTCAGCTTAACCTGATGGGCCTTGAGCGCCTTATAGAAATCCGCTTGGCAGCTTATGAGCGTTCCAAGTAAATTTGCGGGGGGCTTAGCCCCCCTTTTTTTGTTTTGGCATGGTAGGGGCGGTCTGTGACCGCCCGCATAACCGGAGGTATCAAATGAGAAAATACGCGGACAAATATTTCGGCACGGACCCCTGGCGCATAACGGAAGACGGCTTTAACCCGGCGTACGGCGCGGTGGCGGAGTCCATTTTTTCCCTTGGCAACGAGCATATGGGGCTGCGCGGCTATTTTGACGAGGGTTACTCGGGCGAGGGCTTGCAGGGCTGTTATGTAAACGGCGTCTACGAGCGCAGCCAGGCGCGGCCAAGCGGATATAAGGGTATACCGGAGACCATGGAATTTATGGTGAATTCGGTGGACTGGGTGCATACGGGGATAACCGCGAACGGCCGTACGCTGGATTTGGCAAAGTCAAGGTTCTCGCGGTTTTCGCGGGTTTTGGACATGCGCACGGGGGAATTGCGCCGGGAGTTTATTTGGCATGCGGATGACGAAACCGACATAAAGCTTAGTTTTACGCGATTTTTGTCCATGCGCCGTTTGGAATTGGGCGCGTCGCGTATTCGCTGGGATGTGCTGAAGGGAACAGCGGAAATTAACGTCTGCCCGGGGCTTGTCTTTACGCGTGAGGATATATGGGATATAATTATAAATGACAAACAAGGCGATACCTTAACCGTTAAAGGCGTTACAAAGACGACGAAGCAGCCGCTTTACGCCTCCGCGTGGTTTGACTCAGGTAAAAAAGACGAATTAACGCGCATTGTACGCGTTTCAAAGATAGACGGCGGTTCGCCGCGTGAGTTAAAGGGCTTTTCCTATGATGAGCTGCTTGAGGAAAACCGCCGATGGTGGGCGAAGCAATGGGAGCTGTCCGACATTGAGATCGGCGGCGGCGCGGAGGATCAGCAGGGCATACGCTACTGTATATTCCAAATGCATCAGACCCTGCACTCGGGCAAAGGCCGCGTTGTAATCGGCGCAAAAGGCCTGACCGGCGAGGTTTACAACGGCAATACCTTTTGGGACACGGAAATCTACTGCCTGCCCTTCTACCTGTTCACAAACCCCGAAGCCGCGCTGGGCGTGCTGAAATTCAGATATGAGACACTGGGCGAAGCGAAGAAACGCGCCGGGGAGATGGACTTGGAAGGGGCGTTCTATCCCATCGCCACAATCGGAGGAAGCGAATGCTGCACGCTCTGGCAGCACGCGAACATGCAATTACAGGCGTCTACGGCGGTGGCGTACGCGCTTTGGCACCATGCCCGCGTCACCGGGGACGGCGCGTTCCTGCGCGAAAAAGGCATAACAATGCTTGAGGAAATCTGCCGGATGCTCGCGTCGCGCGGCGGCTTCGACCCGGTTACGGGCGAATACGGCTACTACGGGGTAATGGGGCCGGACGAGTTCCAATTAATGGTTAACCATAACCTGTACACAAATTATATGGCGAAAAAGACCTTTGAGTTTACGCTTGAAACCCTTGAAGCCATGGGCATCCCCGAAACCGCGGAGCACAGGGATTGGCGGCATAAGGCGGAGCTTACGCGCGCGGGGTTTGACCCCGAAACGCTGCTGTTTGAACAGCACGACGGTTACTTCGGCCTGCCGCATGTGGACTTGAAATCCATCCCCGTCGAGGATTTCCCGCTGTATCACAACTGGAGCTACGACCGCATCTACCGCAATGACCTGATAAAACAGCCCGACGTGCTGATGTTTATGTTTATGTACGCCGGCGAGTTCGGCCAGGAGCAGCTTGCCGCGAATTTCGACTATTACGAGCCGCGCTGCATACACGAAAGCAGTTTGTCGCCCTCCGTCCACTCGGTTCTGGCGGCAAGGCTCGGGCGCATAGAGCAAGCCTACGGATTCTTCAAATTCGCGTCCCGGCTGGATTTGGACAATTACAACCGCAACACGAACGAGGGCTTGCACACCACATCCATCGCGGGGAGCTGGATGAACATCGTCTACGGCTTCGGCGGATTGAGGAGCGACGGCGGCACGCTTTCCCTAAGCCCCGTTCTGCCGGAATGCTGGGAATCCCTGCGTTTTAAGCTTATATACCGCGGAAGCGTGCTGCGCGTGGAAATCACCCGCGGCGGGACAACCGCGCGGCTTGAAAGCGGGAACCCGGTGAAAATAAAACTTTACGGTGATGATTATGAATGCTTGGCTGATTGAGCGCGAGGGGTACGAGCCCGAAAACACGGCGGATAACGGTAACCGGTTTTTGATAGGCAACGGCTTCATCGGAGTGCGCGGCACCCTTGAGGAGTACGGGGCCGATAAAATGGCCGCCCTCAATCTGGCGGGGATTTACGACCGCGCGGAGGGGCAGACGTGGCGCGAGCCGGTAAACGCGCCCAACGGCCTGTTCGCCAGGCTTGAAAATACGGGGAATATCCTGAAGCATAAGCAAAGCCTTGATATACGCCACGGCCTGCACAGCCGCGAAACGGTTTATGAACATGCCGTTTTGCGTATAGAGCGCTTCGCAAGCATGGCGGAACCGAATGTCCTTTGCCAGCGGATTTTTGTTGAGCCAAAGGGCGGACCCGTTACGCTGGTCTGCGGTATAGACGCGGACGTTTGGGACATAAACGGGCCGCATTTAATGGATTTTAAGAGCGAAGGCGGCGATATATTAAAGGTTTCCGCCCTTACATACGAGCAAAAGCTGCCGATTACCGTTTACGAGGATTGCAACCGTGCCCATGACGAAATCCGCGTTAACGGAAACAGTATTTTTAGGGTTTTCAACGTTGCGGAACGTTTTGTTCTGGAACGCGCGATCACCGTGAACGCCGAACCCGTCGCCGGTTCCTATGATAGCAGGCTGGCGGCGCATAAGGCTGTTTGGGAACGGCTGTGGCGGAATTCGGAGGTAAAAATCACAGGTGACGGCAATGCCCAATTATCGCTGAATTACAGCCTGTACCATCTGCACAGCATAGCCCCGCGGCACGCGGACGGCCTGAGCATAGCGGCGCGCGGCCTGTCCGGGCAGGTATACAAGGGCGCGGTGTTCTGGGACACGGAGATATTCCTTATGCCCTTTTTCACGCTGACGGAGCCGTCCCTTGCGCGGAAGCTTGTGCAGTACCGCATCAACGGGCTTCCCGGCGCCGTAGCCAAGGCTGGGGAATACGGCTTTGACGGCGCGTTCTTCCCATGGGAGAGCCAGGACGGCGGAATTGAGGGCTGCACGGACTTCAACGTTACGGATGTATTCACAAACCGCCCCGTGCGCACCTATTTCCGGGATAAGCAAATTCACATTTCGGGCGATATAATCTACGCCCTGTGCCGTTATATGGATTGGACGGGCGATACGGGGCTGTGGGACAACGGCGGGCTGGAGCTTGCCCGGGCCTGCGCGGAGTTTTATCTTAGCCGCGCCTATTGCCGCCCCGGGAGCGGCGTACTTGAATGGACGGACGTGGTCGGCCCCGACGAATACCACGAGCGCGTGGACAACAACGCCTTTACCAACCGCATGGCGGCGTTCACCCTGGAACGAGCGGGAATGGCGCGGGAATGGCGCGGGCCGAAGCTGTCTGGCGGCGTGGTTGAGCAGTTTGACGGTTACTTCGCGCTGGAGGACGCGGATTTGGAAACGGCGCGGGGGCGGCTTAGGCATCCTAAGGAATATTGGGGAACCCAAAGCGGCGTGGCCTTTTCAACCAAAATAATAAAACAGGCCGATGTGCTGGCCTTGATGAACCTGTTCCCTAATGAATATACCGATGAGGAAGTTAAGACGAACTGGCTGTATTATGAGCCGCGTACGGAGCATGGCTCCAGCCTAAGCGCGTGTATGTACGCGTTGGGGGCCTGCCGCTTCGGGCGCGCTGAGCTGGCGTATCCGCTTTTCCTGAAATCCGCGCGGGCGGACTTGGACGGCGGCGGCAAATCCTGGGCCGGGAACGTATATATCGGCGGGACGCACCCGGCGGCGTCCGGCGGCGCTTATATGATCGCGGCGCACGGCTTCGCGGGGTTGAGGCTTGCCGGGGATAAGCCGGAACTGAACCCCTGTCTGCCGGAAACATTCGATTCACTGGAATTTCCTTTTATCCTGCGGGGAAAACAAATGAAAGCGCGGGTTACGCATGGGAGGCATGGTATAGAATGAAGCCCTATAAAATGGCAATATTTGATTTGGACGGCGTGATTGTGGACACGGCGAAATATCACTATCTGGCGTGGAGGGAGCTGGCGGAGCGGCTGGGCTTTGAGTTTACCCAGGAGCATAACGAGCGGCTGAAAGGCGTTTCACGCTGGCGTTCGCTGGAAATCCTGCTTGAAGTGGGCGGCATGCCGGATAAATTCACCGATGCCGAAAAAGAAGATATGGCAAATGAAAAAAACAAACGTTATGTCGGTTACATCAGCCAATTGAGGGAGGACGAAATCCTGCCCGGAGCGCGTGAATTGATAGCGCGGATGAAGGAAAACGGCATTAAAACGGCCATAGGAAGCGCAAGCAAAAACACGCCGCTTATCCTCGAGCGTCTTGGCATAGCGGATTTGTTCGACGTTGTCATCGACGGCAACAGCACCCAAAAAGCCAAGCCCGACCCGGAGGTTTTCGTCCTCGGCGCAAAGGCCATGGACGTACCGCCCGGCGACTGCATCGTCTTTGAGGACGCTCAGGCCGGCATAGACGCGGCGCTTGCGGCGGGCATGACGCCAATCGGCGTCGGTGACCCGCATAACCTCGTTGGAGCGGAAATACATGTACCCGCTCTTAAAGATTTTATTTTTTAACCACAGAAAACACAAAAAAACACAAAATAAAACCTTTTCTATGTTCCCGAATAACCGGCTGTCCCTGTTATCCGGCTTAATATAAGCTTCCGGAGCAAATCCACAGGGATAATTGTAAACGCCATCAGCGCAACCAGCATCAAATGCCCGGCCTCCATGCCCGAGGTGCGGAACACCGGCCCGCCGAAGTAGATGATGCATATCTGCACCGCCGTCACAATGCCCATTATCCACAGGAACGGCTTGTTCGCCGCCAAGTAATCGAACAGGTTCAGCGTATGCGTCCTTGCGCAGAAGCTGGTGAAAATGGCGCAGAACATAAACAGCGCGAAGAACGCGGTCATGCGGTAGATGCCGCTTGCCCCGAACAATCCGGCTGTAAACGGGCTTTTCAGGAAAAACAGGCACAAGGCCGTTGTATAGACGCTGATAACGGCGATCTGGCTGAACATGTACTTGTTTATAATGGCTTCGTTACGCGGCTTAGGCTTTTCGCGCATATATTTGAGCCGCGCCTTCTCTCCGCTGAACGCAAGCCCGGCAAGGGTGTCCATAACCATGTTTATCCACAGCATCTGAATCACCGTAATCGGCATATCCACGCCCACTAGCGGCCCTACGACCGTAACGCCCACAGCGCACATGCAAATGCTTAGCTGATAGACCAAGAACTTGCGTATGCTCTTGAAAATCGTGCGCCCGTAGGATATTGCCTTGGCAATGGACGCGATATTGTCGTCCAGAATAACGATATCTCCCGCTTCCTTGGCGACCTCCGCGCCGCTGCCCATGGCGAACCCTATGTCGGCCTGTTTCAGGGCAGGGGCGTCGTTCACGCCGTCGCCGGTCATCCCGGCTACCATACCCATATCCTGCGCCGCCCTTACCAGGCGGCTCTTATCCGAAGGCAAAGCCCTGGCCACAACGCGCAGCTCAGGCAAAGCCTTGATTAACTCGCCGTCGCTTAACGCGGCAAGCTCCGCCGACGTAAGGCACAGCGCGCCCTCTTCCAAAATCCCCGTTTCCCGGGCAATGGCCACAGCCGTAGACCGGGCGTCCCCCGTAATCATAACAGTCTGTATCCCGGCTTCGCGCACCCGGCGCACGCCGTCCACGGCCTCGGCACGTATTTCGTCCCGAATACCCAGAAAACCAACTAACCGAAGGGGCGAACCCTGTGTCCGCTCACCTTCCCCGTTCATATCCGCGCCGCTCATCGCCACCGCGACAACCCGCGCGGCACCCGCGTTCAACTCATCTATTATGTTTTCAAGCTTCAATTTGTCCAAAGCGGGCACAAAATACCCGTTTTCGTCAAAATACCCCGCGCAACGCGGCAGTATCATCTCCGGCGCGCCCTTCACCAGCGTGGCGTTAAGCGCCCCCGTCACATCCGACGACATTAGCTTTGCCGCGCTGTTAAACGGCACAACCTTCCCAATCCGTATCCTGTCCGGCTCTTTGTCAAACAGTGAATGCGCGTATTCCATAACCGCGCGGTCCGTGGCGTTTCCGCCGATTGCGTAATTTTTGTCAATTTTTGCGCTGCAATTGTAATATATTGAATTAAATAATATCCGGCGCAGATTCAGCGGTATCCCGTCTTTTTTCTTATAACTTTTCCCCGCGCCCGATACAAACCCCGTCACTTCCAAATGCCCGCGCGTCAGCGTTCCCGTCTTGTCCGTGAAAAGTATGTTCATACTTCCCGCCGTCTCAACGCCCACCAGCTTCCGCACCAGCACGTTATCGCGGAACATCCGCCGCATATTCGCCGAAAGTACCACGGTTATCATCATCGGCAGGCCCTCCGGCACAGCCATCACAACAACCGTCACCGCCAGCGTGGCGGCCTTTAAAAAATGCCCGAACATGGCGCGGGTGTCCGCCAAAACGTTTAACATCAAGGTTTTATCAAAATGGTTGTCAATCGCTATTACGTTAAAAAAATACGCCAGCGCCGTCACGGCCGCGGCCGTATAGCCCAAAAGCCCCACACGGCGCGCAAGCTGCCCAAGCCGCTTTTTCAGCGGGCTGTCCCGCTTCTCGCGCTGGATTTCTTTCCCGATCCTTCCGTAAACCGTGTTTTCGCCGACGCTGGTTATGCGCATTAACCCCTCGCCGCCGCAAACAACCGAGCCCCCGAACAGGAGCGTCCTGTCGTCAAAGCCGCCGGTTACTGATTTACCCGGGGCTTTCACCGCTTCCCTGCTTTCACCGTTAAGGCTTGACTGGTCAACATCCAGCCCGCCCGTAAGGATAACCCCGTCCGCCGGAACCCTGTCCCCGGACTGAAGCAGGCAGATATCGCCCACAACGGCTTTTTCAACCGGGATTTCGACAAGCCGCCCGTCCCGCTTCACACGGCAGTTCACCCGCGCCGCTTCTTCCTGCAGGCGTTCAAACGCCGATTCGCTGCCGTATTCACTCAATGTTGAGACGAAAGTGGCAAGCAGTATCGCCGCCGCGATACCCAGCGTCTCGAACCAATTGTTGTCCCGGAACAAAAAAATAACATTCACGGCCAGGGCAATCAAGAGTATTTTTATCATCGGGTCGCCGAAGCTTTCCAGGAAGCTTTGCAAAAACCCCTTGCGTTTCCGCCCCCCCAGCCGGTTTTCGCCGTACAGCATAGCCGATGCCGCCGCCTCTTCCGTCGTAAGCCCCGTAGTAAGCCACTCTACCGGTGAAAAATTAGTGTCCATACCTGCCTGCCCTCCCCGTAAAACAAGTATATGAGGACGGGCAGACAGGCTAGAACTTTATCAAACCCAAGGAGGATAATAATACTATAACACATACCGAATGCTGGTTTTTGGGCAAATTTTCAGTGCCCTCAAACCCGCTCCGGCAGCGGCTTTTGCTGATTCAGGGTAAATATAGGTTACCCCAAGTCCATCATTTCGGAGTGATGCGCGCTAATCGTTGTCGTCGTCACGCGCGCGCGCGAAAGGCTTCTTCGAAGAAGAAGACGATTTACTCTCCTTTACTTTACTTTACTTTACTTTACTTTGTTTATTTCCGGTACCGGAAATGGCGTTTAAGGTACGTTTATTACAATCTCATGACAATTATGTTTAATATTCGTGTCATAAATTACATGTTCATTACATTTGCTCCCAGTCAACGTTCACAGCGTCGCCCCAAACCCGTTCCAAATTATAGAAATCCCGCTCATCCTTCCCAAACATATGGATAACCACCGCGCCGAAATCCAGCAGCACCCAGCCCCCCGTGCTCATACCCTCGGAATGGAGCATTCTGATGCCGTGCTGATGCAGCGCCTTCTCGGCCTCATGGCAGACAGCCTTCAATTGGTTGGGGTTCCCCGCCGTCGCGATGATGAAATAATCGCTAAGCGTCGAAATTTCGCTTATATCAAGCACTTTTATATCCTGCCCGAACTTGCCGTCAATTGCTTTCGCCGCCGCCAGAACCGCCGCGCTCAGTTTTTCGTCCTTCACCATTTAATAATCCTCCGTATTTTTGCGTTTATTTCGGTTTTTGCTCTTAATAATCTTCCGTATCCGGATGCAAATGATACGTCATATACTCCCTGGCATCGCGGCTAAGCGGATGCGCCGCGTCCCCGGCGGCGCGCATCTTCCTGTCAAGAGCCTCTATCACGGCCGCGTCAATATCATACTCCGCGTATTCCCGCGCCGCTTTTACCCCCTCAAGCGCAGACCTCGACGGCTCGGTAAAATCCGCCGTAAAAACGATTTTCTCAAGCAGGCTCATCGCCGGGCGCCCCGTGGTATGGTACTTTATCGCGTTCAGCACATCTGCATCCGCAACGTTGTACTTAACCGCCGCGATCCCCGCGCCCACATGCGAATGCACAAGCCCCGGCGTTTCAAGCATGTACCCGTCCAAAGGTATCTTGAACAGCTCCGCTGTTTTCAGCAGGTCCGCGTCGTCCATCCCCTTCGCCGCGTCATGCAAAAGGCCCGCAAGGTAAGCCCTGTCCGCGTCCGCCCCGTGAATTCCGGCCAGCCGCTTCGCTTCCTCGGCTACAGACAGCGCGTGGGCGTACCGTTTTTTAGACAGCCTTTTTTCCAGCTCCATTTTTATATCCTTTACCGGAATTTCGCGCAGGTAAAGCTTATGCTCCTTGATATAAGCCGCCACCGGCCCCGGCACAAGATACCTTATGCTCCAGCCGTAAGCCACCCGGTTACGTATATCACTGGACGAAATATCCAGCCCGGGTATCTCCAGCATCTTTATCCGCGCCTTCGATTCTTCTTTAAGATGCTTCGCCATAACCTGCGCATCCCGCGCGCATGTGCCGGGGCGGCTGGTAACCGCGAAATGCGTCAGCTTAAACAGCTCATCGCGCTGCTTCCATTTATTGATATGCATAAAAGCGTCCGCGCCGATGATGAAATACAGCTTTGTCTTTGGCGGCAGCTTCGACGCGATTTCACGCAGGGTATCCACCGTATAGCTTTTGCCCTTCCGTTCCATCTCTATCCCGGATATATGGAAACGCGCGTTATCCCCTATCGCCAGCGCCGTCATGGCAAACCTGTGCGGCGCCGCGCTGGCCTTCTGCTTTTCCTTAAAGGCCGGAGTCCCGGAGGGTATAAACAGCACCGTATCAAGGCCCAGCTCATCCCGCACATGCTCCGCCGCCGCCAGATGCCCGTAGTGTATGGGGTCAAAGGTACCGCCCATAATCCCGACGCGCCCGTTATCCCCTATTATTTCTTTCAATATCTCCAAACAGCGCAACCCTCCGCGCGTGCCTGCCGCCGTCTTCAAACCGCGCGTCCAGCCACGCATCTACTATCATAACCGCCATTTCGGGCGCAATCACGCGCGCGCCTAAGCAGATAACATTCGTGTTATTATGCTCTTTAGCCAGACGCGCCGTAAACGCCTCCGAGCAGTTCACAGCCCGTACCCCGTTCACCTTGTTGGCCGCGATGCACATCCCCGCGCCCGTGCCGCATATCAGCACCCCCGCGTCGCAAGCCCCGTTTCCGACGGCATTTGCAACCCTTTCCGCAAATACCGGATAATCATGGTTTTCATCATTCTCATCCGGTATAAACAGCTCCACATCCAAACCCTTCTTCTCAAGATGCGCCTTGACAAACCGCTTCATATCCAACGCCGTGTGATCGCATCCAAGCGCTATGCGCATTTTATCTCCCCTTTTTTCAACCACAGAAATCACAAAAAAACACAAAAATTGACTGGTTACATAAAATCAGGTATACTTATTATACCATCATTTCTATAAAAAGGAACGCCAAATGAAAAAATTATCGGTTTATATCCACATACCGTTCTGCGTGTCCAAATGCGCCTATTGCGATTTCCTGTCCTTTGCCGGGCGCGGGGAGCTTCACGCCGCATACGCGGACGCCCTTGCTTCCGAGATTGTAGCGTCAAAGACAGAGCTGGCGGATTATGCCGCGGAAACCGTATACTTCGGCGGCGGCACGCCCACGGCGCTCCCCGCCTCCGCCCTTGTCCGCCTGCTGGATGCTTTGCGCGGAACCTGCAAAGTCCTGCCGGACGCTGAAATTACATCGGAAGCCAACCCCGAAACCGCCAACCCGCAAAACCTAAGCGAACTCCGCGCCGCCGGGTTCAACCGTTTAAGCCTTGGAATCCAGTCCTTTGACGATAATCTCTTAAAACGCGTAAACCGCGCGCACAGCGCGGAAACCGCCCGGGACGCCTACGCCGCCGCCTGCGAGGCCGGTTTTGAGAACATCGGTATAGACCTGATGTTCAGCATCCCCGGGCAAACAACGGATAATTTCGAAAGAACCCTGCGCCAAGCCGCCGACCTCTCCCCCGAACATATAAGCTGCTACGGCCTGACAGTGGAACCCGGCTCAAGCCTTGCCGGAGACGGCTACGAACCCGACGAAGAAGCCGACCGCGCCATGTACGCGCTGGCCCGCGAAATCCTACCGGAAAACGGCTACGAACACTACGAAATCTCAAACTTCGCCATTCCCGGACACAGAAGCCGCCACAACACCGCATACTGGAACGGGCAGGATTACCGCGGATTCGGCCTTGGCGCGCATTCCCTCATTAACGGCGCGCGCTTCCACGCCGGTACGTGCCTGGAAAGCTACATAGCCTCGAACGGGGCTTCCCCGCGCCAAAACGTCGAATTCCTGCGCGAAAGCGACATGCGGGCCGAATTCATGATCCTGGGCCTGCGCCTGTTAGATGGCATAAATTGTGAGGATTTTTCCAGAAAATTTGACAAAAATATATATCGTGAATACGGCGCGCAAATAAAAGAGCTGACCGCGCAAGGCCTGCTTGAAGCCTCCGGTAACCGCATACGCCTCACCCCGCGCGGCATAGACCTTTCCAATCAGGTTTTCGCAAAGTTTATATGATTTTTACAATATTTACTTGACAAATAATTCACATAATGGTATTTTATATATAGCGTTAGCACTCACAAGGCGAGAGTGCTAACAAGGCAGGGATAATATGGAGCTGAACGAACGCAAAATCAGGATTTTGGAATATATCATCAACGATTACATCGCTACGGCCGAACCCGTAGGTTCGCGCACCATTGCGAAGAAGTACGATATGGGCCTGTCCTCCGCCACAATCAGGAACGAAATGAGCGATTTGGAAGAGATGGGTTATATCCTTGCGCCCCACGCCTCCGCCGGGCGCGTCCCGTCGGACATGGGCTACCGCCTGTTTGTAGACAGGCTTTTGCGCCGCCGCGCCCAGGCACAGCATCAGGACGACGTCCTAAACCGCGAAACCGACGCCCTCCGCTTTCTGGAGCGCGTAATAGCCCGCAACATCAACCAAATCGACTACCTGATGCGCGAAACGGCAAAGGCCATATCGCTGCTTACAAAATACACCGCCGTGGTGTCCGAGGCCGTTTCCGCCGGAGACCGCGTCGGGCGCTTACAGCTTATGCCGCTTGACGAAAACTGCGTCCTGCTGGTAACCGTCACCGTTTCACGAAAGGTCAAAAACCACAGCATCCGCGCCGTTTCAATCCCCGGTTACGAGGAGCTTATCAACATGTCCCGCGCCCTGAACACCGAGCTGATCGACGCCACCCCCGCCGGCCTGACGCCCGCCGCCAAAAAACGCCTTAAAACCGCCTTCACCGGGTACGAGCCGCTCCTGACCGCCGTACTCTCCGCCGTAACGGGCGTCCTAAACGACGGCGCCGACCAGCAGGTCTACACCAGCGGCATCAAAAACATCCTCGCTTTCCCGGAATTTTACGACAACAGCAAGGCCCGCGCCCTCTTTGAAGCCCTTGAAGAGCGCGATTACCTCAAGCTTCTACTGGAAGAAAGCGCCGGCAGAAACGCCGCCACGGACGTAAGCGTGGTAATAGGGCAGGAGAACGCCCTGCTGGAGCTCCGCGATTGCAGCATCGTAAAGACAACTTACCGCCTCGACGGCGACGTAAGCGGCGGAATAGCCATAATCGGCCCCACCCGCATGGATTACTCCCAGGCCGTATCCGTCCTCCAAAGCATGGCGAAACACATAAACAGCGCGTTACGCGCGTTGGAAGAGGGTAAAGATTAAGCTCTAAGACCTTGGGAAACTTTTAACGTTTATATATAGGGAAAATTATTTAAGGAGAAGGTTATGACAGAAGAGGAAATCTTTGAACAAGAGCAAGAGGAAGCTCAAAAAACCAAAAAGAAGAAGAATAAAAAAGCGGATGAGCTTGACACCTTAAAACAACAGGCCGCCGAATCAACCGACAAATACCTGCGCGTAATGGCGGAGTTCGACAACTTCCGCAAGCGCACCGTCCGCGAGAAATCCGCCCAGTTCGACACCGGCGTCCAGACCGCGGTCTTGAAATTCCTGCCCGTCATAGACAACTTCGAACGCGCCATGGCGGCGGCCCCGCCCGACGACAGCATGTGCAAGGGCTTCGCCATGATACTCCGCCAAATGAAGGACATACTTGCTTCCTTGGGCGTATCGGAAATTAATGCCATAGGCCAGCCCTTCGACCCCACGCTCCACGAGGCCGTAATGCTGGTGGAAAGCGAGGGCCGCGAACCCGGAACCGTGGCCGAGGAGCTAATAAAAGGCTACATTTACAAAGATAAGCCCATCCGGCACAGCATGGTGAAAGTGGTGAATTAATAACCAAGGCTTTAATCATTTATAAACAACTAATATAAACAAAATATCAAGGAGGTACAAATGGGAAAAATCATCGGCATTGACTTAGGCACCACAAACTCGTGCGTTGCCGTTATGGAAGGCGGCAAGCCTGTTGTTATAACCAACACGGAAGGGGCGCGCACAACTCCCTCTGTCGTCGCGTTCACAAAAACCGGGGAGCGCCTCGTCGGGGACACCGCGAAGCGCCAGGCAATCACCAACCCGACGAACACCATCCAATCCATCAAACGCAAGATGGGTTCGCGCGAAAAGGTTACAATCGACGGCAAAGGCTATACCCCGCAGGAGCTGAGCGCCATGATCCTGCAAAAAATGAAGGCCGACGCGGAAGCCTATCTGGGCGAAACCGTCACCGAAGCCGTCATAACCGTCCCGGCCTATTTTAGCGACGAACAGCGCCAGGCCACCGTTGACGCGGGCAAAATCGCGGGCTTTGACGTGAAACGCATAATCAACGAGCCCACCGCCGCCGCATTGGCCTACGGCCTGGAAAACGAAAAAGAGCAGAAAATCATGGTTTATGACCTCGGCGGCGGCACCTTCGACGTCTCCATCATAGACATCGGCGACGGCGTAATCGAAGTAATGGCAACCGCCGGCAACAACAAGCTGGGCGGCGACGACTTCGACGACCGCGTAATCGAGTACCTCGCCGCCGAATTCAAAAAACAGGAAAACATGGATTTAAAACAAGATAAAATGGCTATGCAGCGCCTGAAGGAAGCCGCCGAAAAAGCCAAGAAGGAGCTGTCCAGCGTCCCGTCCACCAACATCAACATCCCCTTCATCACCATGAACCAGGACGGCCCCAAGCACATGGACGTAACCCTCACCCGCGCCAAGTTCGACGAGCTGATCGCCGACCTCGTGGAGCGCACCATGGAACCCGTGCGCCGCGCCCTCTCAGACGCGAAGCTCAAGCCCGAGCAGCTTAACAAGGTCTTACTCGTAGGCGGCTCAACCCGCGTACCCTGCGTCCAGAACGCCGTCCAGAAAATCACGGGCAAGGAGCCCTTCAAGGGCATCAACCCCGACGAATGCGTAGCCGTAGGCGCGTCCATCCAGGGCGGACGCCTGGCAGGCGACGAAGGCGCGGGCAGCATCATGCTCTTCGACGTCACGCCCCTCTCCCTGGGCATCGAAACCCTTGGCGGCGTCGCCACAAAGCTTATACAGCGCAACACCACCATCCCCACCTCGGAGAAGCAAGTGTTCTCCACCGCCGAAAACAACCAGACAGCCGTTGACATACACGTCGTCCAAGGCGAGCGCGAATTCGCCAAGGACAACAAAACCCTCGGTCAGTTCCGCTTGGACGGCATAGCCCCCGCCCCGCGCGGTATCCCCAAAATCGAAGTCACCTTCGACATCGACGCCAACGGCATAGTAAACGTCTCCGCGCGCGACCTCGGCACGGGCAAAGAGCAAAAAATCACCATAACCTCAAAAACAAAGCTCTCCGAAGACGAAATCGACCGCGCCGTCCGCGAAGCCGAGCAGTTCGCCGAAAGCGATAAAAAACGCAAGGAACTCGTCGATGCCAAAAACGAAGCCGATTCCACCGTCTTCCAAACCGAAAAAATGCTCAAAGACCTCGAAGAAAAAATCGGCGAGGACGATAAGGCCCGCATAGAGGAAGCCCTGGGCCGCCTGCGCTCCCTGAATGAAACCGTCACCCTCGAAAACATCACCGAAGGCGACGCCGCGAACCTAAAGTCCGCCACCGAAGATCTAATGGAAATAATCAACGAAGTCTCCACCAAGCTCTACCAGCAAGCCGCGCCCCCCGAGGGCGAACCCGACTACGCCGGCTACGGAGACGGCAGCGACGGCGATATCAGCGGAGAGTACAGGGAAGTTTAAAGAATAATATTGTAAATACGCGGATGGGAATATGGGAGCGAACTATCCCGGCGCTTCACGAAGCGCCAATCCCACTCCGCGTATTCATACAACTTAGGCGGATATTAAATGGCAGAAAGAGATTACTACGAAACCTTAGGCGTCCAAAAAGGCGCAACCGACGACGACCTGAAAAAAGCATACCGCACCCTGGGTAAAAAATACCACCCCGACGCCAACCCCGGAAACACCGAGCAGGCCGCGGAAAAGTTCAAGGAAATAAACAAAGCCTACTCCATCCTCAGCGACAAGGACAAGCGCGCGGCCTATGACCAATTCGGGCACAAGGCATTCGACGGCAGCATGGGCGGCGCGGGCTACCACGGCAGCATGGATTTTGACATGGGCGACATCTTTTCCAGCGTTTTCGGGGATTTTTTCGGCGGCGGCAGCCCCTTTGGAAACAGGCGGCAGGAAGCGGGGCCAAGGCAAGGCCCTGACGTCCAAGTCACCATCCAAATCTCCTTCGAGGACGCCGTTAACGGTGCCGAAAAGGAGCTGCAGCTCAACCTTAGCGACAAATGCGGCACTTGCAACGGCTCCGGCGCGAAACCCGGCACATTTGCAGAAAATTGCAAGCATTGCGGAGGCTCCGGCCAGGAGCGCGTTTTACAGCAAACCATCCTGGGCCGTATGACCTCCGTGCGCACATGCTCGGTCTGCCGCGGAGAAGGCAAAATCATACGCGAGGTTTGCCAAACCTGTTCCGGACGCGGCAAGGTCAAATCGGGCAAAAAGATCGTCGTCACAATACCCAAGGGCATCGACAACGGGCAAAGCATCCGCATCCCCGGCAAAGGCGAGCCGGGCGACAAAGGCGGCCCCAACGGCGACCTGCGCGTCCTCGTATACGTAAAGCCGCACACACGTTTCCGGCGCGACGGCATGACCCTCCGCGCGGAAATCAACATAAGCTTCGTCCAGGCCGCTCTGGGCGACGTCCTTACCATCCCCACCGTCTACGGCGACGAACGCCACGAGCTGAAGCCCGGCACACAGCCCGGCTCCGTTATAACCCTCCGGGGCAAAGGTATGGCAAACGTCCACAACCCGCGCAGCGTAGGCGATCTGGAGGTCACCATACGCGTTGCGGTCCCCACAAAGCTAACCGCCCGGCAAGAGGAGCTCCTCCGCGAGTTCGCCGGGGAAACAGGCCAGCCAACACCCCAACCGCCATCCCAAAACGGCAAAAAGCGTTTCGGCAAGAAGAAATAATCTGGGAGCGCGGGCGTCTCGCCCGCAACATAAATGAACGACATCACCCACCGGGAGCTCCGCATAATCGAAATCCTATCGGAAACCTTCAAGCTGTTTAAATCCAGCTTGCGCTTAATCGTCCCGCTTTGCCTGCTGGCGCTTATCCCGGTCAACTTAATCGAACTATTCTTCCCGCAGGACGTTTTCTTAGCGGCTTTGCTGACCGACCCCGTAGGCGTTGTCTATTCCGGCCTTTACAACAACTCGATACTGTTCTTCGGCGTAACACAAGTCATACGCCTCATATTCACCTGCCTTGTAACCGGCGGCTACACCTACCTCGCCATGCGCCGCTTCATTCCGGACGGCGGCACACAAGCCTCATTATCGGGCTTTATCGATTTCGTCATGGGCAAATGGATCTCCATCGCTTTCACAGGCATCCTGTTCTACTGCATCCTCAGCCTTTCCGCAATAATGATCTTCCCCGCGGTATATTTCGCGGTTATATTTATTTTTCATTTAAACATAGCCGCCGTTTCCGGCGAAAGAGGCTTCAAGGCCCTTATCGCCAGCGCAAGGCTGGTACGCGGGCGCTTCCTCAAACGGATGTTCTACGGCATAACCTTCCTAATAATGCAGTTCGCTCTGGCCGGCGTCCTAGCACGCCTCACCGGCGGCCTGTACCCGCCCGTAGGCGCGGAGTTAACCCTCCCCGGCGGCATCCTCATCCTAGCCCTAAACGTCTTAACCGAAACAATAGGCTCCATTTTCATAATGGCTCAGGCAGTATGGTTCGTAAACATTCTCCTCTCCCGCAAAACCCAGCAAGAGGGTGTATCTTAGTCTTTCAAGGAGGCATTCAATGCGCATAGAATTAGAAGGAATCAACAAAAGCTTCGGCAGCAACCATGTACTGAAGGATCTGGGCTTTTCCGCGAAAAGCGGCAAGGCTTTCGGGTTATTGGGCAGGAACGGCTCCGGCAAAACTACGACGATACGCATAATCATGGGTATTTTCCCCCAGGATTCGGGCAGGGTATCTATAAACGGCGGCAATTACAAGGATAACCGGAATACGATAGGCTATTTGCCCGAGGAGCGCGGATTGTATCCCAAGCGGGTAATTATCGACCAGATGGTGTATTTTGGCGAACTGCGCGGCATGAAATCCGGCGCGGCGAAGAAAAGGGCCGAAATGCTGCTGGAGAAGCTTGAGGCCACGGAATACCTGAACAGGAAACTGGACACGCTGTCGAAAGGCAACCAGCAGAAGATACAGCTTGCGATATCGCTGATCACCGATCCCGATATCCTGATCCTTGACGAGCCGTTTTCGGGCCTGGACCCCGTGAACGCCGGGCTTTTAAAATCCCTTGTCCAGGATATGGTAACGGCCGGCAAGCTGGTAATCTTCTGCAGCCACCAGATGGCAAGCGTGGAGGAGCTGTGCGACGATATCTGCATCATCGAAAAGGGCAGAATCGTGCTGTCGGGCGAGCTTGCGAAGATTAAAAAGACATATCCCCGCAACCGTATTCTTATCGCGCCCGAATCAACCGATTTTGCTGACGTTCAGCGCAGGCTGCAAGCCTCCCCGGACATCCGGGACATCTCCACGGGCATAGAAATCGCCAAAAAAGGCTGCGTCATAACGCTCAAAAACGAGTTGGACAAGCTCCGCCTCTTTACCGCCGTAAACGGCATGAACGTAAGCATAGACACATTCCAGGTCATGGAACCGACCCTGGAAGAAATCTTTATAGAGAAAGCGGGGGGCGGCAATGAACCAGTTTAAGACAATCCTAAAATTTGAATATTTCGGCTATGTACGCACAAAAGCCTTCATCATTACAACCGTTTTATTCTTCGTTATAGTCGCCGCCGCGTCCAGCCTTCCCATGTTTATCAACGCCTTCAACAGCATCAGGGGCGACGCGGACATTTCCGCGGCAAGCGATGATGAACCTTCCATGAACGCCTTAATAGCAAGCCCTTCCGCCATTTTCACGGACGAAGTCCTGTCCGCGTATCTGCCGGGCTACATGTGGACAAGGGCGGACAACATCGACAACGCCTGGGAGGCCATCGAAAGCGGCGATTACGACCTTGCCCTCCGGATAGACGGCTTGAATTACACCGCCTATGAGCGGACAACCTCGTTAATAACCCAAGGCAGCCAGCACGCCATAAATTTTATGATAAAAGACGTCTATCAGCGTGAATTCCTTGACGGACGCGGCTTTGCCGCGGACGAGATCGACCATGTCCTGCACTCCCACCCCATCGGCGAGATAATCGTAGTGGGCACGGACTACACCCAAACCTTCTGGATCGGCTACGTCATGATGATACTGATGTTTTTCGCCATGATATTGTACGGGCAGTTCGTCTCAACCTCCGTCGTCGTCGAAAAATCCAGCAAAGCCATGGAGCTTCTCATAACCTCCGCCAAGCCCTTCCAGCTCATGATGGGCAAGGTTTTAGGCGTGGGCATGGCCGGCCTGACCCAGTTCGGCGCCATCCTTCTGGCCGCCTTCGTATTTATCCGCTTAAACCAAGCCTCCTGGAACGACTTCAACCCCGCCGTCGCAGCAATCATGGAAATGTCCATGTCGGGGAGCCTTATCCTGCTGGCCCTGCTGTTCTTCCTGTTCTCATTCTTCAGCTACGCCTTTGTCCTCGCCGGCTTCGCATGCACCGCAAGCCGCATGGAAGAATTGCAAACAATCGCCCTCATCCCCACGTTAATCGCCGTCGCCACCTTCTACGTCGCCATAGCCGGAAGCATGATGCCCGACGCCGCCTATGTTAAAATCTGCTCGTTCATCCCCATGCTGTCGCCCATGCTCATGTTCATGCGCATCTGCATAGCCGACGTGCCCATTGCAGAAATCATAGCCGCCTGCGCCATAAACGCCGCCGCCATCTTCGCTTTCGCGTTCGTATGCTCGCGCATCTACAAAGTTGGCGTGATGCTCTACGGCAAAAAGCCCAGGGTCAAGGATATTTTGCGATACGCGTTTAAATCATAATATAAACATGCTATAAGGCAGCGCTCCACGGTTTTAATATCCAATTCCCGGGAGGCACATATGAAAATATTTGACTTGGACAGCCCTGTAATCAGGTTCCTGACAATGATGGCGGACGTAATGATCATAAGCCTGCTGTGGATTTTGACAAGCATTCCGATTGTAACCGTCGGCGCGTCAACCACGGCGGCCTATTACGTCCTCACGCGCCGCGTTTCAAACCGCGAGGGTTACCTGCTCCGCGACTATTTCACGGCTTTCAGGATAAACTTCGTTAACGCCACACTCGCGTTCCTCACGCTGATGGTTTTCATCATCGTACCCCTCTTGAACATATACAACATCGAGTTCTACGGGCGTTTCGGCATCGTCGCCCTGCCCCTCAACATCGTCATGATAGCCGAAGCCATCTTCGTCTACATCCACATATTCCCCATGGCCTCGCGCTTCGACATGAAATACCGCCAGCTCCTGAAATCCGCGTTCCTCATCGCCAACAAACACCTGCTGACAACAATCACCCACGCCGCTTTCTTCGTAGGCGTCCTGCTTCTGATCTTCTACTACCCCATTTTACTGCTCTTCGGCGCGGGCATCTACTGCTGGCTCTCCTCCTACATGCTGATGCGCATCTACCGCAAATACCGCCCCGAAATGGACAAAAACGAACACGAACTGGAATTAATGAACAAAAGTAATAAATAAAGGAAACGGGTAAAGGAGACGGGACATGCAGGCGAAAAGGCATATCCGCGAGATTTATCTGGCGGGCGGATGTTTCTGGGGATTGGAAAAGTACATGGAAAACGTTAGCGGCGTTATCGAAACCGAGGTTGGCTACGCCAACGGCGGCACGCCGAACCCGACATACGGGGAAGTGTGCGCCGGATCAGGCCACGCCGAGGTTTGCCGCGTTATATACGACACGGCCGTTTCCGGGCTTGGTTTTATTTTGGACAGATATTTCGACGTGATAGACCCCGTTTCCGTCAACAAACAGGGCGGGGACGAAGGCATCCAATACCGCACGGGTGTGTACTTTACCGACCCTGAGGAACGCGCTTTCATCGAAGGCGCGGTGGCCGATTTGCAAAGGGATTACACCGTCCCCTTGGCGGTGGAGGCCAAACCCCTGGACAACTACACCCCCGCCGAGGATTACCACCAAAAATACCTGCATAAAAACCCCGGCGGCTACTGCCATATATCACCCGAGGAAATTGAGGAGGTAAAGCAGTACAGCGACACGCTCTCCGGGGCAAAGTGGCACAGCGGCCCCGTCAAGCGGCGCGGCAGCTGCGAGGCTTGTGAAAAGAGGCGGCGATAAAATTCCCGAATCCGAACATAGAGAGGTATCACGGCCCTTTCAAGGGGTTCACCCCTTGACCCTTTCAAAGGGCCTTTTTTTATTTGATTGAATTGTTTTATTATGGTATAATTACGAAGGTATGGAAATGGGGCGGTAATTTGGGCAGGACGATAGCGGTGGCCAATCAGAAGGGCGGCGTCGGCAAGACTACGACGGCGGTCAATTTGAGCGCGTGTTTGGCGCAGATGGGCAGAAAGACCCTGATTGTCGATATGGATCCGCAGGGAACCACCACCAGCGGCCTTGGCGTTGACAAGGGCAAGCTGGTCAAAACCGTTTATAACGTGTTGCTGGGCGAATGCTTTATTACCGACGTGCTGAAGGATACGCCCATCCCCGGCCTTACGCTGGCGCCCGCCGATATGGCCCTTGCCGGGGCGGAGATTGAGCTTGTGGTGGCAGGCAGCCGTGAGCATATCCTTGGCAAAATCCTGCGCGATATCAAGTATACCTACGATTATGTAATAATCGACTGCCCGCCGTCTTTAAATATCCTTACCGTAAACGCCCTGACCGCGACGGACACTGTACTGGTGCCGCTGCAATGCGAGTTTTACGCGCTGGAGGGGCTAACGCAGCTTTTCCACACCGTCGACCTTATCAAAAAACGCCTGAACAGCCGCCTAAAGGTTGAGGGCATCGTCTTTACCATGTACGACGGGCGCACAAACCTCAGCCTGCAAGTGGTCGATGAGGTTAAGCGCTTCGTTCCGCCGGAGATTTACAAACACATCATCCCGCGCAACGTGCGCCTGAGCGAAGCGCCCAGCCACGGGCTTCCCATAACGCTTTACGACAGAAGCTCCCGGGGCGCGGATGCGTATATACAGCTTGCGGAGATTGTTGATGAAAACGATTCATTATAACCGGGGGGTTCTATGGCAGTAAAAAAAGGCTTGGGGCGCGGAATAGACGCTTTGATACAAAGGCCGGCGGATGAGCCGCAGGGTAATGTTTTGGAGATAGATATAAACAGGATTGAGCCGAACAGGGATCAGCCCCGGCGTGTTTTTGACAAGGACGGGCTTGACGAGCTGGCGGAGTCTATCCGTGTTTACGGCGTTATTTCGCCGGTTGTTGTTGTGAAAGACGGCGATTACTACACGATTGTCGCCGGGGAACGGCGCTGGCGCGCGGCGAGGCTTGCGGGGCTTGCGGTTTTGCCCGTTATCGTGAAGGAGCTTGACGCGAAGGAAACCCTTGAGGTTGCGTTGATTGAGAACTTACAGCGGGCGGATCTGAACCCGGTTGAGGAAGCTTTATCTTACAGGAAGCTGGCGGACGGGTTTGGCATGACGCAAGAGGATATCGCGGCGCGGATAGGGAAAAGCCGCAGTGCCGTGGCGAACGCGTTAAGGCTTTTGAATCTGGCGGAGCCGGTGCGGGAAATGCTTGAAACCGGGGCTTTGTCGGCGGGGCACGCCAAGGTTTTGCTTGGCACCCCGGACGAGCGGGCGCAGATCAGGCTGGCTGAGGAAGCGTCGAACAGCGGGCTTAGCGTGCGTGAGCTGGAAGACGCCGTAAGGGAAGCAAAGAATTATTCAACCACAAAAGACACAAAAGAACACAAAAAAAACCCTTCCAGCCCGAATGTATACGCGGGGCTGGAAAGGGAGCTTACGGGGGCGCTGGCGGCGCGGACGCGCATCAGGCCGAATAAAAGCGGCGACAGCGGGAAGATAGAGATTGAGTTCGCGACGAAGGATGAGCTGGACAGGCTGTATCTTGCGCTGAGGAATAAATGATTACCGCGCTTTCCTTTGCAGCATAGTATTCACCCGTTCGATAGCCGTTTGCACTACGGGTATTGAGATAATAAGGACCGTTATAAATACCTCCGGGCCGAGGTAACTTATCTGGTACAGGCTGGAATAGGCCCAGGGGTTCTGTCCTTCCGGCGCCCATTGCCTGTAAAAGACGTAGCCGGAGATTGTTGAGAATGCAAAACGCCCCAAAACGCCAAGGCCGTATCCGGTGAACAGCCCGTTCCTTTTTCCCTGGAAAAAACCCGCAACGCCAATGGCGCCGTAGCCAAGTATGTAATCCAGCAAAATGGCGGCCGGGTGCAGCAAATCCGGCGTGCGGATGATGAAGCGCAGGATGCTGAACGATATGGCGGCCGTAAACCCTGCGGCAGGGCCGAAAAAATAGCCGGGCAGCGCGATAAACAACATACACAGGGGCGTTACGGAGCCGCCCTGGGGCATCCGGAACATCGGCATCATGGAGAGCGCCGCGGCGATTGCCAGGCACACCGCGCTGGCGGTCAGCACTTGCGGGGTGAACAGGTTACTTTTTCTTGACATAAAAAACCTCCTTTTGTTTTTGACATAGGAGGTGAGTGGTCTTAGGCCGTTATCACTTTCCTACGCCGGTACTAGCCGGAATCAGGTTCAAAGGGTACTGTCTCAGCAAGCTTTATTTGGATAAAACCTGCGCCCCTAGTGATTCGTAATTATTATAAGCCAAAGGCGGTAAAATGTCAAATAAATAGTATTCTAAGGGGATAAATAATGAAACAGCCCATAACAGGAAGCAAGGTAATTCTGCGGGAGCTGCGTGACGGGGACGCGGCATTTTTCGCGCATTGGTACAACCAGCCCGAGGTTATGTTCCAATGCGGGTTTCACGAGCAGACGACACTTGAGGCCGAACTGGCGGCGATACGCAAACCGGAGGCGGACCGGGACTGGTACGCCGTAACGGACTTATCCGGCAGGCTGGTAGGCGAAACGGGGCTGCTGCGCATGTGGCCCCATTGGCGCTGCACTGACTTGACAATCATCATCCCCGACCCCGCCGACCAGGGCAAAGGCTACGGCGCGTGCGCCACACGCCTGATGCTTAACCGCGCGTTCAGCCATCACGGCATGAACCGCGTATCTATCGGCGTGGTGGGTCTGAACACGCAGGCCCTCACGTTCTACAAACGCCTTGGATTCAAGCAGGAAGGCATTCAGGAGCAGGGATATTTCCATAACGGCAGGTTCAGTGATTTCATCATGATGCGTATACTGGAAAGTGAATTTAACCGGAAGGAATATATAAATGTATAAAATCATAGCAATCGACGCCGACGGCACGCTTTTGGACGACACATCCCGCATACCTGAGGAAAACAAGGCCGCGCTCCTCCGCGCGCAGGAAAAGGGTGTGCGCGTGGCGATAGCCAGCGGGCGCGGCATCCCCACGCTGGCCGGTTTTGCCAACGAACTGGGCCTTGACCCCGAACGTTCGCATATCATTGCACTGAACGGCGCGGCCGTCTTTGACGGTTATAAAAACCAAATCCGCGAAATCCGCATGAAGAAAAGCCTTATGCTGTACATACTGGAAAAGGTTCTGCCGCTGGGAATGCTTACTATCGTGTACCACGAGGCCGACGCCATATACGTAAAGCTTCCCGCGGACGGCGACAGAACCGGGTACGCGGATTATTACCGACTAAGCCATGTGCATACTATATTTACGGACGATTTTGATAAAGATATTAATCGTGAGGTGTACAAGGTTCTGGTGATCGGCGACGGCGAAAAGCTGCGGCAACTCGAAATGGCCATGGAACCTGAAAAACATCGCGTCGGTTTTGAAATGTTCTTCTCCGGCAAACGCCTCCTTGAGTTCACCAGCACCGCCTCCACAAAAGCCCGCGCCCTCGATTTCATTTGCCGCCGCCTTAACATCGACATGACCGCCGAATCCATTGCCATAGGCGACAGCTTCAACGACCTCTGCATGATCCAATCCGCCGCCCTGGGCGTGTGCATGAAAAACGGCAGGGAACCTGTTAAACAAGCCGCCGATTATGTTACGGAAAGAGATAACAACAACGGCGGCGTGGCTGAGGTTGTGGAGAAATTTATATAAAAGCCTGTTTAGCATCTTGCTTTCGGTGGATTTCCGCGAAAATTTTTCGTTAGGCTAGGAATGAAAAACCGCGTGTGCCCAAAAGGCACAGAAGGTTTTTTATGACGGCGACTAACGGAAAATTTACCGGAAAGACGCCGGAATGGAGATACTAAACAGGCTCTAAGGGGAAACATATAGATGCGTAATAAAACCATGTTGTTTTTTCAAATATCGTCGGTGCTGTTCGCTATTTTGTATGGGTTATTTGCATATTTTTTAATTTATAGGCTTATTGCGAGGGGGGATGTATTTTGGACGTATTTACTGAATATTGTCTATATCGCGGCTGTGTTACTGCTGGACAATGCGGCACACCGTTTTGCAGCTAAAAAAGCAAATACAATACGTCACATGCTTTATAGGGATATGGGCCCAATTTCAAGAAATATTTATATACTTACCCAAGGCTTTTGCCGGACGGGCATGTACATGTTTTATATTGCGGTGTTGATTTTGTCGCGGGTAACGATACTTAGACCCGAATTAATCCACGTTGAATTAAGGGACTTTTTTGTCTCGCTTGAATATGGGCTTATTTTATTGATTGTTTTCGACAAGCTTAGGGAATTGATGATGAAGGATAGAGAATGGTTTAAAGAAAACTTAGAGAACAAACTTATGGAGGATTCCTAACATGCCCACTCGGGCGGCTATAGCTGCGGTTAAGCCTTAGACAGGAGCTTCTCCCATTAGATTATAACTACGGTATTGCGGGCTTGCCCTGCAATCTCATCTTAAAGGATGATTAAATAAAATGATATACGCAAAAGGTATAATTAAATCCATAAAAGGCATGGGCGAGGGCTTCCTCCTCACCTACCGCTCCATCAAGCGCGGCGACCCCAACATCATGGTGTTCATCATATACGGGCTGTTTTTTGACGTGTACATGAACCTGCACAGGCCCTTCGCCGTTAAGTTCCTTACGCGGCTTGGCGGCGGCGAGTTCCATATTTCGCTGTTAAACTCCCTGCCCGGCATCATCGCCGTGTTCGCCATCATACCGGGTTCGCTGTTCATTAACCGTTTCAAACGCAAAAAAGGCGTTATATCCGTATTCTTTGCCATATCAAGGGTATTCGTAATCGCCCTTGCCCTCGTACCGTTCCTGCCCGCCGGGGTACGCCCCATATTATTTGTTATTTTGCTGGCCCTGATGAACTTCCCCGACGCAATCTCACAAACAGGCCTGCAAGGCTTCCTTGGCGACGTGTTCGACGGGTTCACCCGTTCCCGCGCCATAACCCTGCGCAATAAAATGGCTCAGATCGTGGCGCCCGCGGTAGCCATCGTGACCGGCCTCATAATAACCTTCGTCCCGCGCGGCGACGCGTTCCAAATCAATACCCAGGCAATCCTCATCTACCAAATCTTCTTCATTGCGGCATTCGGCTTCGCCATCCTCGAACTCCGTACTTTCCGGCGCTTTAAAGAATCCAAGGACGAACCCGGCGGAGAAATCCCCGAAGCCGCAATCCCCAAAACAAGAATAAGGGACGGGCTCCGCGCCATACCCGAAACCTTCAAGGACCGCCGTTTCGTCGGGTTCATGATCCCCACCATCTTCTTTTACTTCATGTTCCAATCGGCATGGCCTTTGTTCGGCATCCTGCAAGTCATCGACCTGGGCGCGAACGAGTTTCACATGTCCATAAACGTAGCCGTGTCCGGCTTGTTCGGCTTCCTCGGCGCTGGGTTCTGGAGCCGCCTAATACAAAAAAAGGGCAACGACTTCGCCCTTTTCGCCGCCGCCGCCGGCCTTGCCGCCAGCGTATGGACCACCGCCACCTCGCCAAACATCTGGATATACATCGCGTGGCAGATTTTCGGCGGCTTTATCGGCATCGGCATCGCCATAACCCTCCTAAACGGCCTCCTCGCCGCAACGCCCGAAAAAAACCGCGTCCTCTACATCTCCGTCTACAACACCTTCGTAAATATCTCCCTGGGCCTGTCGCCCTTCTTCGCCTACGCCATCCACAACGCGCTAAGCGCGCGCTTCCCCGGCGGCGCTGCCGGCACCCGCCTGTCCATGGGCGTAATCGGTATAGGCCGCGCGCTGGCGGCGGCTGTGCTGTTTGTTATATATCTGAGGAACAAAAAAAGAAAAGACCTTTAACGGTCATTTTCTTTAAATAAACGTGACTGATTAATTATTATAAGGCCCCTGATCGGACGGAGGCGGCGGAGGGGGGTAGTACCCTTCGGGCGCGTTCGGCATTACCAGCGCGCATATGATGTACGCCAGCAGGCCCGATCCGGCGAAGATGACGGCGCAGACGGCTATAAGGCGTACAATTGTAGCGTCTATGTTAAAGTACTCCGCTATGCCTCCGCAAACGCCCGCTACCTTCTTGTTTGTGCTGGACTTGTATAGTTGCTTTTTCATTGTCATATCCTCCTTATGATATATTCTTTATTATTAGATACGTTACAATCTTAAAAAAGTTTTACAGAAAATTCAGCAATTTCTTTTCCGCGAAGCTGAGGGCTTCCTTACCGCCAACAATTATATGGTCGGCCACGTTAACCTCGATTTTTTCCAGGATATCCCTAATAGTGTTGGTGGCCCGCAAATCGCTCTGCGACGGGAAAAGTTTACCCGTGGGATGGTTATGAGCCAGTATAACGGTCGCCGCGCTGTGCTGCAAGGCCTTCTCAACCAGAACGCGCGGGTAGATCGGCGCTTTGTCAATGGTGCCCCTGGCGAGCTCAACGGAGGAAATGATCTGGTTGCTGGCATCCAGGCAGATCATATAAAACACCTCGTCTGTTTCGCCGATAAACAAATCCTTCGCGAATTCGCAGGATTCCTGAGAGTTCGACAAACTGTGTTTCTTGCCCCATTTCACCGTTTCGTAACGTCTGGCAAGCGGCAGGGCAAGGGTAATCAAAATCGCGGTGTTTATGCTGACTTTACCGGCCTGCGCGATAGTCTCCGCGTCGGCCTCAAACAACGCGCGCAAACTGCCGAATTCCTTTATAAGCCTGTGCGCCAGAGGGTTCACGTTGCCCTGCTTCACCGCGTAAAACAGCAGAAGCTCCAGCACCTCGTGATCCGCCAATATGTCCAGCCCGCCCCGCAGATACTTCTGTTTCAGCCGCTCTCTGTGGCCGTCATGTATGCTGCCCATACCTTCTCCTTATAATATTGTACGCCTGCAATTATTTTTTATGTATCCGATTCCTCGCCCCACAACCCGTCAACATAACCCGTCAGCTCACCAAACCTCCCCGCGTATATAACCTTCAGCAGCCTATCCAAGGCATCCAGCGCCCGCAGCAATTGTTCCGTCCCAATAATCCCCTCCCTGTAAGCGGACACAGCCTCGTCCAAATCCAGCACATGGCTTGTACCGTCCGCATAAACAACAACATCCAGCAGCAAATCCTCGCAAACAACGCTCCCCGCTTCCGGTTCGGACAATTCCACGATATCGCAGTAATAATACCTGAACGCGTTCCCCTCGCCAAACATTTTGCTTACCTTATAACCCTCTTTCCGAAAACAACACGACGCCCCATGCGTAAACTCAGGCTTAGGGTTGGGCGTAAACCACCTGGTAACGATAACATCCTCATCCGCCCGCAAAACCTCATCATCCCGCAGCTCCATAACCTCTTCAGGCATCAGTCTTTTGCGAAACAACCTCATCGCATAACCTCCCTCGCAAACCATAGGTTGTGAAATAATAGGACTAACTGAAGAAAATGCTTATTCGCTACGCAGATTTCTTTTTAAATAAACCTTGTCTTTTAATTGGATTCCAGCTTCAAATATTGGTATATCATATTGTTCAAGCATGTAGTTTTCTATTCGATGAGAGAAAGAAAAGCCACAACGTTCGTAAAATGGAATGGCTAAGGGACCATCTCCTGTACCG
>WRAC01000024.1 GCA_009780415.1 Defluviitaleaceae bacterium | reverse complement strand
GACCACAAGGTTGATAGGTGAGAGGTGTAAGCACGGTAACGTGTTAAGCTGACTCATACTAATTGATCGAGGGCTTGTCCTCACCATCCTTCCTCCCCCCGTGTTCAGTTCTTA
Organism: Defluviitaleaceae bacterium; assembly: GCA_009780415.1. GTDB lineage: Bacteria > Bacillota > Clostridia > Lachnospirales > WRAX01 > WRAC01. The sequence continues at coordinate 38,795 of WRAC01000024.1, read as the reverse complement.
GGGTGTGATTTTTTACACCTAAACAACTCACTTTTTAGTGAGTTTTATTTTTAAAATATACCTTGCAATGCAAGGTACGAAGTGATACAATATATAAAACAACAAATTATACTGAAATGAGGTGAAATAATGAACCCGCAGCAAAAAAAGGGTAACTTGGATTTATGTGTTCTTGCATTGTTATGCAGGAACGATATGTACGGGTATGAACTTGTTAATCGTATCTCACAGGCGGTGGAGATATCGGAGGGCACAATCTATCCGTTGCTTAAACGCATTAGGGATGAGGGTTATGTAACAACATACCTGAAGGAATCGCAAGAAGGGCCGCCGCGTAAATATTACTGCATAACGGCTGAAGGAATTAGAAGGAAAGATGAATTGGTACGCGAATGGTATATGTTTGTTAATGGCATGATGGCTATATTAAACGGCGTAAACGCAGAAGAAGGAGGAAAGGAAAATGACTAAACACGATTTTTTTGAAAAACTTAATTATGAACTTGGCAATATGGACGGGAATACTAAAACAGAAATCTTAAATGATTTCCGTGAGCATTTTGAAGTGGCGGAAAGAGCCGGCAAAAGTGAGGAGGAGATTTGCCGTATCCTTGGTGATCCGCGTGAGATTGCGGTGGATTTTACCCATGATACCGGCGGCGCACCGCATTTACAAATGAAAGAGCGGAGAGATTATGGTCATCATGAGGAACATAGCAGCGGTACGTTTATCCAGCGGCTTAATGCAAATGGTATTATAAAAGTACAGGTTATTAATATAAATAGCGATATTGAAGTTCACGGTGAAGACACTGATATAATTAATGTGGAAATAGATGATGATGACGCGCGATACTTTACTGCGACAGTTGCGCCCGGCGGTGTTTTTATTATCAAGGAGACACGCAGGCGTTCGACTCATTTAACGCTTACGTTACCCGTAAGCTATGAAGGGACGCTCGAAATAGGAACCTCAAGCGGTGATGTCGATGTAGATGGGCTTGAAAATTTAAGGAGCATGAATATAAAAACAGGTTCCGGCGACCTTGGCGCTCATAACATTGGCAGCGGCGGGATTTCACTCTCGACGGGTTCCGGGGATATAGAGCTTACGTCCTGTGTGGCCCTGGAGGGGTTCAACGTTTCAACCGGTTCCGGAGATGTAGTGTCGGAAGAGGGTGAGGGGAATTTCAATGTCAGCACGGGCTCCGGTGACATAAGTGTGGAGGGGCATAGAGGTACTGTGCGAGCCAGTGCCGGATCGGGCTGTATTGAGGTCAGTACGGACGAGATAACCGGTGATATCAGTTATTCAACGGGCTCCGGCGAGATTGAGGTTAGCTGCGAAAGGCTTAGCGGAAATATCCGCATGTCCAGCGGGTCAGGCGACATTAATTTCCAGGCCCGTGAGGTGCATGGCGATATCAGCGCAAAAACCGCCTCGGGCAGTATCGAGCTTGGGCTTGGGGCTGAGAGTGATGTTAAGTTCAAGCTTACTAGAGTTGGACGCGGCGGGAGCGTAACTAACGCGTTTGATGAAATAGCCGCTTATGACCCGCAAAGAGGGGTGCATTATACGAACCGCGACAATGCGCGTTATATGGTGAAATGCGAGACTGTCAGCGGCGATATAGAGGTGAATGCGATATAATTAAGTGTTGTCAGCGGTTTTATTCGCCATGAAATACACAAAAAAATTGACCATTTTACTTAAATATGATATAAATGGATAAAACAGTGAAAGATGGTTGAGGTCACAAATGAAGATAGGGTATTTGGGTGTTGGGGCGATAGCGTCGCATATGATAGAGGGTTTTTGCGGTCTTGATGACCGGCATGAGTTTTTTCTTTCGCCAAGGAATGAAGTGAAGTCGGCAATGCTTGCCAATAAGTATGCGAATGTTAATGTCTGCGGTTCTAATCAGGGTGTTGTTGACGAATCTGAAATCGTTTTTATATCCATGAATGCCGCGTCATGCCCGGAAGCCCTTAATGAATTGCGTTTTACCGGCGGGGAGATGGTTATAAACCTTGTAGCCACAATCCCGCCGGAGGATATACGCGCGGCAATCGGCCCAGTAAGGAGTTTTTACCATGTCGTCCCGCTTCCCTTCATCAGCCGGCGTGTAGGCCCGATAGCGGCTTATCCCGAAAGCGCGGAGCTGCGGAAGCTGCTTGAACCGATGGGGACCGTGGTGTTTGCCGGAAACATGGAAGAAATTAGGATCATGCAGGCCATAACCGCGTTGATGAGTTCATTTTACGAAATGCTGCACCATCTGACTGTTTTTGCGGAAACCGAGGGGTTAGGCCGCGAAGCGGCTATTTCATTTACATCAACCTTCTTCGGGGCGCTGTGCCAGCGGGCGGAAAGCTTCCGCGGAGGGGACTTGCATACGTTGGCTTTGGAAATGACCCCGGGCGGTTTGAATGAGTATTGTTTAAAGACATTGACGGAATCACGGGTTATCAAAGCCTGGGCTGATATCCTGCCCAGTGTTATGATGAAAATCAAGCCGGAGTAGAATCATTTTATATATTCAGGAGGAATCGTACAATGATCAAGGAAATCGAAACGCGGCGCAGCATCAGGAGATATAAGCCGGATAAACCCGTAACGAAGGAGCAGTTGAACCAGTTGATCCACGCGGCCATGCTTGCCCCGTCGGCGTGCAATACACGGCCATGGGAGTTTATAGCAATCACAAAACGTGAAGTGCTTAACGAAATCGCGCAAATGCACCAATACGCGAAAATGTGTGAAACCGCAACGGCTGTTATAATTATTATAGCCTTACCGCAATCCGACATGCCGGCGGGATATTTTCCACAATGCTGCGGGGCGGCGACGCAGAACATCCTGCTGGAAGCCGCTTCCATGGGATTGGGTTCATGCTGGTGCGGGGTATATCCTAAGGAAGATTTAATGGCTTCTGTTGCCGAACGGTTTAATATTTTAAAACCCAAAATCCCGTTTTGCGTCATAGCCGTTGGTGTTTCCGACGAAACCCCCGCATCAAGAGGATTTTTTGAAGAGGGTAAGATATCATATATTGAATGAAGCATACGTTTGAATAAATATGTATTAAAATACGAAAGGGTGATGTCTTATGAAGAAAATAATTAAATTAAAAAGAACACGAATAAGGAGGGTGTATTTTATATAACCCTCCATAAAAACGGAGGAAGGTGTGAACCTTTTTTATTTATTACAGAAACCTCAGCCATACGAAGCTGATACCTCAATATGGACTGATAAATTCATAAATCCTGAAATGCACGAAGCCCACCTTGACCCTTCCCATGACGCGGCAAGTTTTTGTCCCGAACGCAGGGAAAAAGTCTGTATAAATTTAATAGATAAATTAAATTTATCACCAGGAAAAAAGCTGCTTGACTTAGGCTGCGGCCCGGGGCTTTATTCGCGGCGTTTCGCTCAGGAAGGCATTTCGGTAACGGGAATAGACATATCCGGATACTCCTTGAGCTATGCAAGAGAACAAGCAGAGAAAGCCGGGCTTGATATAACCTACATTTTATCCGATTATCGTGAGCCATTAGGAGCAGTTGAGTTTGACGCCGCTGTAATCATTTACAAAGATTATGGAGTTATGTCTTATACAGACAGGATAACGTTTCTTAAAAACGTCAATTCATCGCTCCGAATCGGCGGAAAGTTTGCGCTCGATGTTCATTCTGACAAAACATGGGGAAATCTCAAGGAAAAACAAGATTGGTACACCAGTAAAAACGGTTTCTTACGCCCGCACCCTCATACTGTTATTAATAAAACTTGGGTGTATCAGGATGATAAGGCTTCGTGCGATGTAAGCGTTGTCATTGATGATAAAATAACGCGATACATCACTTGGGACACTTATTTTACGCCGGAACGAATCACAAGCGAACTTGAATCGGCAGGGTTTGCCGTTGACGGGATTATGAACAGCCTTGAAGGGATTCCTTATGACGGTAATGACATTCAATTAGCCGTTTTCGCAAGCAAGCGGCGATAAACATTATCTTTTATAACAAGTGATTGCATAGGCAGCCGAACCCGGGTGCCTATGCAATCATAGCGCCGCGGTATTTAAAATAAAGACTTTACGCATGTAATAATCGCGATAGATAAATTGAAAACAGCTTGACAGATATAGTACTATATAGTATAATCCCATATAAAGAAATGAGGTGTGTCGTTGAAACATGAGACACAAGGCGGCTTTTTAAATTCACAAATTAAGCAAATAGGCGGGAGGATATTTGAAAAATTACTTGTGGGTGCCGGTGTGGAAGAATTTAATGGGGCGCAAGGAAGAATCTTATACGTCTTATGGCAGGAGGACGGCATTCCGATTGCGGAACTTGCCAGAAAAACAGGTTTGGCGAAAACGACATTGACAAGTATGCTTGACCGAATGGAGAACATTAATCTTATCAAGCGTGTTTTCGATAAATCCGATAGACGGCAAATCCGCATAAGCCTCACAGCAGAAGCGCATAAATTAAGAGATGAATACAACAAAGTTTCTCGTAAAATGAATGAAATTTATTACGCTGGATTTTCTGATGATGAGATAGTCACGTTTGAAAATACTTTACGGCGAATATTATCAAACCTAAACGAAAGTGAGAATATTATATGAAAAAATCAATACCAGTTTCTAATAATTTTTGCCCTCAGACATTGTTTCTTTATGGAACATATAAAGAGGACGGCAGCCCAAATTTCGGACTGTTTTGTTAATTAAGTTATTATTGGGATTCTGAATTGGGTGTCATGGCTTGCATCGGGGGAGAAAAGCTAACAAAAGACCGAATACATGCTGCTAAAGTTTTTTCCGCTAATCTCGTTACGGAGGAACTACTGCCGCTTGCGGATTATTGGGGTAGCGCAGACAAACACAACAAGGCGAATGTTACATCAGAAGTGGAAAAAGGCAGCGTTCTTAATGTTCCGATTTTAACAAAAAGCCCGTGGGTTTTTGAGTTGGAAGTAAATCAATCCGTTAAATTAAAAGATGGTGAAGTGTTTCTTTGCAGCATTAGAAATGTTCTTGCTGATGAACTCTTGTGTAATGAAAATTTAAGCCATGAGGAGAAAATAAAAACAATAAAACCGGTTCAAACTGTTGGCGGTACATATTTTGCTTGGAATGGTGACGCAATCGGTATATGGGGCGAACCGATGAAGGAAATTAGGTAATGCCACATAGCGAGCCCAAATAAAATAATTGCCGCAGGCATTGATTCATGCGGCAGTTATTTTATTTAATTTTGCAATATTCGACAAAATAAGGCATACCATTGTCTTGTTATCTGTGGTAGAATATGTATCTATAATACAAGAAAAGAGGTTGAACAATGAGCAATGAAATCATCAAAAGAGCGAATGAAATTATCGCTGAAAACACAGGCAGCGGCACATACTGCACGCTGGCGCTGATTGACACGGACGGATACCCGACGGCGTCCACTATCACGGCGGCAAAATCGGACGGTATAAATTGGGTAACATTCTGCACAGGGTTGGGCGGCCGCAAAGCAAACCGCATTAAAAAGTGCGGGCGCGCCGCCGTATGCTTTAATACGGGAGGCAATTTTAACATCACCCTTGTAGGCGTAATTGAAATTGTAACGGATGAAACCTGTAAAAAAGAAATGTGGTACAGCGGCCTGGAAGAGCATTTCACCGGGCCGGAAGACCCGAATTTCTGCGTGCTGCGCTTCAAGACGGAGCGGTATAAACTATTTGTGGATTGGCAGCCGGAAGTGGAGGGAAGGCTGTGACAGAACCTGTAAAAACGGGTTGGGAACGCCGCAAAAGGGTGCATTTTGACGAAATAGTTGAAAAATATGACAAAGTGCGCCCGGGGTTCCCTGCCGCGCTGTTTGAGGATATCTTTAAATACAACGCGCCGGGAAACGGCAGAAAAGCCCTTGAAATAGGAGCGGGGACAGGGAAGGCTACCGCTCCGTTCCTGACTGCGGGGTACGATGTATCTGCTGTGGAGATAGGCGTGAACATGACGGAGTTCTTGCGGGAGAGGTTTAAGGAATACAAGAATTTTGATGTAATAAATGCCGCATTTGAGGATGCGTCGCTGGAAAAGGGCGGTTATGACCTGGTATACGCCGCCTGCGCCTTTCATTGGGTGGACGCGGAAATTGGCTGCCCCAAAGTATTTAATCTTCTTAAAAACAATGGGGTGTTTGCGCTCTTTCGCCATAGTGCTTTGCCGGCTAACGGCGAGGAGCTTTATGAGGCGGTTCAAGCTGTTTATGAAAAACATTATTATACTTATTATAAAACGCAAACAAGACCGGTCAGGATCCCGATTGGGGAATTCTATAAGGCAGGTGAAGTTAAAAGAGGATTTGGGTTCGAAGATTTACGGATATACGGGTTTCAGGATGTAAAGATGAAGCTGTATGAAGAAACGCGGACGTTCGGCGCGGATGAATACATAACTTACCTTGATACAAACTCCGACCACCGGAGCTTGCCGGAGGAAAATAGGGTAGCTCTGTACGCGGGGGTTGAGGAAGCCATAACGAAACATGGCGGACGCTTTACGGTGGATTATGTTTTCCAGTTATACATGGGGAGAAGGATTTAAGCCTATAACAGGCTGACGGACAATAGGACGGTTATAAAGAATATCCCCATAGCGGCGCATATCGCCTTGAAGCTTAAATCTATTTTGCGTATGCGTTCAAATAATGGGCTGCCTTTTACAAAGTATTTGAAAATGAAATACCCGGCTGCTACAGTGACGGCAAAAATGATTGATTTCTCAAGGTAGCCCATTCTGTCCACATGAACCGTGTTGTTAAACAGAAGCGCGATGAACCATTCACCCCATAAGCCCAGGGAAAGGCATAACAGACCCAGAACTAAAACGGAACCCTGCTGTATTTTGCCGGGTTTTGTTACGCCGCGGTCTGTTTTACCCCCGAGTATCCCGGAGTATTTAATAAATGATATGATAGTACCTAAGTTGATAAACATCATTATGCCGCTCATCGGCATACCCACGCCCGAGCCAATGAAATATTTAGAAATGCTGCCATTGAAAAAAGGCGCGCCGGTTATGCCTAAAACCGCCATAACCGTTACAGCCCCAACAACGGGCATCCCTTTTAATACGCCCTTGATTTCATATACATTCCGTGTCCCATAGGCCTTTTCGATAATCCCCGCGGTTAAAAACAGCGCGGCTTTGAAGGCGGCGTGGTTGATAACATGGTATAAGCCGCCTATGTGGGAGTAGGGGCCGCCAAGGTTCAGCCCTATCATTATAAGGCCGACCTGCGATATTGTATGGTAGGCAAGGATAAGTTTAATATCCTTCTGCGACATTGCCATTAAAAAGCCGGCGATACAAGTAACCGTCCCGACAGTCAGAAAAAACGCGGAGCCGTCCACTTGCTGGAAAACGGCTTGGAAGCGCAGAAAGAGATATACGCCGCTTTTTATATGCAGGCCCGACAGCACCGCCGAAACAACGCTGGGCGCGCCGGGCGTTCCGTGCGCCTTGGGAAGCCAGCTGAACAGGGGTATAAGGGCGCATTTCAAAGCCACAAATGTCATAAGAAGCGCATAGGGAAGGTAAAGTTGCTCCACCGCCGTTTCGTTCAGCAAGGCGGCGCTTGTGTACATATCCATAACGCCGGTAAGCTTGTATATGTACCCCAACCCAAACAAATAAAACTGCATGATAACGATGTTAACCATCATGTAAATCATCCCGTCGTACAACGAGCGGTTGTTGCGGTCAAACATAATGAGGACGGTTACCGTAACGGTGGCAATTTCCAGCAAAACAAAAACGTTGAACAGATCGCCCGTCAGGAAAATACCAATTAACGTGGCCTGCCAGACAAATAAGAGGAACCAGAACAGCTTAGAAGTTTGCTTATTGAAGCTGTAGAACGCCGCAATAAGGAAAACAAACGCGGTAAGCAGGACAAACACCGCCGAAAGCGCGTCCGCCCTAAGCACAATCCCCATAACATTGGCGTAATTGCCTATCGCGTTGATAATTTCGCCGTCCTGGGTCAAGGCAAACAGATAGACGGCAAACCCAAACATGCCGGTTTGCGCGATAATGGCGATTATCCGCGCCACTTTTTCAATACGCACGGTATATAATAAGATAGCCGTTAAAATCGGGACAATTACGTAATACGCAAGCATCGGCGACTACTCCAAACTCTTTTTTCTGGCCGTTTCCCAGTCGGTTGTGCCGTATTTCCGAAACATTGTAATAAGCATAACTATTTTTACCGCCGTAACGGAAAGCCCTATAACGATGGCGGTTATCATCAGCGCCTGGGGCAGCGGGTCTGCGACCCTTTCCAAATCCTGCAGATAATCGTAGCCGTCTATCGGCGGATATATGCCCCTGCGGTAACCCAGGCTAAGGAAAAACATAATAACGGCGGATTCCATAATAACCATAAAAACAATAGACTTAATAATGCTCTTGCTTACAAGCAGCCCGTAAAAGCTGATAAAAAACATAATTACCGAAAAAATCTCTACTAATTCGTACCTCATACGCTATTCCCTTTCAACGGCTACGTATCTGTAAAATAAAATAGTGAAGCCGCAAGCAACTTTAAGGCCGATAAACGCGTTCATTACGGTGAGGTAAAGGACGCCGTTGGTTTTCATAAAATCGACGACATCTCCCAGAAATATGACAGATACCGCGATTAAGGTTATCCCCGTAAAGACCAGATCCTCCAGCCTGTTAAGCTTGGCGACGGACAGGTCGTGGATACTGTAAATCATATATCTGCATATGTAAAAAGAGGATATGGCCAGCCGCCCTGAAACCCTCCGCCGGGGGAAATATGCCCGTTTGCGATAATATAAACGCCGAACAGAAGCAGTATTGGGGATATGATGCGCATTGTATAAACGGCCATGCCGGACTTTTCAAGTTCGACGCGTTTCCTTTCCTTAACGTCCGAGTCATCGAAGGCCGACAAATGCGTAACGGCCGTAACGCTTATTATCAGCACCAGCGCCTCAAAAAGCGTGTCATACACACGATATCCCAAATATATCGCCGTTACTACGTTTTTACCTTCCACGTCACTCATAAACCTTGTTATATATTGGTTTTTAAGGAAGGAATTGGCGTTGCAGTCGGGTATATAGTATATAAACAAAAAAAGCATAGAAACCGCTAGAATCAAAGGGAGCCCGTGCTGCTTAAACTTAAACCTGTTTCTGACGGGGTTCGGGGCTTTGTCCGCGCTCCTTCTGTCTTTGCGGATATAATTAAGGCCAAAATGCTTCTCAAGGCAAACGATAAAGAATACCGTTACGAAGGCTGTGGCGGCGGCTTCGGCCATTGCCACATCAGGCGAACCCAGCAGCAAATAACACGCGGCTGAAATAAGCGAAAAAACACCAAGATAAATTACTATCCTGATAATTCTTTGTTCCCACACTATCAAAAGCGCGAGGAATATCCAGATAACAAGCAGAGCTTCCAGCATACAGCGCTCTCCTTACAGCTTATCCCTGCTCTTTGGTTCAGGGTTAACTATTTTATGCCCGCCCAAATGGGCCGCTCGGGCTATAATATGAGCCATCAGCGGGTTAAGTATCACTATTATTATTATAATCAAAAGCACCCTGCCGGAGAAATAGCTTATGCCGTGCCCGATTATTATGCCTATCATAACGGTAAGCGCGCCCACCGTATCGGCTTTTGAAGTCGTTAAGATGCGGGGATAGAAATTCTTAAACTTGTACATGCCGACGACGCCGAAAAACATGTATATCAATCCCGCTATGATGACGGTATTGCTAATTACCTTTAGAGCGGTTTGCACTTATCGCTCCCCCTTTTTCCCTATTTTGGCTAAGAAAAGCGCAATAAAAATAGTGCCCACAAACGCGGACAGGGCGTAGATAATGGCAAAGTCCAAATAGAAGCCAGCGTTTATGACAGAAGCATAAACCACGATTATCATTATGATTTTTGTCCCCATAATGTTCATCGCGAGAAGCCTGTCCCAAACAGAGGGCCCGATTACAAGCCTGAAGACATAGAGGAAGAAATATACAAGCAGCACCCAAATTGCGTACATGTGCGTTACCCTCGTTTCTGCGCTTTCAACAGCCTTTTTTCAAGCCCCGATTTCAACAGCGCGCCCGCGTTAGCCGGTATCTCGGCATCGTCCGCGTTCCTAAGCCAAATTAATACAAGCTCCCCGTCCTCCATATCCAAAAAGATCGAACCTGGCGTAAGGGTTATTGAATCTGCAAGAATAATACGTAAGGTTTCACTTTTAAGCTCCGTATCGACCTTAACAACATCCACCCTGGCGTTAGACAGTATTATTTTAATAACATAAAAACCGGACAGGTAGACTTGCCCAATCAAGTAAAAAGGGTAGGTAACCAACCTGAAAAAGTTGATATCGGTTATTTTATTTAAAGGAAGGTATTTGCGCGCATAATACAGGCAGCCCGCACTTATGACAAGGCCCGTCGCTAAGGACATAAGCGAAAAATCCACCCTTAAAACCGCCCATATAAGTGCCAGCGCAATAACAATAAATATCATGAATATGTTATTTATCATGACGCGGAAATTCCCCCTTTTCCGGAGCTTGCTATTATCACAGTGTAGCATAGATTTTCCATAGTGGCAAGACCAATTCATGCTTGTGCCGCCGGGTTTCTTATGTTATTATTTGTTAAAATAAGGTAATGATAAGAAAGGAATATGGTTATGCTTAATTTTGATTTTTATTCGCCCGTGCGCCTTGTATTTGGAAGGGGCAGCGAAGCGCAGATCGGCGAACTGATGAAGCCTCTGGCGAAAAAGGTGTTGCTGCATTATGGCGGCGGCAGCATTAAAAAGAACGGTCTTTACGACACCGTAACCGCGTCATTAAAGAAAAACGGAGTAGAATTTACAGAGCTTGGCGGGGTTAAGCCAAACCCGCGTCTTTCGCTTGTGCATGAAGGGATCGCGCTTTGTAAAAAGGAAAATGTCGATCTTATTCTGGCGGTTGGCGGCGGCAGTACCATTGATTCCGCAAAGGCCATCGCTATGGGTGTTTATTATGACGGCGATATCTGGGATGTTTACGAGCAAAAAAGCCCCGTTGACAAGGCGCTCCCGGTAGCCACGATTTTAACCATCCCGGCGGCGGGAAGCGAATCAAGCGGCGACACGGTAATCACAAATGAGGAAAAGCTGCTTAAATACGGTTACGGCAGCCCGCATCTCCGCCCCGTGCTTAGTATCATGAACCCGGAGCTGTTCTTTACACTTCCCAAAGAACAGCTGGCTTACGGCGTCGCCGACATGATCAGCCACGTCTTTGAACGTTATTTTACCAATACAAAAAACACGGATCTGACGGACGGTTTATGCGAGGTTACGTTAAAAACGTTGATTAAAAACGCCCTCATTGCCAACAAAGACATGGACGATTATAATGCTTGGAGCGAATTGGGGTTTTCCGGAACGGTTGCCCATAACGGCCTTTTGGGTATGGGACGCGAACAGGACTGGGCATGCCACGAAATGGAGCACGAGCTTTCCGCCATTTATGACGTGGCCCACGGTGCGGGGCTTGCCGTCTTAACGCCGGGCTGGATGAAATATGTTTATAAAGAAAATATGAATATGTTCGTTCAGTTTGCGGTAAATGTGATGGGCGTAGAGGGCAGTTACCGCGACCCTGAGTCCATCATTCTGGAGGGAATCGCCCGTTTGCGCGAATTTTTCGGCAAGCTGGGCCTTCCGGCCACGCTGTCGGGGCTGGGCATTGGGGAGGACAGGTTGGAGGAGATGGCGAAGAAAGCGACGCACTTTGCGTTCGGTAATGAAAAACCTCTGGGCGGCCTGAAAAAACTGTACTGGCAGGATGTGCTTGAAATATATAAATTGGTAAAATAATTAAATCGAGGCATAAATACGTAGGGGAGGAGCTTGGCTCTTCCCTTACGCGCCCTTTAATTTCTCGGATTGCTCCGCCGTTATCAGGCTGTCGGACATCTCGTCCAGATCGCCGTCAAGAAAATAATCAAGCTTGTATAATGTAAGGTTTATACGGTGGTCGGTAACGCGCCCCTGCGGATAATTATAGGTTCGGATGCGCTCGGAGCGGTCGCCTGTGCCGACTTGGGAGCGGCGTTCCTTGGATATTTCATCCTTTTGCCGTTGCAATTCTAATTCATAAAGCTTGGAACGCAGTATCTTCATTGCTTTGTCTCTATTTTTCAACTGCGATTTTTCGTCCTGGCATGTAACGACGATGCCGCTTTTATGATGCGTTATGCGCACGGCGGAATCAGTGGTGTTAACGCTCTGCCCGCCGTTGCCGCTGGAACGGTACACATCCACGGTGCAGTCGTTCATGTCAAGCTCAACGTCAACCTCCTCCGCTTCCGGCAAAACGGCGACGGTAACGGTGGAGGTGTGGATGCGGCCCTGAGATTCGGTTGTAGGTATGCGCTGGACGCGGTGGACGCCGCTTTCGTATTTCAAGCGGGAGTAAGCCCCTTTGCCGGTAATTTGAAAAACCACCTCTTTAAAGCCGCCCAGGCCGTTTTCGTTGCAACTCATCAGCTCTGTCTTAAACCGCCGCCGCTCGGCATAGCGGCAATACATCCTGTACAAATCGTAGGCAAACAGCGCGGCCTCGTCACCCCCCGCACCGCCGCGTATTTCAACTATAACGTTTTTCTCGTCGTTAGGGTCGCGCGGAAGGAGAAGCACCTTCAACTCCTCAATGACGACTTCAAATTTCGCTTTGTTCGAAGCGAACTCCTCTTTTATCAGGTCACGGAATTCCTCATCATTAGTTTCCTCAAGCATCTCACGGTTTTCCTCAATATCGGCTGACAGCTTTTTATATTCCCTGTATTTTTCAATCAGCGGGGTAAGATAGCTGTGTTCTTTCATCAACCCGCGCCATTCCTTCTGGTTGGCGATAATATCGGGGTCGTTTATTTTATTGCTTATATCGTCGTACTTAACCTCTATGTCGTCAAGTTTTGCAAACATTAAAGCCTCCTTGGATTACCCTGTCTTTACCTGACAGGTCACGTAAAGTATTTATATACGTAAACCCGCAGTCCTCAAGCATTTGACAAACGAGTTCGCGCTGATCATACCCAATCTCTAAAAAAATCATCGCGCCGGGATTCATATATTTCTTCGCGTCCCGAATTATACGCCTGTAAAAATCCAAACCGTCCTTACCGCCGAACAACGCCTTCCGCGGTTCATATCGCGCCACGGAAGGCGGCAAAAGCTCGTTTTCCCGTATATATGGCGGATTTGACATAATTATATCAAACTTTTGCCCGGCTTCCTGTCCGGTTTTAAGGGGTTCAAACAAATCGCCGCACAGGAATTTAACGCGGTCAGTAACCCCGTGCTTCTCCGCGTTTACAACGGCAACCTCCAGCGCGTCCGGGCAAATATCTACCGCCGTAACCACAGATTCCGGCGAATAAACCGCCGCAGACACAGCCAAAGCTCCCGAACCGGTACCTATATCAAGTCGGTTAACCAATCCGGCAGAATGCCTGGTATGTGAAATAACCGCCTCCGCTAAAATCTCCGTATCAGGCCGGGGAATTAAAACCCTCTCGTCAACGTAAAATTCCAGCCCCATAAACTCGCATGTGTTTAATATATACTGTACGGGTTTATGCGCGGCGCGTTCGTTAATCATCCTCCAAAAAGACAACCTCTGTTCCGGGTTCAGCAGATTCCCGCGCTTCGTCGCCAGCTCCGTCCGCGATAATCCCGCCGCTTTCATCATCAGCAGCGCCGCATCCAGCCCCGCCGTCTCTATCCCCGTTTCCTGAAGCTTCGTTTTCCCCAGATTCAGGTTCTCTGCGACGTTTGACAACCCCGTCATCCTCAAGCACCCCGTACAACGCCTCAATCGCGACTTCAATCTGTTCATCATCCGGTTCGCCCGTCGTTAATTTTTGCAGCCAGATCCCCGGCGCGCTGAAAACCCGCACAAACGGGGATTTTGACCGCCCGGCCCACATGATCAGCTCATAAGAAATACCCGCTATTACAGGCACCAGCAGAAGCCGTGACAAAAGCCTAAGTCCTATATTCTCTACCCTGACAAAGAAAAATACCACCATACTGACAAGCATTACGATCAATAAAAAGCTTGTGCCGCAGCGCGTATGCTGCCGCGGGTGCTTGCGTACATCGGCGACGGTAAGCTCCCCGCCGCTTTCATAGCAATTGATTGTCTTGTGCTCAGCGCCGTGGAACTCAAATACGCGGCGTATCTCCTTCATCTTTGTCATCAGGTATAAATACCCGATAAAAATCGCCATGCGCAGCAAGCCCTCGGATATGCTGAGTATCCATTTCCGGTCACCGATTATGTTGTTCAAAAAACTCGACACCCATACCGGCAGAAGCATAAACAACCCGATGGAAAGGCACAGGGACAGCACCACGCTGAAGTACATAATGACATCAAAGAGCTTGTCGCCGAAACGGTCTTCCAGCCACTTTTCAAAACGCGACGGGTTTTCTTCCTTTAAATCGCTTAACCCCGCCATATCCGCCGAATCATAAATTACTCGGATGCCCATTACAAGCGACGACCCAAAATTTATAATACCGCGCAGCACGGGCAATCTAAGTACCGGATGCCGCTGAGCGCTGGCTTTCACGCTTCGTTTCATCGTCTTTATGCTTTTATCCGGCGCGCGGACGGCTAATGAATACGATTTCTTGCCGCGCATCATCACGCCTTCCATAACGGCCTGCCCTCCATAAAACGCAGGACTCTCTTTTTTGTGCTTTTTTGTGATTTTGAGCGGCGCACGCGCCTCATCTGTGGTTGACATAAAATACCTTTCGTAAACGATATTCTTCAATTCCTTTAATTCTATCCTAAATCCATGATTTTTGCAACATTTGACACAAAAAAAGTTTTCATGTATAATACATAGGCGAGTAAACCGGACGGGCGAATCAAGAAGCCGTATTGTTCTTGATTAGGAAAGTCCGAGCGCCAAAGGGCAGGATGCCGGCTAACGGCCGGTGGGGGTAACCCCAAGGACAGTGCAACAGAAATAAACCGCCGTAAAGTTGGGACGCTACCCCGATTTTAAAGGCAAGGGTGGAAAGGTGAGGTAAGAGCTCACCGGCTCTCCGGCGACGGAGGGCGCTCTGTAAACCCCATCCGGCGCAAGGCCAAGCAGAAGCAACAGGGCTGCCCGCCCGTTCACTGCATTATTCGGTATTGCCGGTGAATTGCTTCGGGTTAGGCCGCTAGAGCTTTCCGGCGACGGAAAGCCCAGATAGATGCCCGTTACGCCATATTGATAATGGCGGACAGAACTCGGCTTACAGGTAGCTCGCGCGAAAATAAAACCTTTAATCCGCAACGATTGTTACGGGTTAAAGGTTTTATGGTAAAAGGATGGTGAGGTTCGTAAATATCCCTTCGATACAGATAGCTGTTTCAATGATGGAAAGCTCCGGAAAAATGAATCCGGGACCTTGGATTGAGCATTCAAAAGTCGCTGCCGGAATAGCCAAGGCCATCGCGGAGCGTTGCCCGGAGATGGATGCGGATGCCGCCTATGTACTCGGGCTGCTCCATGACATCGGGCGGCGTGAAGGTTATTCACATATCAGGCATGTTTTGGACGGTTATAATTATTTAATGAAAGAAGGGTATCCCGATGCGGCTGAGATTTGCTTGACGCATTCATTTCCTACGCAGGATATAGCCGAATACGTCGGGGATATAGACTGTTCGCAAGATGATTTTGAATTTATTGATAATTTCCTTAAATCAAAATCTTATACTGATTATGATAAATTGATACAGCTTTGTGACGCTCTGTCATACGCGCAAGGGGCGGTTTTGATGGAAAAAAGACTGGTTAATGTGGTTATGCGGTATGGGCTTTGCGAGAAAATAATTAATAAATGGAAAATGTATTTTGATTTGAAACAGTATTTTGATATTCTGTCAAATTGTAATGTTTACACATTGTTGGATAATATTGTGAATAATACGTTTGAATGGTAATTGAAAAGAGGGGTAAACATGGGAAAAAGGATGTTCCTTTTTTATGCCGCGGCGATTTTTGCTTGTCTTTTTGTGTCGTCTTGCAGAAGGCCCGACGAACCTGCTCCCATTATTACCCTAATCCATACCGAAGAACCAATCCCCAGCCCAACCCCAACCCCAACGCAACCCCCATTGCCGCCCGAACCCCCCGAACCCCCTGAAATCACCCCGGTGGTTGACCTTGGCGGTGCGGTTATCGGTTTTGGCGGCGTCCCAAATCCGCAAGCCGCCGCCGTGTTATATGGTGAATACGCGGAAATATGGCAAAGACGCCATTATGAGATTGAAATGCTTTTTAACATAACCATGGCGTTCGACGCTATCGGCGGCAGAAGCATCGTAACTCTGGCGGAAGAACTGGCGGAACGCATGTTCGAGGGTGAGCCGGCGGCCGATATTATTTTGGTGGACAGGGCTGGCATGGAACAGCTTGCGCGCGCCGGGCTGGTCGAGGATATAACGGACGCGGTGCTTAATTCCGGCCTGCCCGAGGCATATTACGCAGCGGGTTGGACGGATGGCAGGTTGTATGGTTTCTCCGTAACGCCGCTGGTTGCGGATTCATTCCTAATTTACGACAAAGCCTTGATCCGCGGCGCCGGGATTGGTGAAATGCCGGGAAACCTTTTTGACCGCGGGGAATGGGACTGGAACGATTTTTACGATTATTGCCTGATTCTTAACAATCTCCTTCTGCCGGGATATTACGCGATTTCGGTGGAATCGGCGGATTTATGGGAAAATATGGTTTATTCGAACGGCGGCTTCCTTTATCACCCTGAAACCGGACAGTCCGTGCAAAATACGCCTTCGATTTTGCAAACAAAGGAATTTATCAACAGATTGGAAGTATATAATATTTTGCACTCCCCCGATGGTCCCGGCACGGCGGTGATTACGGCGGGAAACGCGGATGACTTGGCGGTTATGCTGGAAGCGGGCATGGAAATTGGCATCGTTCCTTACCCCTGGGGCCCGAATATTAAAATAAACACGGGATTCGCGGCCCTTGAAAACATGCTGACAAGCAATTATAGGGCAACCGCTTCCGACGCGCGGGTTTTCGCTCTGGCAGCGGGTGAACAGGGCGCTCTGGCAAAAGCGGACGCAAGTGATTATATTAAGCTTATAATTACATATTATGGCCTTGCGGATAGACTGGAAGAGGAAAGGGAGCGCGAGCGGCTGGGCTTGCCGCCGCTTTCAAGCCGCGCCGCGGCCTTTGAGGATTTGCTTGCGCCCGATGATTTTAAACGCCTGGAATGGCTGTACAGCCGCCCTGCAATGATTAATGCGAATTAACAATAGGAGGAGCAATGAAAGTATATAAAACTCTTGAAAACGGTATCAAAATCGTTGAATATGAAGAATGTTACGCCGCCGGGCTTGCGGAGATGTGGAACAGAAGCGCGGAATTTTGGGGCGGCGGCAGTGATTTGGCTACAGAGCAGGCTCAAATAGACTTTTTCCGCACAGGCTCATATTACAATGTTTACGTGGCGTTGGACGGAAACGAGGTCGCCGGGCTTTGCAGCCTGGCCCGGTATTATAAGGACGCGGACGCGCTTTATATCCATGTGTTAAACGTCCGGCCCGACTATCAATCTAAAAAGCTGGGGAAAGCCCTTGTGCTGCTGTGTGTGGAGCGCACAATGGAGGTGGGGTTCCCGCGCCTTGAGCTGCACACCTGGCCCGGAAACGTGAAGGCCGTGCCGCTGTATAAAAAATGCGGCTTTATGTGGGAGGACAACTCGGAGACCACGCATCTGTCGAATTTCATCCCTACGGTACTGGCGCAGGATTTGTTAAAGCCCTTCTTCGCAAAAGCGGACTGGTACGCCGACTCCGCCAGAAGCCTGGAGATTATTCCCGACGGCATGTTTGACGCTGATTTTGAGTTTTTCACATATAAATGGGCTAAAGAAGGCGAATGGCTTGAGGTAACATTTGAAAAATCCGGCAGGCGGATTTGCCGTGTTGAAACAGATGATTATACCGTTGAGCTGGGCGCGGAAAACCATCAGCTTGCCTATGGTTTTGATTATAAAGCGAAGCTGATTGTTAAAAACAAGAGCGGTAAGCCTCTTGGCGTGAAAATAAGAAGCATAAACGACGGCGTTATTGAATGGGATTTTGAATGCGCGGATACGGTTAAAGATGAGGCGGAGTACATATCGGCATTCCGCGTAAACAAGCCCGCGCATAAACAAGACCCCTTCCGCAAGCATCCGTGTTTATTAGCCAATGTCACGGTAAATGGCTTGGAGTTGGAAATGGGCGCGGGCATTGAGGCTAAGGCGCCCCTTACGGCGGCATTCGACGCGGAGTGCGGCCTTGCCATCCCCGGGAAGCGTTTTGACGCGTTTATTACAGTTAAAAGCGCGCTGTTGTCCGCGGCTGGCATTCAATTTACATTGCCACAAAATGATTATATCAGATTTGATTATTCCGATAAAACGGTTGAAACGTGCGCGTTGGGTAAAGCAAGCGTTAAATTAACGGCGGAGGTCTTGAAAACAGGGCATGTAACGCTTGGGATACCTTGCGCCATAACCCTTGAAAACGGTCAAGCGGCGCAGTTCACCATGCCGACGGATATCATAAGCAAAGGCCTTTCGGGGCGTTTCGCTTATGATAATGAGGACGCTTACGGATTGGTAAACGGGCTTTTTGAGCTTTATACGCTTAAAGACAGCAACCGCACCGAGGTAAAATATCTTCTAGGTAATGAAAGCATGACACAAATTGAATTCCTGCCCTGTAAACTGGGCAAGCCTTATGACGACGAGTTCAATCTGGCCGTGCCTATAGACGTTAAGACATACGAAACCGGCGCGGATATCGCAATGGAGCTTTCTTACCGTTCCGAAAAACAGGCCGGTATTATGATGACCATGATTTATACCTTGTCGGCCGGGGGTGTTGTTACGCGCGTAAACCGCCTTGAAAACGAGGGAAACGCGCCGAAAGCCGTATTCCTCAGTGAAATAGTGTGTGCCGGCGTCGATCACAACGCCGTCTACCGCTACGGAGGGCGGACCGTGATGTCGTCCGACGCGGGCGATCAAGGTATCGCAGCCGCAGATCCCGGCTTGTTTGAAGAAAACTGGCTGTTTGAAAATGACCCCGCTTTACCCGTCGGCACATGCTGGTCGCCGGAGCTGAAGCCCGTTTTCAAATGGAATGACGTTGTGGAGTTAGAGCATAAATTCGGTGATATTCAACCCGGAAAAGTATTTGAGACACCGCCTGTTATCTGCTCAATCGGCGGTTTCAGGGATTATATGTCGTTCCGGGATTTCGCGCGCGGCGTTTACAGCGCGCGCACGGAACCCGCGGAAGATTTACTAGAGTTAAACGTAAACGGGCGTAATCCGTTTATCTGCGGCGATGAGTTTACGGCCGCACTGTTAAACAACCGCAATATGTCATATGAAGGCAAGGTTGAAATAGTTCCGGCGCATGACGGGTTTTTCGAGCCGTGTGTTCAAATAAACCCGAAAGATGAACGGGTTGCGGAGAATAATTTTACGGTTAGACCCGATAAAACCCGTTTGAATGGCGGCATCGGCGTGGTGAATGCGCGGATGTCCTTCCCTTCATACCTTTCTGAAAGGAGACAAGCGGTTTTCTTCCCTGGCGGCGGTATAAAAACAATAAAAAATGATGGCGTACTCAGCGTATCCAATGGCTTGCTGACTTTTAAATCCGACCCGAATCATTACGCTGGTTTATTTTCGTTGCAAGACAGTTACGGAACAGAGTGGCTGATGAGCAAATATCCGAAACTGGAGCCTTACTCGTGGTGGAACCCCTTTGTGGGCGGCATGTATGTCGTTTTTAATAAAATGAATTGCATGGCGGCTTTAAAGGAAAAGATGTCGGCGGAATTCACCGCCGTGACGGATTGCTTCGGTAATAACTGGCAGGGGATAAAAACCCGCGTTGACGTAGTTAACCACAAGGAATACAAGGGGCTTGTTTATGAACAGTTTTACCTGACATTGCCGGGTGTGCCTGTTTTATGCGCGTTTACGCGGTTTGCTAACAGCACCGGAGGATATCTGAAATTGGAAGCGTATGAGGTGTTTTTCCCTGCCTTCGGAAGCGGATTTGGCGAACGTGAGGCGGAAATTAAACATAAGGGAAAACAGCGGCGTTTTATGCTGGGGGGAAATGATTTCCGTACCAATGACGTCCAATTTATTAAGCTATCCGCGGAAAACAGCAAGCTGCATTACGTGCCGAACCTTGCGGACAGGAGGACATGGTGCTATTCCGGGAATAGTATCAACTCGTCCGAGTTTACGCGTGATATTAGCCTGCGCCTTGAAAACGGCGGCGAACTGCTTACCGCGCCGATGTTCCATATCCTGACTGACAAGGATTTATCCGCGCCGGAGTTAGCCGCTTTGGAACGTATAACATTCTAGGAGACTGTATATGAATATAATCGACGCGCATATGCATTTCTCAAATATACAGGCGTTTCGCCAGGGGGCCGCGGATTCCGGCGTTGATTATTCCTCCGCCGGGCTTGCGAAGGAGTACGCCGAAGCCGGTGTTACCGGCAGCGTATGTATGGGGATTACCGAAACCGCGCCGGGTAAAACGCCGGATAAAATGGCGCAAACGCCTATGTTCGCCGAGCTGGATACGCCAATGCACAATATGCGGGTCTGTATGGGGATAAACCCGCATAAAATGGGCGGACAAAGCATCGCGGAAATCGAAAAGGCCGTTAAAACCCGAAGTGACATTGCGGGGTTTAAAATTTACGCCGGATATTATCATAAGCATATCTACGCCAAGGTTTATGAGCCTGTATATAGGATTGCCGCGGAATATGGCTTACCCGTTGCGATCCACAGCGGCGACACATATTTCAAGGGAGGCCTGATCGAATATTCACGCCCGCTGCATGTGGATAAACTGGCGCATATGTATCCGGAAATGAAGATAATTATCTGCCATGTGGGTTTCCCCTGGGTTATGGAAGCCTGTGAGATAGCTTATAAACACGCCAATGTTTATGTGGATATCTCGGGGCTTGCGGTGGGCGGCGCTTCGGAATGCGAAAGGATGGTAAGCGAACCGCTGATAAACGGTTACTTCAGACAAGGCTTCCTTTTCCTTAACAACTACAAAAAAGTCATCTTCGGTACGGATTGGCCCCTTGCGCCGGTTGGCCCGTATACAGAGATGTGCAAGGCCATTATTCCGCAGAATGTCTGGCCCGATGTTTTTTGGGGCAACGCCGCCGGGATTTATCGTTTTTAGCCATTGACGTTGATTATTATTTATATTAGAATGTATACAGAGATTATGATACATTGACAGGGAGGGGTAATATGTCGGCGCATACAACGGGAGCATGGCAGGAAATTATGTCACAGCTTGCGCGGGATTGGGGAACCGCCGAGGTTGAGCTGCTTTCAGAGGCGATGACAGATTTACATGCTAAGTATAATAAAAAGAGAAAACTCCTTGTCGGGCGGACTGCCATGGTTGTTGACGATTCGGTCATGATGCGCCTGATGATGGAGGAATGGCTGGCAAGGGCCGGGATTAACGTAAGCGCGCGCGCGGAGAACGGTTACGAAGCCGTTAAGATATTTAATGGTGACGAGCATTTTGATTATGTTTTTTTAAACGTAACGATGCCTGAACTGGACGGCATTGAAGCGCTGACCGATTTGAAAAAGGACCGCGGAAGCAAGATAATAATGGTTACGTCCACAAGGCTTCCGGTGCTGGTGCTGGAGTCTGTTAAAAACGGCGCGCACAATGTCCTGTACCGCCCCTTCGATTACGGCGCGTTATTATCCGTTATGTGCTCGGAGACATATTTTACACCCGATGCATATGACACGGTAGCCGAGCGGCTCGCAGAAATGGGCAAGGGGAGCGGCGAGCTTACCGACCAAATGACGCAAAAGGAAGTATTTGAGCTGGCGGCTCTGGCAACAGCAAACCGAACAAATAAATAACAAATATCCGCGCTCTGCATAACCTCATGCAGGGCGTTTTTTTTATTTATGCTCTTTCTGCATTTGAATAATTATTTATGCCCACGCCATACTAAAGCTATTGAATGGAGGCTATCCAATGGATATATATGTAAAACCCGCAAAAAAAGCAGCCGTGTCCGGTGAAAGCCACATCACCGTCGGTCATGTCTGCGAGGTACAAGCACCGCCTGAGATTAAGGAACGCGTTGAAAGGGTGAAGCTTTTCGCAACGGAAGGTGACAAGAAAAAAATGCACCTGGTATCCGTTATTGATGTAATAAAAGCCATAGACCAGAGCCTTCCCGGACATACCGTAAATAATGTGGGCGAAATGGATACCATCGTTTTATACCACGCCCATGAGCAGAAAGATATACCGTTTTGGAAATGGTTGAAAATCACATTGATCGGCCTTGTGTTCGCAATAGGCGCGGCTACGGCAATTATGAGTTTCCACAACGACGCCGAGATACCCAAGGTTTTCAAGGCCTATCACAAAATGTTCACAGGCCAGGATACCGACAAACCGCGCGCAATCCAAATTTCATATGTCATCGGGATAGCCGGCGGTATTATTGTCTTTTTCAACCATTTGGGAGGAAGGAAGATTAAGGAGGACCCGTCGCCTATCGAGATCGAAATGTCCGATTATGACAAGACCGTAACGGAGACACTTGTAGACTTTTTAGCCGCAAGAAAAAACAAATACGGGGGAGAGAATGATGGAAGTTCTTAAAACAGGCGCTTTAATAATTACGGGCCTATGCGCGGGGCTTGTCGTTTCAGGCGCGGTGTTCGCCTTTATCGCCGTTGTGGGCATAATCCCAAGGCTTGCGCGTAAATCCGGAACGCAGAGATATATTAAGTTTTATGAGGAATGCATCATAGCGGGCGGGATATTCGGCGCGGGAAGCCTTGCGTTTAATTATAAAATTCCCATTGGGATGCTCGGCAACATCATAACAGGCCTTACATACGGCGTTTTTCTCGGATGCCTTGCCGTATGCCTTGCCGAAATTCTGAACGTACTGCCCGTACTGGGCCGCCGCGCCGGTTTGCAAAAAGGCCTTGGATTCTTTATTATTGCTTTAGCCGCCGGAAAAGCCGCGGGGGCTTTGATATATTTTATTGTTCCGGGTTTTATAAAAACAAACTAAGGAGATTAAAATGGACAACTCAAATATCACCAAGGAACGCTTCTCACAAATGGTAGACAAATCATCGCCAAACAGTAATATTTTTACCAATTGCTGCAAGGCCTTTGCAATCGGCGGGCTTATCTGCGTTTTCGCGCAGGCGATAATCCAATGGCTCTTGCGTATGGGCGTAGAAAAAGACATTGCCTCCACCCTTTCGTCCGTAAGCCTTATATTTTTGGCATCGTTGCTGACAGGCATCGGCGTGTTCGACAATCTGGCGAAGTTTGGCGGCGCGGGGGCGATTGTTCCCATAACGGGCTTCGCGAACGCCGTCGCGGCACCGGCTGTGGAGTTTAAGAAAGAGGGCTTCATTTTCGGAGTCGGCGCGAAAATGTTTGTAATCGCCGGGCCTGTTATTGTCTATGGGCTTGCCACATCATGGGTTATAGGCATAATCTATTGGCTTTTTAACAGAATAGGGGGATAAGAAATGTCTAAAAAACATGGAAACCAAACCGTTTTCTTTCAGCAGCCCGTGTCAATTATCGCGGCGGCCTCCATTGTCGGGCCGAAGGAAGGGCAGGGGCCTATCGGTAAATATTTTGACCGGGTTGTTGAAGATGTTTTATGGGATTGCAAGTCATGGGAGCAGGCGGAAAGCAAATTTGTTTCGGACGCAATAAAACTCGCCATCCAGAAGTCGGGACTTTTAGATACGGAAATCGACTGCATTCTGGCAGGCGACCTATTAAATCAAATAATAGGCACATCTTTCGGCGTACGCGATTTAAACCGCCCGTTCATCGGCATGTTCGGGGCATGTTCCACCTTCGGCCTGGCAATGGGCGTGGGCTCAATGCTGGTAGACGGCGGATTCTACAACAATGTCATAGCCTCCGCGTCCAGCCATTTCTGCGCCGCGGAAAAGCAATTCCGCTTCCCCCTCGAATTCGGCAGCCAGCGCCCGCCATCCTCCACATGGACAGTAACCGGCAACGGCGCGGCTGTCCTATCCAACAAAACCGGCGGAAAGGGTATTTGCGTAACGGCCTATACGGCGGGGAAGGTTGTGGATATGGGTATTACGGATATTAATAATATGGGAGCGGCAATGGCTCCATCTGCCGCGGATACATTAATCACGCATTTTAAGGACACGGGCAGAAATCCGGACTATTATGATTTGATTATTACAGGCGATTTGGGATACATTGGGCATGAGCTGGTGTTAAAGATAACGCAGGAGCAGGGATATCATATATCATCCAACTACACGGACTGCGGCATTAAGATATTCGACCGCGAAACACAGGATACGCACAGCGGCGGAAGCGGCTGCGCCTGTTCCGCCGTAACCTTCGCGGGATATTTGTATAACCAGATGCAAAACAGCGCAATCGGTAAGCTGCTGCTGCTGCCTACCGGAGCGCTTCTGTCAACCACATCGGCCCAGCAGGGCGAATCAATTCCGGGTATCTGTCACGCCGTTGCCATAGAGAATATTAGCTAGGAGGGTAAAAATGATTTTTTTAAAAGCGTTTCTTATCGGCGGGTTGATTTGCGTCATCGGCCAGATATTAATTGATAAAACAAAACTCACACCCGCACGGATTTTGGTTATGTTCGTCGTAATCGGCTGCCTGCTCGGGGGTATCGGTGTTTACGGGCGGTTTGCGGAGTTCGCGGGCGCGGGCGCGACAATACCGCTGCCGGGCTTCGGTTACCTACTGGCAAGGGGAGTAAAAGAAGAGGTAAATAGATCCGGGCTGCTGGGCGTCCTCACCGGCGGATTGAAAATGACGGCCGCCGGTATCTCGGCTGCGGTGCTGTTCGGGCTTTTGGCCGCGGTGGCTTTTAATCCCAAGGCAAAAGAGTAAAATCGCTAATCCTCCTCAATAACCCTGTTCAATGCCCCGTCGTCAATCAACGCCGCAATCTTTTCGATATCGGGTGACAGAACGCGGTCGTCGTCAAGCCGCGGCACGGCTTTGCGTATCTCGCGGTAAAGCTTGGATGTATAATCGCCAAGCCCGTTAACCGAACCGCCGATATCAACGGCCTGGGCGGCGGCCATCAGCTCTATGGCAAGCACATATTTAACGTTGTTGATAATTTCGCTGCATTTACGCGCTGAGATGGCGCCCATCGACACATGGTCCTCCTGATTCGCGGAGGACGGGATGGAGTCCACGCTTGCCGGATGCGCCAGCACTTTATTTTCCGAAACAAGACATGCTGCCGTATACTGCGGTATCATCATGCCGGAATTTACGCCGGGGTTCTGCGTTAAAAATCCCGGCAAGCCGCTAAGCTGCGGATTTACAAGCCGTTCCGTGCGGCGCTCGGAAATGCTGGCAAGCTCGGCAACGGCAATGGCAAGGAAATCGAGGGCCAGCGCAAGCGGCTGTCCATGGAAGTTCCCGCCGGATATAATCTGACCCTCACCGCTATCCGGGAAAACAATGGGATTGTCGGTAACGGAATTGATCTCGATGGTCAGCACATTTTTAGCGTAATTTATCGCGTCCCACGACGCTCCGTGGACTTGCGGCACACAGCGCAGGGTGTAGGCGTCCTGTACACGGCGCGCGCTGCCGGTATTTTTGCTGCCGTTTAGCAGGCGGCGCAGTTCCCCGGCACAAATGATTTGCCCGGGATGAGGGCGCGCCTTGTGAAGTTTTTCGTCAAAAGCGTCTATCCTCCCGCCCAGGGCTTCCAGCGTGAGCGCGGCGCAGGCATTCGCCAGCTCAAGCAGCATAATGGCATCGTAAACGCAAAAAACACCTATCGCCGACATGGCTTGCGTGCCATTTATCAGCCCCAGCCCGTCTTTGCCCGTTGGCTCAAGGACTGTTATCCCGGCCTTTTCCATGGCATCCGCGCCGCTTATGCGCATCCCGTTCAATTCCGCTTCGCCCATGCCCATCATAACCAGCGCCACATGTGCCAAATGGCAGAGGTCGCCGCTTGCGCCAAGGGAACCTTTCATAGGCACAATGGGATGTACGCCCGCGTTAAGCATGTCAGTAAGAATACTCACACATCGGGGGGAAACGCCGGAAAAACCGTTTGCCAGCGCGTTTGCGCGAAGCAGCATTATACCGCGTACAACCTCCGTCGGGAAGGGTTCACCAACTCCGCAGGCATGGCTTACGATAAGGTTTTTCTGTAAAAGGGCGGATTGTCCGGGGTCGATAACGACATTTGCAAGGTTGCCGAACCCGGTTGTAATACCGTAAACAACTTCGCGCTTGTTTATTTTATCGCGCACTATATTATGGGAAGCCGCGACGGCGGCGCTTGCCTCATCTGATACCGCCACGGGCCGGCGGTGGAATGAAACGTTTATAACATCGGCAATTCGCAGGCTGTGCCCGGTCAAAACCAATTCACTCATTAAAAATCTCCTTGGCGGTGTTAATTATTTTATCTCGGCAGACGGCGGCCTCATTCAGCATCCGCGTCATTTTTTCCGTATACTCAGTGCGTTTTCCATCATGCATTTTATTAGTAAGAACATTGTACATACCGCCTTCCATGCCGGAAAGAGCCATATTCGCGGCAACGGCGACATCCGATATGCAATTTTTGTTCCCATAAACGGCAAGTGTTGCCAAATGCGGAAAAATCTCCGAACAAGCCGTAAATGTGGCGAGCGGGACGCTTACAATCACTTCCTCAGCCGCGGATAAAGCCTTTTTCCGCGCATTTTTTTCCTCATCCGAGGCTTTTGGCATCTTAAATGACGTCATATAAGCGTTAAAAGCCTCGGTGTCATCGTCCACAAGCTTTGTCAGCCGTTCTCCCAGCCCGGCAAGCTCCGCGCCCGCCTCATTAACCGCTTCCTTAACAATATCATCGGCGGACTCAAAAACCTTCTTCCCAACGGTCAAATTCACAGCCATCTGCCCAAGCGAAGCCGCCAAAACCCCGGCAAACGCGGAAACGCTGCCGCCACCCGGCGCGGGTTCCTTCGAAGCCAGCAGCGCGCAAAAATCACGCAGGCTCATATCCATTAACATAACTTGCCATCCTTTTTTTGTGTTTTTTTGTGATTTTTGTGGTTAAAAACGGTCTTTCCATTTTTAATTACCATATCAACATGGTTTATACCAAAATGATAAATTATATAATCCGGGTTAGGCGCGTCAAAAATTACCAAATCCGCGTTCATTCCGGCTTTGATGTTGCCGATGGATTTCTGCCTGTTAATCGCGTAAGCCGCGTTTAATGTCATTCCCCTTAAAATTTCCTCGGTTGTCAGCCCCATACCAAACGCGGCGAAAGTCATTACAGCCTGCATGTTCTCCGTTGGACAGCTCCCCGGGTTATAATCCGTCGCCAGAGCCACGCGCATTCCCGCTTTTATCATCTCCCGTGCCCTGGCGTAATGCCCCTTCATCAGATAAAATGCGGTGGCGGGCAAAAGCACCGCCGTAACGCCGGCTTCCGCAAGGACAGCAATCCCGGCGTCGGACGCGGCCAGCAGATGCTCCGCCGACGCAGCCGCAAACCGCGCCGCAAGCTCCGCGCCGCCCATCGGTACAATTTCGTCTGCGTGCAGCTTCAACCCAAAACCCAGTTTTTGCGCCGCTTCAAACAACTCAACCGTCTCGTCAAGCGTAAACGCGCCGTCCTCGCAAAAAACATCGAAAAACTCAGCCAGTCCGTTTTCCGCCGTATAAGGCATTACTTTATTAATCATCAAATCCACATACCCCCGCCGGTTTTCCCTATACTCTGCGGGTATGGCATGCGCGCCCATATATGTTGAAACAATGCTGACGGGATGGCAATCGTTCAATTCACGCGCAATTTCAAGCTGCTTGATTTCGGTTTCAAAATCCAGCCCGTAGCCGCTCTTGGCCTCAACTGTGGTAGTGCCGTGAGACAGCATGATGTCCAAGCTCTTCAAAGCCTTTGCCTTCAGTTCATCTTTTGAGGCGGCGCGGGTTTTATTTACGGTGCTTAATATCCCGCCGCCGTTTTTAAGTATTTCCAAGTACGATACGCCGTTTTGCTTCATGCTCATCTCGTTTTCGCGCGACCCGGCGTGAACGAGATGCGTGTGCGCGTCGATAAGCCCCGGAGTTACGGTCATATCCGACGCGTCCAATATATCAAGCCCGTCCGGCACACGCGCCGTAACATCCTCTATTTTATCGTCGCCAATAACTATAAAACCGTCAATAACGCGCATTTTCCCATTATCGTCAAACGAACATATATTTCTGGATTTTACGGTGTATCTGTTCATTCCAAAAGGCCCGCCTCAATTATCTGGCTGCTTTTGAAGCCCTCTATTTGCAAATAATATTCCGCCGTATCAACCAGCGCCTGCATGGGCAAAAGCCCGATAACCTCGCTGCCGATAACCGGCACGCCATATCGCGCTGCTTCGATTTTAATAAGTTCAAAAACGCGGTAGATCGAAGTTCTTCTGTAGTCAGTCAGGTTCATTGAAACTTGCGCGATATTACGCTCGGCGAGGTCAACGCCCATAGCCTTCACAAAGCGAAGCCCGCCGCCGGAATGCCGGATTACATTTGATATCTTTACGGCAATTGCTAAATCGGAGGTTCCCAGATTTACATTAAACGCGATCAAAAATTCACGCGCGCTTACAGCGGCTGCCCCTGCCGTCGGGTGCGGCGCATCACCGAAATCGGGCTTCCAGCCGGGTTTTTGCATCTTTGCCGCAAGCCCCTCGAATTCACCCCTGCGCACATCGGCAAGGTTCCTGCGCATTTCCGAAGACGCGGAGTTTTCATATAAATAGCTTGGCAAACCGTATTTATCATAAATCTCCTTCGCCACGGTTTTTGACAGCGCAACGCATTCCTGCATCTTCATCCCGCGCACGGGAATAAACGGGATCACATCAACAGCGCCCATGCGGGGATGCTCGCCCTTATGCTTTGTCAAGTCGATAAGCTCCACCGCAACCCCCGCCGCATTAACCATAGCCGCGGAAACCGCATCGGGCGCGCCAATCACGGTCACCACGGAGCGGTTATGGTCCTTATCGCTTGAATAATCCAGCAGCTTCACGCCTTCCTTGCCCCGAAACTCACTTGCAATTTTCTCAACTATGTCCAAATTCCTGCCCTCGCTGAAATTAGGTACGCATTCAACAAGTTTACTCATCGGTCCAACTCCTTTTTTCAATCAATATGTGATTATGATACGCAGCATTTTTATACTCATCAATATCAGCCGCCTGGCGTTCCAGCTCAAGCATATTCCGGTACCAATCATCGTTATATTTTACGTCACTATTCTGTCCAAGCGCCCAAAACGCCCTCATGCCAAAGACCCTTTTGATTGTCCCGCCATATTTTTCAGACCACGCCGCCGCGTCCTTATAAGAATAAATGTATTGCGTCCCTATAAAATTAATATTCCCGCTGGTACTGTTTTTAAGAAGTGACAAGGCTTTTCCGGGATCATTCCAAAAAACCGCGCTGTGAAAAACCTTCCCGTACTGGTTATGCTTCACAACAGACAGAGTCCCGCCCGGTTTCAGCACCCTTAGAAGTTCCGCGAAAACAGGCTCCTGATCCTTGATATATTCCAAAACATTATGACAAATAACCACATCAAAAGTATTACTGGAAAAAGCTGCTATATGCTCAACGGCGCCATGAATCTGCGTATACGAATTTTCCCTAAACCTGTTTACAATCATTTCCGCGTTATACTCAACCGCGGTCACATCATGCCAAGCGGCGTAATAATCCGCCGTAACGCCAAGGCCCGAGCCGAAGTCGAGGATTTTTAACCTTGGTGTCTCCGGAATGTCAAGCTGAATAAAAAGCAAATCATAAAACATCCTGCCCCAAGGCGATTTTACATGCTCAATGTAATCATTTACATTCTCCATCGGTTTAGACCCGCTCATAAACCGGCACCCCGTACTAGTTCCTCAACCAGCCCGTCCTCCGGTACAAACGGCAGCGTAATATGCCCGCCGGCGGCGCTTTGGTTGTACTTCGCGCCGGTCGTGATGGAGTTGGGGTTCCTGGCCCAGCCTCGCCGGGCGACGCCGCCGTAAACATCCCACATCATGGCGGATTTTATGATCCCGTCCACGCGCGCGCTCCCGTCCAGCACAAGGCCGAAGCCGCCGTTTATCGCTTTGCCGATGCCCACGCCGCCCCCGTTATGCAGAGCGGCAAGACTCATGCCCCGCGCGGCGTTTCCGGCAAAGCACTGGGCCGCCATATCCGCCATAACGTTGCTGCCGTCTTTGATATTAGCCGTCTCGCGGAAAGGGGAGTCCGTGCCGCTTACGTCATGGTGGTCGCGTCCCAGCATGATGGGGCCAACCTCGTTATTGCGCACCATTTCGTTGAATTTTAACGCGATATCGCGCCGCCCCTCGCCGTCCTGATACAGTATACGGGCCTTTGTGCCTACGACCATTTTGTTCTTGCCCGCGTCGCGAATCCACATATAGTTGTCGCGGTCCTGCCCGCGCCGGTCGGGATCAATCAGCGACAAGGCCGCCGCGTCCGTTTTGGCGAGGTCTTCATCCTTACCGGACAGGCAAACCCAGCGGAACGGCCCGTAGCCGTAATCAAACAGCTCCGGCCCCATAATGTCCTCAACGTATGACGGGAAAATAAACCCGTCCTTCTCGTCCGTGCCGTTTTTGGAAACTTCCTTTACACCTGCGTCATAAATTGCCTTTAAAAAAGAGTTCCCGTAATCAAAGAAATAAGAACCCCTGTCTACAAGCGTCCGAACCAGCTTAAAATGTATATGAAGGCTTTTATCCACAAGTTCGCGGAATAAAGCCCTGTCACTATCCAACAGTTCCGTGCGCCGCTCGAAGGTTATCCCCTGCGGGCAGTAACCGCCGTCATAGACCGCGTGACAGGATGTCTGGTCTGAAAGCAGTTCTATGCGAAGGTTTTGATCAACCGCGTACTGTAGTAAATCCACAATATTCCCATGATACGCCACGGAATAGGGTTTGCCAAAATCCTGCGCCTCACGCGCTTTTTTAAACGCCGTTTCCGCCGAATCGGTAAACTCCTGAACCCAGCCCTGGTCAAGCCTTGTAGTTATACGGGACAAATCCACCTCGGCAATAACCGCCGCGCCGCCCGCGATCTCCATCGCCTTACCCTGCGCGCCGCTCATGCCGCCAAGCCCGGATGTCACAAAGAGCTTGCCCCGCAAATCGCTTGCCGCGCCGATATCCAGCCTCTGCCGCCCGGCGTTCAGCAGCGCGTTATACGTGCCGTGGACGATCCCCTGCGGCCCTATGTACATCCAGCCGCCGGCGGTCATCTGCCCGTAATTGGCGACGCCCATCTGCTGGGCAATCTCCCAATGCTCCTGCGTATCGAACATACCGACCATCAGGGCGTTTGTGATTATGACGCGGGGCGCGGATTCCGGCGAGGGGAACAGTCCTAAGGGATGCCCCGACTCGATCACAAGGGTTTCGCTGCGCGTCAGCCGTTCCAAATATTTCATAATAAGCCTGTACTGTAGCCAGTTCTGGCATACGGCACCCGTTTCGCCGTATGTTACCAGCTCATAAGGGTAAAGCGCGGTCTCGAAATCAAGGTTATTGTCAATCATAACCTGAAAAGCGCGGCCTTCCACGCATTGACCTTTGTACTCGTCGATGGGCTTGCCGAAGAGCCGGCCGGGAGGGCGGAAGCGGTAAGCGTAAATCCTGCCGTATTTAAGCAATTCATCCAAAAATTCCGGGGCAAGTTCCTTGTGGTATTCGTTCGGGACGTACCTCAGGGCGTTTTTGAGCGCAATCTCCGTCTGCGCCTTTGTGAGGCGGAACCCCCGGCTTGGCGCGCGCCTGATGCCCGGAGCAAACTCGGGATAAGGCGGCGGCGCTTCGTTAAGATAACAGCTCATAGCGGTTTTTATATCAGTATTCATAAATCCCTCCAATTTTAGAAGGGACGCCCGAAGGTGCCCCCTTATACCATGTTGCAATCTAAGTGACAGTAAGCTTTTACTGACGGCGCAAAAACCGCGCCATGGATTACTGACGGCGCAAAGACCGCGCCATGGGCAAGTCGTACCGCGCTTCGCTACAGCGTACGACATTACTCACTAACTATCACTAAGATTGCAAGATGGTATTACGCAGTTTCATCAACATTCTTTCCGACCCCGCGCGTAATCTTATCATCCTCAAATTTATCCGCAAAGTCTTGCGTTTCGGCTTTTTTTCTTGTAACGGTGCGCGTTTCGCCGCCGGATACGTAGCTGATGCCGCATTCGGAGCATACGGACGTAAAAATGCGTACCGCGCTTTCTGCGGTGCGGTCTTCGCTTTCAGCCTTTGCCGCGTTGCGGGTGACATGTTCGCCCTCATGGGCCGGAACCGCAATCGCCGCCTGCGCGGGGGAGAGCTTTGTCGGGGCCTGGAAGCTTACTCCGGAATCATTGGATTTATCCTGATATGTCCGGTTGGAGCAGGCTTCGCACTGAATCTTCCCGGCGCGCTTTAAATCCTTAATTTCTGAAGTGCTGTAGCCTTCCTTGCGCAGGTCGCCTTCCGTGGCCGAAGGGCTTACAAACCCGCGCGGACGCGTGATTTCGGGATTGACGCTATCGGGCCTTAAATTCTCAGGTATCGTGTTTGACGAAGGAGTAAGCGGATTTATACCCGCTTGGTATGGATTTGCGTAATCATTGCTTACATTGCCAACGTTCATAGAAAACACTCCTTAATACTTGCCGAAGTCCTTCCTGTTATATTCGGAGCTGCCGTCAAAACCCGTCGGCTTTATAGAGCTTACCACCATTTTAGAGGAGGGCGGCGGACGTTTTGCCGGAGCCGCGTCAGCCGCGGGAGCAGACGGTACAGCCGTTTTTAAGCCGAACGCGGGCGCTTTTACCGGTGCGGGCGGCGGTGTAAGCGGTTTAGGCGCCGCTTGGGCTGCCGGAGCCGTTGGTTTTGGCGCAAAGGCTGGAGCTGCGGGTTTTGGCGTTGTAATAGCGGGTTTTTGAATTACCGAAGGTGCCGTGGGTTTTGGCGCGGCGGTAAAGGGCTTTGGCGGGGGAGTCACCGGTTTAGGAGGAACTGCCGCCGGAGCGGGTTTAACCGGAGCCGGCGCTGGTGTCATAGGTTTCGGGACAGCCTGCGGTTTTGGAGCGGAGCTGGGTGCGGGCTGATACGCCGGTTTAGGCGGCGCGGCCATGGCTGGAGCGGGGGAGCTGTATCCGCGGCTTACCGAAGCCCCGGTTCTTAGGCTGTCCTCAAGGTCAGCCGCCGCGGTCATCAGGTCTTCAACCATATATTTGCCGCCGGAATCGCCGGATATTGCCCTTGCCGCGTTAAGCATTTCTTCCGCCGTCTGTGACTGCATCGCGATGCCTTCCTTTGTTTCCTCAACGGTATCAATGACCTGATTCAGTCCGTCTAGGAACTGGGTCATGATTTTAGCCGTTTTTTCAGACATTGTGACGCCTTCATGAAACTTGTTTATCATGTTTTCAAGCAAAGTGCCCGTTTCATCGGCGGATTCCTTACTCTTGCCCGCCAGCTCGCCAACCTTTGAAGCCACAACGGCAAAACTTTTCCCAAACTGCCCCGCGCGCGCGGCCTCGATGGAAGCGTTCAGCGAGAGAAGCTGCGTCTGGAAGCTGATATCGTCTATGGATTTAATTATATTCATTATATTACCGGACATTGAATCAATTTCGCGCATGGTATTGTTCATTTCACTGACTAAGTTGTAACCTTCCTGGAATTGATCCTTGGTGGATTGCGCGATGCTTGCGGCTTTTGACGCAAAGCCGGCGCTCTTTGAAATCTGTTCCGTGATTTTATGGGACTTGTCGCCGATGCCTTCGGCGGCTGAGCTGCCGTTATTGGCAATGGAGGCCAGTTGCGCGCTTATGTCGCTTATACGGCGCGCATGGTTGGTAAACGCGCCTCTGATATTGGCGGCGCTGTCTGAAAGCTCTTTCGCGCGGGTGCAGGCGGAGGCGGCTTTAACGGCCAGGTCGGGGTATTCATGCCCGTAACGTTGGTTGAAATCACCGGAAGCGATGGCGTCAAACGTATCTCCGGTCAGGCCGGTGAGTTTTGCTATATCGTTGGTTAGCGCGTTGATTTTTGCGGCATCGCCGGCTGATTGGGATTTTATTCCGGCAAGTTCGCCGGTGAGCCTTGAAAATTCTTTAAGATTATTGCCCAGTACCGTTTGCAAACGGTTTACCTGTTCAAAAAGCTCCTCGCCAAGAACCCCGTATTCCGGCTGGGATTCATAATCACCCGCCGCCCAAGCGGACAGCAGCCTTGACATCTCCTTGCGGCGCTCCGACAAAGCGCTTAAATTACCGTTTGCTTTATTTAAATCCGCGTTTACCGCTTCGTTATCGCGTTTTAATTCGTAAAATATTTTTGCCGCTTCACCGATCAGGCCGCTGTCATTGGCGGGCAGCTCGGCGGTTTCGCCCAATATCCCTTTCAACAGCTTTATTACCGGCCCGGAAACGTTTCGCGAAACAATGAGCCAGGTGACCAAATTGAAAATAATCACGAACGAGCCGCAAAGAATGATGACCGGCGCCCACCAATCCAAAAAGTAAGCGGCGGCGATTATAACAGCGGCGGCCGCGTTTAAAACAATCATCCACGAAAGCCTTAGCCCGCCCCACTGGCGCTTGGGTTCTCTATCCATTTAATATAACCCCCTATAATAATTAATATATGCATTATTGCGCAAATCGGGCGAGGGTTTCCGCCAAAGCCAGATCCTCGGGATGCGTAATCTTTATATTACCGTACGTACCGGGAGTAAGGCACACATCGCCGCCGATACGCTCAACCAGGGACGCGTCGTCGGATCCGGTAAATCCGTCTTTCAGCGCGGCTTCATGCGCCTTCAACAGCAGCTCAAGGCGGAAAACCTGCGGTGTCTGAGCTATGTAAAGCGCTGTTCTCTCCGGCGTTTCGGATATGAACAGGCCTTTTGCCATTTTTATCGTATCACGGGCCGGGACGGATACCACCGCTCCGCCGTATTTTTCCGCCGCTTCAATGGCTTTGTCTAGAGATTCCTGTGTCGCCAGCGGCCTTGCGGCGTCATGGATTATGATTATCGAAGCCTTGCCGTCCGCTATTTCCGCGGCCCGCCTTACTCCGGCGTAAACGGAGGACTGGCGGTCACTGCCGCCGGGAACGGTTTCCGTGAATTTGCTTAAGGAATGCCGTCCGGCTATTTCATTCCACAGCGGAATATATTCCCTGCGCACGGACATTACAGCATAATCCGTATATGGGCTGCGCTGGATCAGCCCGGCTGACCAAGCTATTACGGTCTTATCCAGAAGCGGCAGGAACTGCTTGGGCAGCCCGGCGTTAAAGCGCGCGCCGCTGCCGCCGGCCGCCACCACCGCCAGCACCATTTTATCTTTGAACATTATTTCGGTTTATTCTTAACCGCGTTTTCCTTACGCGCTATGACAATCGCTTCTTTCCATGTATCGCGGAAGGAACGCACCAAATCTCGCGCTTCGGACAGCAGCGCGGTATCCTTCGTCATGTTGCCGTCAAGCAGAATTTCATAGATATAAACATACATGCTGTCCATCTGTTCCGCCAAACCAATTCTTATATCCAGTGTGGCGCGGAATTCGAGTATAATGTTCTGCGCCTTAATGCAGAGTGTGTTTGCCTTTGAATAATCCTTATTTTCGATGGCGAGTATTGATTGGTTAATGAACTTCAGACAGCCGTCAAAAAGCATGAGCACAAGGTCCTCCTTGGATGCCGACATGACGTTGTCACGCAGCAGCTCAAGCGAATTCTTCATCAAGGGTGAACTTTTGTTTACTGACATGTTGCAAGCCTTCTTTCAAACATATTTCTCATTACCTCATTGTATATTGAAACGATAGGCAAAGTCAACCATATTATCGGCTAATTTTAGGTTAGTGTTGACATTTGTATTAAAATTGGATAAATTAATAGTGATACCAAAAGGAGGAATTCACATGCGCGGCAAGGAAATGATTGCGATGCTCCTGGCGGGGGGGCAAGGCAGCCGCCTTGGGATACTTACCAATACCAAGGCCAAGCCCGCCGTCAGCTATGGCGGCAAGTTCAGGATGATAGACTTCCCGCTTTCAAACTGCATCAATTCCGGCATAGACACCGTTGGGGTCCTTACGCAGTACCAGCCGCTTTTGTTGAACCGCCACATATCAAACGGCGTGCCATGGGATTTGGACCGTAACAACGGCGGCGTTACGATTTTGCAGCCCCATCAGAAAAACGACAACACCGGGGACTGGTATTCCGGCTCGGCGAACGCCGTATACCAGAACATGTCCTATATTGAGGAATATAACCCCGAGCATGTACTGGTTCTGGGCGGTGACCATATCTATAAGATGGACTATTCCCTGATGCTTGATTTCCACAAGAAAAACAACGCGGACGCCACCATCGCCGTGCTGGAAGTGCCATTGGAGGAAGCCGGCCGCTATGGTATTATGAATACCCACGATGACGGTAAAGTATACGAGTTTGCCGAAAAGCCAAAAAACCCCGTAAGCAATCTGGCTTCGATGGGGATTTATATCTTTACGTGGAAGCGCCTGCGCGAGGCGCTGACCAAATGCGACAGGATGTTTGAGGACTCCGACTTCGGCAAGCATATCATCCCGTTCTTAATAAACGAGGGCAGGACACTTTACGCTTATAAATTCAACGATTACTGGAAAGACGTCGGCACCATAGACAGTTATTGGGAGTCTAACATGGAGCTGATAAAAACCGTGCCGGATTTTAACCTGTATGAGGATTTCTGGCGAATCTACACCTCAGCCACACATCAGCCGCCGCAATACACGGGCGAAAACTCCGATGTGCGCGCGTCCTTCCTATCCGAAGGCTGCGAAGTTTACGGCACGGTTGTGAATTCCATCCTGGGGCATGGCGTTATCATCAAGGAAGGCGCGCGCGTAGCGGATTCCATTATTATGGAGTACTGCGTGGTGGGCGAGAATTCCACGGTAGACCGCTGCATACTGGACGAACGCTGCGTCATCGGCAAAAACGTGCGGTTGGGCGCCGCGGTAGGCGAGGACGCGGTGAACGAATTGAAACCGGATATCTATAATACGGGGATCACCGTGGTGGGTGAGTTTTCGATACTGCCTGACGGCGTGTCCGTCGGCAGGAACTGCGTGATTGACGGCGTTACGATAGAGGCAGACTACGACAGTCTGGAACTGCCAAGCGGCAAGTCCATCATTAAGGAAAGGCAGGCGGGAATATGAAAGCCATAGGTATCATTCTGGCAGGCGGCGTAAGCGAAAGGCTGGGCGACCTGACCTCGGTGCGCGCCGCGTCCGCGCTGCCCGTGGGGAGCTGCTACAGGGTTATAGACTTTCCGCTTAGTAATATGTCCAACTCCGGGAT
Source organism: Defluviitaleaceae bacterium (assembly GCA_009780415.1). Lineage (GTDB taxonomy): Bacteria > Bacillota > Clostridia > Lachnospirales > WRAX01 > WRAC01. The sequence continues at coordinate 1,110 of WRAC01000024.1, read as the reverse complement.
AACCAAGATAGCGGTTATAACGCAGTATAATTCACGTTCCCTGCATGACCATCTTAACTCGTCGAAATGGTGGGATTTGGGACGTAAACACGGCGGGCTGTATGTGTTCACGCCTTTTTTGCAAAGCGACAACAGCTTTTGGTTCCGCGGAACTGCCGATTCGATTTACCAGAATATCGCGTTCCTGAAGCGTTCCAACGAGCCGCTTGTGGTAATCGCCAGCGGCAACTGCGTCTATAAAATGGATTTTACCAAGCTTATAAACTACCATGTGGAAAGCGGAGCGGATATAACAATCACGGCGAAGGATACGGCCGGGACGGATATGGACCCGCGGGATTACGGCGTGCTGAAGCTGGACGAAAACGGCGGCGTTACGGACTTTGAGGAGAAGCCCTTTGAAGCGGACAGCACTATTATTTCGCTGGGCATATATGTCATGTCCAGGGTGCTGCTTATCAAGCTTCTGGAAAACGTTATATCCGAAGCCCGTTATGAGTTCGTAACGGACATCCTGATCCGCTACCGCAAAAAACTGCGCATGAACGCCTTTATGTTCAACGATTACTGGATGGGTATAAACAGCATAGGCTCCTACTACAGCGCGAACATGGACTTCCTGCGAAAGGACGTGCGCGACGCGCTTGTGCATCAGCTTCCTCACATTGAAACCAAACCGAAGGACGAGCCCCCCGCCAAGTTCAACTACCGTACGGAGACAAAGAACTGCCTTATCGGCAGCGGCAGCATCCTGAACGGCAAAGCCGTGAACAGCGTTATCTTCCGCAAGGTTTTTACCGGCGAAAACTCCTTCATCAACAGCTCTATACTTATGGAAGGTTGTTTTATAGGCAATAACTGCGTCGTTGAGCACGCCATACTGGACAAAGAGGTCATCATCTTTGACGGCAAGCAGATTCGCGGCACGCCGGATTCGCCCGTGACGATTAAAAAAGGCGCGTTGGTGTAATCTTAAACAAAAGGGGCTGTTGCAAAACAGCCCCTACAAAAAAACGAGCCTAAGTTGAAAAAGGCTCGTTTTTGCTGTAAAATAGAGTTATGAGAATGCACCTACAGCAAAAGAATTATAACATAGGCAGCAAAAATTAT
>WRAC01000023.1 GCA_009780415.1 Defluviitaleaceae bacterium | reverse complement strand
GCCAGAAGTTTACCCGGATCGTTTCCCACGTAGAAATCAATATCATCCGTTACCTTAGAAACCAGCTTTTGCATATGAATACCCCTATTAATAACAGTTAATAGCTAAAAATTAATCATTGAACGGTTTGTCACGGTAATCGACTATGCCGTTGTCAACCGGGCTGTTTTGGAGCGGGTTTTCGGGCGTATGGCTGTGCAGCCCGAAGTTTGCCGGCATTGCGATTTTATGGTGGATCGAAATGTCGCGGAGTTCCAGATAAAGCTGAGCGAACGTCGCGTCCTTGTACGGATGCACGAAGAAAATCCCGAATCCCAGGGCAAGCATCCCCAGAAGGTACCAACCAATGAAGCTTAGATCCAGAACAAACATATCCCATTTATGCCCGTTCGTCATTGCCATGCTCAGGCGGATGGCGTCGCTGGCGTTCATGTCCGGGTTTTCGGCTAGGATGTAGGGAACCATGCGGTACGCGTAGGTTTTTACTATCCCGGGGATAACAAACAGCAGTGTCCAAAGCAAGGTATAAAGCCCTGTAAGAAATCCCGCCAACGCGATGTTCACATAACGCCCGCTGCGGAACGCGTAAAGCATTTCCCGTAAATTCGGCCTTCGCGTGCCGCCGGCCGTATTAACGAATATTTTCCAGCATCCCACTTTTAGCGGGAAGGACACCAGAATACGGAACGCCAACCCCATAAAGCCCGCAAACATAACAATCCCGAATAAGCTTGCGGCAAGTATGCCCCATATAAACATGTGCCTTACGTTGTTTACATTGGTGTTTACATGGGCTGTGTTAAAGCCCGCGACCCTGTTCCAATCCGTCCGGCTCAGTTCACGCACTCCGTCAAACCCGACTATCGTCACATCGTTTATCCTGACTATAGCCGATTCGGAAGACGAACCGCCGGAACGGGTGTTTCTGCTGTTGCTGCCGCTGCCATTCCCGCTGCCGCCGAAAAGCACGGCAACCAAGCTGACCACAAACAGCAGCCAGTAATATGATTTCAATACCCGCCGTGCCCTGCCCTTTAATTCGGCTCTGTTTATAATTAGCCTCATTTATATCTGCCCCCTTTTCTTACATGAATACGTAAAAACAAAGGGATAGGTCTGGAATTTACGCGTTTTCATCCGCTTTTATTTTTTCCGCGATTTCAGCGATAGCTTTATCGGCCTCGGCATACGGGACCTGACAGGTGCCGACCTGCTTATGCCCGCCGCCGCCGTATTGGAGCATCAGTTCGCCGACGTCGGTTTTGCATGAGCGGTCCAAAATGCTGTACCCGCAGGCGATGGAAACGTTCAGTTTCTCCCGCCCGTCAACAATCCAAAGGGATATGTTCTGATCGGGAAAAAGGCTGTAGATAAGGAAGCGGTTGCCGGTATAGATCGGGTGGACGCCGCGCAGGTCCGTTACTATAACATTGCCGTCAACGCGCGTATATTTGCGCAGCATTTCCTTAAATAAAGCTTCCTGTTCAAAGTAAAGCTTTACGCGCTCCGCGACATCGGGGTTCGCAAGGATTTCATCTATTTTCTGGCTCTTGCACGCGTCTATAAGATGCTCCATCAGCATATAGTTCGGGATGCGAAATTCGCGGAACCTCCCAAGCCCCGTGCGCGGATCCATCATAAAGCCCAAAAGCACCCAGCCCTCGGGGTTCAGTATATCCTCACGCGTAAGCTTGCCCGAGTCAACCTTGTCGCAGGCTTTGACAAGCTCCTCAAGGTTCGGCAGCTTCTCGGCCCCGCCGTAATAATCGTAGATAACGCGGGCGGCGCTGTCCGCAATACGGCTTTCCCCGATAAACTCAATATCCTCACCAATGCGCGTGTTTTCGCTGGAATGATGGTCAAACCACATGTTGCAGCCCGGCACATAAGGGATGTTCGCAAGGACGTCGTTATCAGTTACCTCTACAATCCCGTCCTGAATATCCTTTGGATGAACGAATTTCCAATGGTCGATAACACCGATTGCTTTCAATATAGCGGCGCAAGCAAGCCCGTCAAAATCCGACCTTGTCAACAAACGCATAATATACCTCCCGCAATTTACAGTTTTTGATATTATAACATAAACATGGAATAAAATACAATATTTACTTGTTAACTATGTTTTGTTATAATTTATGGCGGTTTATAATCATGACTACTACCATGTTGCAATCACTTAGATTGCAACATGGTATACAGAGGAGAAAATCATGCCTGGCACACTGATAATAGCCGGAGGCGCAATCGAGGCTTCCGAACGCAGCATACATACGAGGTTTATCGACGCGGCAGGCGGAACGGGAGCGAAATTAGCCATCGTACCAACCGCTGGCGGGGGGGAGCATGAGGAGAACTCGAAATATATATTTGAAATCTGGAAAAAACTGGGAGTAAAGCCGGAAAACATTATACGCCTGCCTATTCCGGGTACGGACGGCCCGCGCATGGAAGGGGCGGAGCCGGTCTGCGATACCGCCGGAATAACCGCGATGCTGGACGGCGCTACGGGCGTATGGTTCACAGGCGGCGACCAATTTTATATTACGAAGGAATTCTGCCGCGCGGACGGTTCGGATACCAAAGCCTTGGAGATTACGCGAAGGATTTATGAAAATGGCGGCGTTATCGGCGGATGCGGTGCCGGGGCCGCGATAATGAGCGAGGTAATGATCTGCGGGGGTGAAACGGGAACGGCGCTGAACGCCCCGATTTCATGGGGTTATGATGATTTAAACGAAGAAACCGGCTCTATGCTGCGCATTTCCAAAGGATTGGGCTACTTCCCCGCCGGGGTTATTGACCAGCACTGGGACGCGCGCCCGCGCTTTTTCCGCCTTGTGGAGGCGGTAACGGTGACGCGTGACAGAAAAAGCAACATGGGCTTTGGCGTTTCCGAGGATACGGCCCTTATTTACGATGGCGCGACGGGTAAGATAACCGTGGCGGGCAGCGGAGCCGTGTATATCGTTGACTGCCGCGATACCATGCGCATGGGCGAACTCGGCGCCTACGCCTACACCGGCGTTAAGTTGGGTATGATAAACGAAAACAGCTCCTTCGATACGCATAACAGGGAATACCGTTTTTATCTTGCCGGAGGGGAATGCGGCGGTTACAGGCCGGGGCACGGCATGGTTTCCGGCATGGTGCCGAGCTGCCCGTCATTTGGCGGGTTCATCTTTCAATTCGTCGTAAACAGCAAGGACGACGGCCAGACCCAAGGGGACGGCAAGCTCTTTATACGCAGCTTTATCGCGGGAGAGCATAACGGCAAGCTATACGGTCAGGAATTGCGTTACCAAAAAACGCCGGATTCCCGCGCTTACGATTTTGGAAACAACAAATATTCGTTCTGCGGGGTTTTAATGGATACCGTTCCATATAAACTTGAGAAGATGTAGTTTAAACGCGGCGGCATAAACAATTTGCGTCGTGACGGTGCTTGTTTCCCCGATTTTTATTTCGTAAGGGACGGCATTCCCGGCGCCCCGGTTATAAACCGCTTAATTTTCCGCAATGCGTCCGGGTAATGCCTGTGACGCATACGCGGGAAAGCGGAAAATAACCGTTTGTTCTGCGGCATGTCGCGGCGCAGCCGGGCTTGGACGGCGCTGCCGTAAAGCCTGCTTTTGCCAAGGTTTGAAAGCAGTTCGTTCAATCGCACAAGATGCCGGACGACACACATCGCGTCCGCCCCGGCAATGCAGATTAGGACAGCGGCGGCAATCCTCGCTATGCTGCCCGGAATCAGCACAATGGCCTCTGTAACAGGGCCATGCGCAAATATAATCAAAAACATTGTAAACAAACCATTTACCGGCACCGCGGCAAAGTTTACACGCCCGTGTATACTGTAACGGTGGTGTGAAAAGTCCCAGAAGCATATGCCAAAGACCGTTTCCAGCAAAAGCCCCGTGACGTATTGCAAGGCGAAATTGATTATCGCGCCCGCCTGAAACATGATAACCGGGCTGTCCGTATGCCCGAAAAGGAATACGGACGCCGCAAGCGCGGCAATGCCGTGGAACGGCATAAGGGGACTGCCAAGAAACCCGCTGTTTACAGGCTTGCGGCGCTGTACCGAAACTATAACCGATTCAAGGATATATCCCCAAAAGCTGTATAGTATAAATATTAAGAACCAGTGGACAATGGTCAGGCGCATAGGAACCCCAGTTAATAGTTAATAATTAACAGATGCCTCGTTTTTCGGCCTTTTGGCGGCATCGATCCGGCACCACACAAACATCCCCGCGCCGCGTAGAACCGCGCCGACGGTAACGCCTATCCATATGCCGTTCAGACCGAGGGCGGTAAGCGAAAGCGCGTAAGCAAGGGGTACACGTAATATGTTTGAACCTGTGCTGATTATAGACGGGGGGAGCGTTTTACCCATGCCGCGCAAGATGCCGGCACTGACGGCCTCAACGCACATCGGAAGCTGGCAGAAAGCCAGTATGCGCAGGTAAGTCGCGCCCATATCGCGCAAATGCTCTTCCGCAAGGAAAATCCCCGTCAGCTCCCGCCCGAAGAAGTATAGCGCCAGCGTTACGGCAACTCCCCAGCAGCTCATCACTAAAACCGAGATTTGGCGTCCTTTGTGTATGCGCGGCCATTTTCCCGCACCGAAGTTCTGCCCCGTAAACGCCGTCACGGCCGATCCGAACCCGCCGCCTATAAGCCACGAAAGCGACTCTATCTGCGAACCCACGCGCATGACGCTTTGCGCGTCCGCCCCGCCAAATGGGGATATAAACACAATCCGCGTTATAATCATCGAAAGGAAGGTAAACAGCAGGCTCTCGCACGATATCGGAAAACTCCACCGGAATATCTGTTTCATGATATCGCGGCAGGGTTTAACAAAGAAGCGGAATTCCGCAAAAGGGCGGCCTTTACTCTTTTTCAGCGACAAAACCATAAGCGAAAGGCAGACAATGTTTGCGATAACCGTGGCAACCGCCGCGCCCCTTACCCCCATGTCCAGCCCGAATATAAACAGGGGATCCAGCGCCATGTTTGTAATAAAGCCGACGGAATGCGCCAAAAACGGTATGCGCGAATTGCCGGAGCCGTTAAAGGTGCCGGTGATGGCGTATGAAACAAAGGCAAGGGGTATGCCGAAGCCGGTTATGCTCAGATAATCGGCGGCGTCACGCGCCACATGCGCCTCGCGTATTCCGAAAAACGAGATAAGCATATCGCTTCCGAAGATGCAAAGCAAGCCGTAGCCAAGCCCCAAAACCGCCGCCAGGCATATGGCGTTTTGCGCGTATTTTTGGGCTTTGGCGGAGTCGTTCTTCCCCATGCTCTGCGATACGCCGATTTCCGAGCCCATTCTGCCGAACAGCAGGAAAGCCATGCTCAGCCAAAGATACATGCCCGCCGTGCCGGACGCCGCAACCGCGTCCGAGCTGAGCCGTCCCAACCAGAACATATCCGTAAGGTTGTATGACATCTGGAGAAGCTGTGTGCTCATAATCGGCACCGCCACAAGCAGCAGCTTGCGCATGATGCCGCCCTGGGTAAGGTCGTATTTTCTCATTTTATGCCGTATCAACCCTTTTTATGTAGTGAACCTATACAGTATACAATAAAACTATACAGGATTCAAGGATTTTCAACATATTGACTTTATGTATTATATATTGACAAACAATAAAATGTTGCGGTACAATATATTTATACTATTAATAGGTGATTCATAATGAAAAAATTATTATCTTTTTTAATTTTATTTATTTTATTATGCGGTACGGGATGCGTTTCTCCCATACCCGAACAGGCGGAACCCCCCGAACCCGAAATCCCTGAATTCCTGCTTCAGGAACATTATTTGCCGTTTCCGACCCGTGAAGCCGGGATGATATTGGCGTTTGAAGAGGTGGGACTGGATTGGGACATCTGGCATTATATGTATGAATTATTACAACAAATTTTATCCCAGCCACCCAAACTCGATCCGGATAGCGTATATATCTATACAGAAGACCGTATTGAATTTGCCACATGCTCAATGAGCTTGTATGCTAACACGTTCAGGCATGGACATGTTTTCCGCGCAAATACGCATTTGGATATGTCTTTCTTTTTCCGGGGGCAATACGTGCCCCCGGAAGAGCATGTATATTATTACAACCGCTTTCTGTCATATGAGTGGCCGCTTTTCTGGCCGCTGGCGGGATTGATACTTGACTCCGCTGATGAAATCTCCTATTTGGCCCTGGAATGCATGGAATATTTCAGCAATTTCGATTTCACCGAGCCTCGCTTAGCCAGCCACGGTCATCCCGAAGCCCTCATTTGGCAAGGTACGGCAGGCGGAGTCCACTGCTATGTCTCATTTGAATGGAACGGCTGGTTTGATCAATACACGCTTTATGAAATGCTGTTCAGCAAATAAAACTAATACATATACCTGTTAATATCTTCCTTGCCGATCCCCGGATGCAGGGCTATATTCAATGCGTTCGCGATAATGTTGGACAGCCTGTCGATAACGGTATCCACATCCTTAGGCGTTACGAACATCGCGCCTACATAGGGGTCCAGTATGCGTTTGATCAAGCCGTATTTTTCCGTGTCTCCCAGGTCTTTTAAAGTGTTGTAAAAATCGCTGCCCTCATCGGTTGCGGCTATCATATCATCCAGCATTAAATCCAAGGTATCATTGACCAAGGTCGCCGCGTCCACCACCGTCGGCACACCGATGGCTATGACGGGAACGCCCAGCGTTTCAACGTTCAGGGCGGTGCGTCCCGTACCCATGCCCGAGCCGGGGCTCAGCCCAGTGTCGGTAAACTGGACGGTTGTGTTAACCCGCGCCGCGCTTCTTGCAGCCAGCGCGTCAACCGCTATTACCACATCAGGTTTTACATGCTGGGTAATACCCTTGATAATTTCACCGGTTTCGATGCCCGTTGTGCCAAGCACGCCCGGCGCAACGGCGCAGACGTAACGCAGCTTCCCCGATTTAAGGTCTTCCGCCGGCTCCCCTTCAAAATAGCGCGTTACCAAAGCTTTCGAAACAACACGCGGCCCCAGCGCGTCCGGCGTAATATAGCGGTTGCCGAGGCCCACTATTAAAATGGATTTGGCGTTTTTCAACGGCTCAAGGCCGGCCAGCAGGTCAACCAGCACTTTAATGATGCCTTCGTGGGCATGGATGTCATTTTGTTTCATTGACGCGCTTTCGGCCGTTACGTATGTGCCAACGGGTTTACCCAGCGCTTTCGCGCCGTTTTCATCCTCAATAAAAACCCTGGTTATTTTTACCGTGCCGCCGTCAATTTGGCAATCTTCCAATTCCATGCGGACGCCCGGTATACCCTCCCCGCCCGTGCCAAGATTTTCAGCTGCCTCCATTGCAAGATCCGTGTAAAAAAGCGGTATATGCGCTTCAGTTTCCGACATAGTAACCTCCGATATTCATTATGTCTTTATTTTTTCAAAAATTTTTACGATTATACGTTGACTTTACCTTGTTTGTCGGATATAATAGATTTTGCTGTAATGGGAGGTGAACAAATTGGCAAATACGAAGTCCGCAAAAAAGCGTATTCTGATTACCGGCAAGAAAACAATGCGAAATAAGATGATTAAATCCCGGACCAAGACCGCCGTTAAAAAGGCCGTAGCCGCGATTGAGGGCGGCGGGCCGCAGGCGCAGGCTGCGTTCATCAACGCCGCGTCTCTCATTGACAAGGCTAAGACAAAAGGGGTTCTCCATAAAAATACGGCCGCGAGAAGGAAATCCCGGCTGGCTAAGATGATGAATAAAACCGCCCAATAAGTAAACGGGAAGGGGTTCCTTTAACTTGGGTGCCCCTTTTTATTTTTAAAGCATGAAATCTTCAGAATAAATTTTTAAGGAGATGGAAAAGTGGGTAAATGGTTCGGTAATTTAAAGATAGGGGTTAAGTTCATCATCGGCTTCGGATTGGCTATTGCGCTGTCTGTAACAATCGCCGTAGTCGGGATTACCACAGCTTCTACTATGGACGCGAATTACTCCTACATCCTCGAATTTCCAAACGCAAGACTTGAAAACTTGCTCCAAGCCCGATTAAGCGTCGCCTCCGTACGCCGCTTAACGGTTTCTTTCGTTGCGTACGCCGGGGATACCGCAGCGTTGAATAATTCGAAAAGTGAATTTGACGACCACGTCGCCACAGCGAAGCATTTTTTCAACGAAGTCAGCAGAAGTATGGAAGCGGACCCGCGCATGGATCAGGCGTATACAAGGGCATACATCGCCGATGTCAATAAGATCATAGGATTTCTTGATTCTTACGTTTCCACCGTAAGCTACCCCATGTATAATGACGCTTTGGCCGGCGATGCTTATAAAGCCACTCAGTTAATGGCATCCGGCGTCAGCATAATGGGCGAGCTTATTGAGTTAATGGAAACCAAATATGGCGATTTAAGAACGTATTCCGATACCATGTCGGATGCGGAAAGCCAAAACGCCGAGAGGTCAACCCTGATACTGATTATCATAAGCGTTGCCGCCGCGCTGGTTTCCGTTGTTGTGGCCGTCATTACGGCCAAGAGCATCACCAAACCCGTCGGGCAGCTTGTTAACATAGCGCACGATGTCGCCGCCGGTAACCTTAACATAAACAGCGTTCCCGAGACGAAGGATGAAATCGGCATACTCGTAACGAATTTCTTTACTGTCATAAACGTCATGAAGTCGCTTGTCGTTGACCTGGAGGAAATGAGCGATAAGCACAACGCCGGCGACATTGACTTCAGAGTAGACGAAAGTAAGTATCAGGGTTCTTACCGCGAGCTGTCCGGCGGAATAAACCAAATGATCACCGCGTATGTTTCCGAATCGATAATGTTCGCCAACAAGGTTAAAGACCTGAGCAGCGGCGACTTCAAGATACAGATGAATAAGCTGCCGGGCAAGAAAGCCGTTCTTAACGAGGTTCTTGAGGCCGTGCGTTCGGGCATCTTAGGCGTAAGCGGCGAGATTTCCGGCATTATCAAGAGCGTCGGCGAGGGCAGGACATCTACGCGCATAGATACCAGGAAATACACGGGCGACTGGGTTGAATTGATGGCCGGCCTTAATAATGTGCTTGAGAACTACAGTGTTCCGCTGAACGAAATGATGGACGTGCTAGATAAATTATCCAAGGGTAATTTCCACGAAAAGATGGTCGGCAGTTACAAAGGCGAGTTCAACGATATAAAGAACGCCGTAAACGGCATGGTAAACGATGTCTCCAGCTATATCAAGGAAATCAGCCTTGTATTGAACAAGCTTGCGGACAACGACCTTGACCAGTCGATCACGCGCGATTACCACGGCGATTTCATTGAAATTAAAAACGCGATTAACAATATCATCGAAAAGTTCAACGGCGTTATCTCTGAAATTACCAACGCCACGGATCAGGTTACCACAGGCGCGCGCCAGATTTCTGAATCCAGCATGACGCTGGCCCAGGGCGCAACGGAGCAGGCATCGGCCATCGAGGAACTGAATGCGACGGCTATCAGCGTTAACGAAAAAACACAGTTGAACGCCGAAAACTCCAACCGCGCGGCGATGCTTTCAGACGAGCTGAAGAATTTCGCCATCGAAGGCAACAATCAGATGAAGGACATGCTGGGATCTATGAAAGCCATCAACGACGCGTCGGCTAATATCTCGAAGATCATCAGCATCATAAAGGACATCTCATTCCAAACAAACCTGCTGGCGCTTAACGCTTCCATCGAAGCCGCGCACGCGGGCGTACACGGCGCGGGGTTCTCGGTTGTCGCGGACGAGGTAAGGAGCCTTGCTGTTAAGAGCCAAGAGGCCGCGAATAACACCACGGAGCTTATCGAAGCCAGCATCCATCGGGTTAAAGAGGGCACCGGCATAGCGGAAAAAACCGACGAGGCCCTTGAGAAAATCGTTAACGCCGTGTCCGAGGTATCGAACATCATAGTTAATATTTCCGAAGCCTCGAACGACCAGGCCATCGCCATATCCCAGATAAACGACGGCGTGAGCCAGATAGCGCAGGTTGTCCAATCAAACTCCGCCACCTCCGAGGAAAGCGCGTCGGCAGCCGAGGAACTGTCCAGCCAGTCGGAGATGCTGCGTAATATGGTTAAGGTGTTTAATTTGAAATAGTAAAGATAAGACCTCAGGGCACACAACGCCCCCAAACCCTTCACAGTCCGCGCAAAGAACAAGCGGACAGGAGCTTCGCCCCTTGACCCATTCGTTTAAACATCTAAACGAGGGGACAAGGGGCGAAGCTCCTTGAAGGGTGGATAAAATTCTCTGCCAGCAACATTTATAATTGGCGTCATCAATGTGATTTCACGAACGTCGATATTAATCCTTTCTTCCACGTCTCCTTTTATATTTCTCCATTTCAATTTCGTCCCTATATTCAAGATGGCGTTCGCCGCCCAAAGATTCAAGATGATGGGTGAACTCATGCACAAGGATTTTACGCAGCTCTTCTTTTTGCTTTCTTGGGCCGTAATGCCCGAAAACCTGAATGAAAGAACCGTAGAAGATGGTGATGTAACGGCCCAAGCCGCGCGGTTCATAATGGTATTGGCCCATGATAAACAAATCGCCGGGCCTGACGCTTTCGGGATGCATTTTAATGTCGGGCAGCAGATTAACTCCGCCGTTCAGGTCTTTGTAAAACTCCGGAGGCAGCGAGCACGCTATCTCTTCAAGCATATCGCCGATTTCGTCAAATGAGATCATAGATTACTCCAAAGAAAATTGGGCGGGGAAATTGACCCCGCCCATAATACATTATACCTCAAAGCCTTAGTTTAATTCAATGTATTCCATGTAAACCCAACCCTCAACCTCGCCTACGGTTACCTGGTACCACTGGCGCTGAAGGTCATGCACCGCTACAACCGTACCCCTGGTGATGGCGGTTACGATATCGTAGGTGGGATGCGGGCCGGTGCGTACGTAAACCGCCGGTGTATTGGCAACTACGCCGGTTTGGCCTTCAGCAGCGGCTACGGGCGTGCCGGAAGTGACGGGAGCGAGGGGAGTACCGGAGGTTGCGTCGGTTACCGTAATTCTGCCCTCGGTTTCGGAGTAATCCCCGGCGTCGCCGCTAAGCAGGAAATCGCGCAGTATCTCTTCCAGCGCGGGGAACTCGTTTTCGGTGGGGATAGCTTTGAAAACGGTGTATCCATCGCCGCCGGCGGCCATAAAGTCATTGGTTACGAGGAGGTATTGAGTTGCATCGTCCGCCATATCGACGGCCACTCCGCCGATTGCGATGCTCAAAACGCGGTCGCCCGGCTCGTGGTCAACGGTGTATGTAAAGCTGAAACCGCCGATTTGCGGGAATTCCGCGGCGGCGGCGGGGGCGCCTTTTACGCCGTTTTCAAGGAGAAGCTTCAACTCGGCGGGGGTTACGAACTTTGTTACGGCATAGTTGCCGAAGGGCAGGACGGCGATAACGTTGCCGATTGTGACGGTGCCTTCCTCAAGGTCGGCGCGCAGACCGCCGCCGTTGGTGAGTGCGATGTCAGCGCCGGTGGCGGCAAGCATAGCGTCGGTCACAAGGTTGCCAAGGCCCATTTCCTGCGTGCGGACGCCCGGCTCGCGCGCGGAGCTGAGGCTGTATGTAATATCGGTGATGGCGACGTCCAGGACAAGGTTCTGGGCGGCTCGGATTTCTTCGATCAGAGCGGTTAGCTCCGGATGCGGCTCAAAGGCTTCTTGAGCTTCGGCGGCGCTGATGACGGCGGCTTCGATGGAGATAACGCTGTTGTCCTCGCCAAATACGACGGTGACTGCGCCTAAGTGGTTTTCATACTCTCCCGCGCTGACAATGAGCGTGCCGCCCACTGTAAAGCCTTCCTCGAAGAGCGAGTGGCTGTGCCCGTCGATGATGAGGTCGATGCCCGGAACCGTTTCGGCGAGCCATATGCTGGTGTATTCGCTGGTTTCGTCAATACCAAGGTGGGCAAGGGCGACGATGAGGTCGGCGCCGGCTCCCTGAAGCGATGTTACGGCGGCGGCTACCATATCGGTGTCGATTGCAAAGGTAAGGCCGACGATGCCCGTGGGGCTGGTTTTGTAATAGGTTTCGGGCGTGGTGACGCCGATGAAACCTATGCTCACGCCGTCTACATCAACTATAAGGGTCGAATTGAATAAATGCGCCCCGTCCTTTGTTATAGTGGTGGACACGAACCCAAACGCGGCTTCGGCCTCAAGTTCAAGTAGGCGTTCGTAGCCGTAGTTGAAGTCGTGGTTTCCGGGGGTAAATACGTCATAACCCGCCATATTCATAAGCGTTACGGCATCCAGGCCCCTGTTAAGCGTAACAAAGGGCAGGCCGTGCAGGGTGTCGCCTGCGTCAACCAAAAGCGCGTTAGGCGTATCGGCTTTGATGGCCGCGATCATGTCGATGCCCATGATGCTGCCGCCGCCTACAAATCTGCCGTGAGTGTCGTTTGTGTGGTAAATTGTTACCGTGGTTTCTCCCGAGGCGAAAGCTACATCGGGACGCGCGACGAACAGCGCGAGAACCGCAACAAGCGTTACAACTGCCAGTGCCTTGAATTTCTTCATTTTCATCCTCCTATGTTTTACCTTTTACTTATTCAAAAGGCTGAAAACATTATAACATAAACGCGTTGGAATTGCCAATAAAATATTTGACAAACAAGGCTTAACGTGGTATAAATAGATTGTACAGGCTCAAGTACAGTTAATGCTGACTATGGGTCTTTTTACATTATGTTTTATGGAGGATGGACTATAGAACAAATAGAAATGGGGTAAAGCCATGATTGAAAAAATTTTTGAGCTTATGAACGAGCAGCCGGTAAACCACAGAAATCTGTACCAGCTTTTGATGGATACTAACACGGTGGATATAGCCGATGTTTTTGAACATCTCAGCAGGGAAAAGGTTGTGCAGATGTTCAGGCTTTTGCCTAAAAGCATGGCGGCAGATGTTTTTTCATATATCGAGCCCGAAAACCAGCAAATTATCGTTGAAGCTTTGACGGACATTGAAGTTAATAAAATTGTTGAAGATCTATTTGTTGACGACGCCGTTGACTTTATCGGGGAAATGCCCGCAAACGTCGTGAAGCGCGTGCTTCAAAGCGTCAGCGTGGATACCCGTAAAACCATCAACCAACTCCTGCAATACCCCGAGGATTCCGCCGGAACGATTATGACGACGGAGTTTGTGGGGTTGAAGGAATATAATACCGTAGGCAGGGCTTTTGAGATAATCCGTAATATCGGCGTTGACAAGGAGACTATTTATACCTGTTACGTGATGCGGCGCGATAGGCTGCTTGTGGGCGTGGTTTCCGTAAAAACGCTGCTTTTGTCCGACCCGGAGGACACCATCGGCGATATAATGGACACAAACATGGTTTTTGCCCATACTACCGACGACCAAGAGGTTATAGCCGACCTGTTCAAGCGCTACGGCCTGCTTTCGCTGCCCATTGTCGATAAAGAAGGGCGCCTTGTGGGTATCGTTACGGTTGACGATATCGTGCAGGTCATAGAGGAAGAGACCACGGAAGACTTTGAAAAGATGGCGGCTCTTACCCCGTCGGAGGATCCGTATTTAAAAACCAGCGTTGTGAAACTTGCCAAAAACCGTTTTACATGGCTTTTGCTTCTTATGTTATCCGCTGCAATAACGGGCGCTATTCTCGAAAGCGCCGAGGAGATTATAAGCAGCGTGTATCTCCTTGCGGTAATGGTCCCTATGATTATGGACACGGCGGGCAACGCGGGCGCACAGACATCGGCGCTTATTATCCGCGGTATGGCGGTTGGCGAAATACACGCGCGTGATGTGATTCGTGTCCTCTGGAGAGAGATACGGGTTGGGACATTGTGCGGGTGCGCTCTGGCACTGGTAAATTTTGCACGCGTATTCTTAATGAACGGAAGGGATTTTTGGGTATCGTTTACTATATCCGTTACCCTAATTGTTACCGTAATTATAGCCAAATCCGTTGGCTGTTTATTGCCGATACTGGCGAAGAAAATTAAAATCGACCCCACTGTAATGGCTGCCCCGCTTATAACAACAATCGCCGATGCCTCAGCACTGCTTTTTTATTTTTACATTGCCAGAATAATTTTAAAGATATAACTGTAATACAACCAGGGGGGATTGCCTGATGAACGAAGTCGCTTTTGACAGGATGATTACCGATGAGTACGAAAGGTATATTGTAATTGAAAAAGAATACAAGAGATATAAGCCCGTTAAAAATGAACGTATAGTGTACAGAACGTATAAAAGCGTCAGCGTGAAAAAGGGCCGGTATAAAACCCTGCTTCAGTGGGAGGAGCAGGTGCGCAGCGATTACGGCCAGTATTCCGGCGCATGGATTAAGGACACCGCAAAAGTCCTTGAATATCACAGGCGTGTCCGGAACAAGAGCCTTATGTTCTCTTATTCCGTTTACGCTGCTGTATTCGCGGTGCTTTTATCCGTGTCCTTAACGCTTTTTGCCAAGGATTACTTCTTGTATGCCGGGATTGCCATGTTTGTGCTGGCGATAAGTTCCCATTACGTGTTGAGGGGTGTGCATGGCCTAATGAATAAAATCCTGTTTTATGAGGAATTGGCCCGAATAATGCGCGATATGGCGTAGACTGGTTGCGGGCGGGACGCCCGCGCTCCCAGAGTAAGTCATTTAATCGAAATCGTACGCGCGGCTTCCGTATCCCACTCCACAAACAGCCCCAAGCTTTCAATAACATATGCCAAATCCACATATATGCGCTCGTTCTCAACAAAGGGCGCTGTTTCCGGCGGCATGGGCACAATTGAATCATTTATCAGGTAACTGCTGTCCGGCAGCGACACGCCAAGCATCTTGCCGTTAAGCTGGCCCGAGATCACCTTTGTTTCGCCGTTCCATTCATACCCGCCGCCCACAGCCTGCATAAAATCCTCAAACGGGTGGAAAACGATGCCGTTTTTTTCAACGGAGGGTTTTGAAAAATTAATCAGCTCGCCGTTGTACAATACTATGGTTGAGGGAACGTGCGGCGCTTCGGTTTTGGGTTCCGCCGCAGAGGTATCCTTAAAGCGTATAAATCCATATGCCTCGCCGTCCGTTGAAACCAGCGCCATATCGCCCCAAAAGCATCCGGCAACTTCAAAAACAAAGGGGATGACCACTTCCATGTCTTTATCAATGTAGCCCCATTTGCCGTCCTGTTTTACCAAGGTCAGCTCCTCGGAGAAACCCTTCATTTTTATTGCGTCACCGGTGACATAGGACATGTTAAAAGACGGCGAGACGGCCCATTCCCATTGTTTTTCCGAATGCTCCCCATTATAACGGATAAGCCCGTAGCTGGAGCCGCTAAGGGACGCCAGGGCAAGGTTTCCGTTAAAATCCCCCGCGCAGTTGAAAGCAATCGGGATAACTATCCTGCCGTTTTCGTTTATATAGCCCCATTTGCCGCCATGCCCGACGCGGGCCAGTCCTTCAGAAAAGATAAGGGCGTCGCCAAACCCGCCGGAAGCATCCGGGAGGGTAAAAATAGGCTGAACGGCCCATTCCCAGTTTTCCCCGGCGTATGCCGTTGAATGCACGCTCAGACAAACAACGGCAAAAACCGCCGCTACGGTAATTTTACGTAACATAAAATCCTCCTTTTTTTCAATTTTATACAAACATTAGTATTGTTTGCCAAAAACCTTTTTTTATGCGGTGATGTATGTTAATATTGAATTATGAAAATATTCTTTAAAATCCTTTGCGCCATATTTATCTGCTGCTGCGCGGTATATGCTAATCCCGGCGGCGGCAGTTCTGTTAACATACCGGAAACCCGATATCTGACATGCCATCATTTCGAGGAAAGCAGCTTTTTAAGCGCTGTCGCCGCCGCCAACCTGTATCCGGCGGACAGTAAAATCATCGGAGCCACCACCCCCCATTTTCTCCCAGTCATGTTTTTTACCGCGAATCTGCTTAACTCAGTTACCGCGCAGGATGTTGATTACGGCACCGTTATTCTAGCCGGCCCAAACCATAGGGGCGCAGGTCCGCCCATCATCCTTACCGATTACGGCTGGGACACGCCGGTGGGTTTAATTGAGCCGGACACCGAAGCCGTACATACAATCGCGGACGCGATGGGTCTTATGCTAAACAGTGATACGGATATATTGGAAAGCGACCATTCGCTGGCGGTTATTACGCCCTTTATCCGGCATTATTTACCCGAAGCGCAAATCGTCAGCATTATGCTTTCGCGCGGCTGTACCATGGAAGAGCTGGAGGCACTGGCCGGGATTCTCCATGAAATAAGCCTGGAGAAAAACATCCTGTTGTTATCCTCCGTAGATTTTTCACATTTTCAGGAAATTTCCGAAACAGAGCGGAGGGACGCCGCAACCCATGGTTTTATTATGGCGGAAGATTACCGCGCGCTCAAGGATTTGGATAATTCATATTTGGATTCCCCGGAAGCCGTGATCCTCCTGATGAAATACGCGGCGCATTTTGAAAACGCGGGAGCGGCCCTGCGCGACAGCGTGATAACGCCGGAATCGCCGGTTACGCCGGACATCGGGTACAGCTACCATGTTTACATATATACGGAAACCGCACCCGAACCGGAATGCAACTATCCCCACAGCATAGTGTTTGTGGGGGATATCTTGCTGGATGGCTCGGTTAGGAGCAGGATAACCAGGGAGGGGCTTGACTCGGTTTTACCCGTTCAGGGACGCGGTTTATTCCTTGACGCAGATATTGTGATGGGCAATCTGGAAATGCCGGTATCGGAGCGCGGAGCACCGTGGCCGGGAAAGCAGTGGAACTTCCGGGGCGACCCCTCCTTCCTTTCCCTGCTTGTGGATATGAACATGAATATAGTGTCGCTGGCGAACAACCACACGCTGGATTACGGAAGGGACGCGCTTCTGGACACTTTGGAATATCTTGACGGATACGGTATAAAGCACGTCGGCGCGGGAAGAGATTTGGACGAAGCCAAAAGATGGGAAATTCTAAATATCGGGAATAAAACCGTCGCGTTTCTGGCGGCTTCGCGGGTTCTGCCCTGGGTCAACTGGTACGCGACCAGATACCAGCCGGGGATTTTCGCCACTTATGACCCGGCGGAATTGAACAGCCAGATAACCCTCGCAAAGCAGATTGCGGATTACGTGGTAGTTTACGTCCACTGGGGCGTTGAGCGCAGCACAGTTCCAGAGAATTACCAGCGGACTATGGCGCGCGGATATATAACCTCCGGAGCCGATATGGTAATAGGCAGCCACCCGCATGTATTGCAGGGATTTGAATTTTATAATGGGAAGCTGATTGCCTACAGCCTTGGCAATTTTATCTTCACCGATGCGCAAAAGGATACCGCCGCCCTTGAGATACTTATAGACAGCGACGGCAGCCTGTCCGCGAAAATCCATCCCTTTGAGATTGTTGACCGCGCGACTTTACTTATTACAGATCCGGCGCGTATCGAAAACATGCGGAGGCATCTTTCGGATATCTCATTCGGGGTGTACATAGACGAGGATTTAGTTATTACTTCAATAGATTAGGATATGTTTTTATGGCTGAATTGGCAAAGATAAAACGAATCAGCATCCCCAAAGAAAAAAGGGTGATTTGCGTAAGCGATATACACGGCGAGCTTGATTTATTTAAAACGTTATTGGATAATACGGGGTTTTGCGATGATGATATATTGGTTTTGCTGGGGGATTTATATACAAAGGGAAGCCAGTGCCGCGAAGCCTTTAAATTTTGCGTAGAACTAAGCGAGAAGCCCAATGTGCATATCTTGAGGGGCAACGCGGATTGGGGAGGCGATGATTTTCTCAGTGAGCGGGAAAACCGGTGGCTGGATGATTTGCCCGATATAATAGACTCGGAAGAATTTACATTTGTACACTCGGGGCTTAACTCCAATAAACTGGACGAACATAAAGCCGCAACCTGTGAAAAATATGATAATTTTATGGAAACTGCCCCGGTTTTTGACAAATGGGTCGTCGTGGGTCATTGGCCCGTGGCTATGTATTGCCATAATATACCAAACAGCAACCCCATTGTGAACAAGGAAAAGCGTATCATTGCCATTGACGGCGGAAACGTTTTGAAAACCGATGGGCAGCTTAACGCTTTTATCATCCGGGACGGGCGGTTTTCCCATGTTTCCGCGGACAGCCTGCCCATTTATAAAATCGCCAAAGCACAGGAGGAATCGGGCGGAAGCCTGTCCGTAACCTGGCTTGACCGCTTTGTGGAGGTTACAGAGGAACGCGGGCAATTATGTTATGTAAAGCACTTGCAAACCTCAGAAATCCTTGTGGTTCCAAAATCCCAAATTTGGGCAGACCGTAACAACGGCAAAACATGTATTTGCGATATGGCGACAAATTATCATTTACCATGTACCGTTGGCGACACAGTAAGCCTGGTGGAGGCGTTCCCCGACAGGATTTACGCTAAGAAAGACGGTGTTTCCGGCTGGATAAGAATATAGCCGGTCAATTTTCGTTATGCATTTTTTATCCTGCTGGTTGCAGCTCTGTATTCCTCAAGCTCTTTATTGTTTCCGTGTACAAAATGCCCCGGCTCAATCTCTTCCCATATCGGTTTGTCCGTTGAATAATCATGGCAGGAGGGATCATAAACCGTCAGTTGCTTTTGCTTCTCCTTTATCGGGTTTGGCAGCGGCACGGCTGATAGCAGCGCCTTGGTATATGGGTGCAGCGGGTTTGTATACAACGTCTCCGTATCCGCCAGCTCGACCAGCACGCCCTTGTGTAAAACAGCTATCCTGTCCGTTATAAACCTCATTACGGACAAATCATGCGATATAAACAAAATAGTCAAATTCCGCTCTTTCTGCAGCTTTGACAAAAGGTTCAGCACCTGCGCCCGGATAGACACGTCCAGCGCGGAAATCGGCTCGTCCGCGATAATAAACGACGGCTGCATAATCAACGCCCTGGCGACGCCGATGCGCTGCCTCTGGCCCCCGGAAAACTCGTGCGGGAAGCGGCTTGCGAATTCCGGCAAAAGCCCGACATCCCCCAGCGTTTTAGCCACCCTTTCGCGCCTTTCCCGCGAGGGGAGCTTTTTCTCCACATTTTGCAATCCCTCGGAAACTATATAATCAACCTTTGCGCGCTCGTTAAGTGACGCCATCGGGTCCTGGAAAACCATTTGGATTTCGGAAATAATCCTTTTGTCCAGCTCCTTGGTTATTTTGCCGTTTATCTTCTCGCCCTTGAAAAACACCTCACCCCGGCTTGTGGGGTTTACGCGTATTATCGCCCGCCCTATCGTCGTTTTTCCAGAACCGGACTCCCCAACCAGCCCAAAGGTCTCACCCTTATAAATATCGAAGGATACGCCTTTAACCGCGACGAACTTTTTCCGCCCCGTTCCGAATGTAACCTCCATATCGTGAACACTTAAAAGCGCTTCGTTATTCATAGCCGCTCCTCCTATATCTCTTTAATACTCTCTATCTGCTCCGGCGGTTCGAGCTTGGGAGCCCGTTGGTCAAGCAGCCATGTCCGTGCCTTGTGGGTCGGGCTTATCTCGAAATAAGGCGGCCGGTGCAGAAAATCTATCGCCAGCGGTAAGGGGTTTCTTGCCGCAAAGCCGTCGCCGCGTATACCTTGGAAAAGATTGGGCGGCGTACCTTTTATAGAAAACAAATCCTCTTTTTTTACGCCAAGCTGCGGCAGGGAGGACAACAGCGCCCATGTGTACGGATGCCGCGGCGAAAAGAACACCTCGTTGCATGTGCCGATTTCGACGATATCGCCCGCGTACATAACGGCGATGCGGTCCGCGACATTCGCCACAACGCCCAGGTCATGGGTTATATAAACCATCGTAAGGTCATATTTATTCCTAAGGTCCCGCAAAAGGTTCAGTATCTGCGCTTGGATCGTAACGTCCAGCGCGGTCGTAGGCTCGTCGCAAATCAACAGCCTTGGGTTACAAGCCATCGCCATGGCGATAACGACCCTCTGCCTCATACCGCCGGAAAATTCGTGCGGATACTGCTTATACCTTCTTTCCGGCTCCTGTATCCCAACGTCCGACAGCAGCTCTACCGCTTTGCGTTTCGCTTGTTCGCCGCGCATATCCTGGTTATACCGCAGAGCCTCGCAAATCTGCCAGCCGATTCTCTTAAGCGGGTTCAGGCTGGTCATCGGGTCCTGCATAACCATGGCGACTTCCCTGCCCCGGAACCCCTGCCAGTCCTTCTCTTTAAACTGCCCCAAATCCTTCCCGCCGTAATAAATAGCCCCTGACTCAATCTCCCCGTTTTTATCCAGCAGCCCGATCAGATTCTTCATAAGCACGGATTTACCGGAACCGCTTTCACCGACTATAGCCAAGCTTTCGCCCCGGAGAATATCAAGGGAAATATTACGGATGGCGTGCAGCCGCTTACCGCGTAATTTGAACTTCACATTTAAATCTTTTATAGAAACCAAAGCTTCTTGATTGGTATGATCCATATAAACCTCCCTTTAGACGTGATTCCGCGGATCGGCCGAATCGGAGAACGCGTTGCCCATCAGGTAGAAGCTGATGGTAATGACGCAGAGAACGGCGGCGGGGATGAGCAGCTGATACCTGAGCGCCGGCGACATCATTAACGCGCGCCCGGCGTTCAGAAGGTTGCCCAGCGACGGGGTGTTCACGTCCACACCCAGGCCGAGGTAGGACAGGAAAACTTCGGAATTGATAGCGCCCGGGATAGCAAGGGCGAAATTGAGGGTGATAATCGAAACCATCTGCGGAAGAAGATTGCGGAAGATAATCTTAAACACGCTGGTGCCCAAGCAGCGGGAGGCCAGGTTAAACTCGCGGTCACGCAGCATCATGGTCAGGTTGCGGACAAGGCGCCCCATGTTAAGCCAGGTATATATGCACATGGCAAATATGATGGTTCCTACGCTGGGCCGCATCAAAAAGGACGCGAGTATCAGTATTATAGTGCTTGGTATGTTATTTATGACATTGTACAGCTCGGTAAAGAACCAGTCAAGCGGACGGATATATCCCCACATCATGCCGATGGAAATACCGATGAGTATGCTTACAAAACCCACGGTAACGCCAATCCGCAAGGAAGTGCGTGTACCGGACCATATGCGCGCCCACAAATCCTGCCCGATATTATTGGTTCCGAACACGAAATTCTCCCATATCTCCGTACCGTCGTTGGTTGTGCCGAAATACGATAAGCCTTGGAAAGGGCCGTGGTTGCGTATTTGCTGCTCGTACCATCTTCCGTTGGGACGCAATACCATTTGGTTATATATTTGCGTCGGGGATTTCTGATTCGGCAAAAACGGCTGGATAAGCGAGAATCCGATAAGAATTATTAAAATCACAAAGGTCGTTACCCCAACCTTGTTTTTAAAGAACATACGTAAGGTGCTGCCCCAGTACGAATAATTGGAATAGCCCGCTTTTTCGGCTTCTTTCATGCTGCTCTGTATGAAAGCGAAATATTCGGGGTCGAGGCTTTGCATCTCCTCTTTGCTCAAATCATCGGGGGCGCCCTTTACTCTCCGGCGGAAATCTTCAAGGACAGCTTCTTCCAGCTTGTTGGCGCTGTTCAGCGTAAAAGAGTATTTGCTCATTACCTCTGATCCCCCTTTTTGTGCAGCTTTATCCGCGGGTCAACAAAAGCCATTAAGATATCGCCCAATAGGAGGCCAAGGATTCCCAGCGATGAATATACGATAACAAGCCCCTGCACCATAGGATTGTCCTGCCGCCTGATAACGTCCACGAGCAGGCCGCCCGTACCGGGTATGGAGTAAAGGGACTCTATTATGATACCGCCGACAATAGTCATAAGTATAGCTGTAGGGATGGTGTTGGTCATGGGGACAACGGCGTTCCGGAACACATGCTGGAAAAAGATCGTCGTGTTCGGCACGCCCTTTGCCCTGGCAAGCTTTATGTAATCCTTATTTATCTCATCAACCATGTATCTGCGCATCCATAACGCGTAAAACGCGATATTCGGCAAGCACATGGTAAATATTGGCAAAATTAAACTGCGCGGCACTTCCGGGTTGTAAAGCAAAGGCAGCCCCAGCAATGACGAGCCGTAAAGCTGTATCAGAACGAAATAAATTGCCGCCGGCATAGCCTGAAGCAGCACGATATAACCGGTGCCGATTTTATCCCACGCGCCGCTCTTTTTACGGGACATCATTACGCCAAGGGACATGCCCAGCGGCATGCTGAAAAAAATCGCTATCATGCCGAACCGGAACGATATGGGCGCTTTTGACGCAATAATTTCAATTACGGGGCGGCCTTGTAAATACCTGATGGACCTCCCGAAATCAAACTCGGTAAACAGTTGTTTAAGAAAGTTGAACAATTGAACCAGAACGGGGTCTAAGAGCCCCAGGTTTCTTAAAATATTATTAAGCTCAAGCTCGGTCAGCCTGTCATAGTTTGACGGGAAGTAACCTTCGATGGGCATTTGCCTCAGAAGCACAAAAACAATGCATATAATTAAAAACAAACTTAAAAATGATCTCAGAATCCTTTTGATTATGTATAAGAACATCTGCCGTCATTCCCCCGTTTTAGGTGAAGCTGCATTTTATTAAACCGGGCCTGCTCGTATGGAACAGACCCGATCTAATTAATTTATAAATTGGTTCCGGTTATTACCTGTTAGCTAAGGCTTCCTCTCTTTCGGCCAACCAGTCGGCGTAAAGGAGTTCCCATTGCTCGGACGTCAAAGGTTCGGCCAGCACTCTCAAGCCCTCAAACCTCCAGCTCGGCTGCCCGCCTTGGCCGTAGGCGTCAAAGGGGTTGTAGCGGTAAGCGTAGTAGCCGCCGCCGGTCTGGTAATACGGGATAACCAGCGCGTGCCGTATCAGATGGGCTTCGGCTTCGGCAAAAGCGAGATAGCGCTCTTCGCTCTTTATCCTGATAGCCATAGCCGCCTCCAAAAGCTCTACCCACTCACTGTAGACCCTCTGGGTCTCGGCCCCTGTGGCGAGGTCTATAAAGTTCCAGTTTACGTTCCTTAATTCAGTTGACGGCTCGAATGCCCAGGTCCAGGATTGCGGGTCGCCATGCGCCACTTCGCCGTTGTTGCCCTTCATAAAGGCATAATTGCCCATGCGGCGTACATCGGCAAGGAAGTTTGTGGCGGGGCCGACCACGATGATAGGCTCAATGTAATCCGCGCCCAGCAAGCCTTGGAGCTGCTGTGCCACAACCTGAACTTCCAAAGCCCACGCTACTCCAAGAGAGCCGGAGGGGTTGTAGGGCATAAGCATCTTTATGGGGAAGGTCGCGCCCTGAGCGGTCAGCTCCGCAATAGCCTGGTCCCTGTAAGCAAGGGCTTTGTCGCTATCATACAGCCATGTGGGATGATGGGCGAAATCCTCGAGGGGCGGCAAATCGACATAGTCCACGTTACCCAGCACAGAGTAGCCCACAGGTGTAAGCGTGCTGCCAAGGTATGCGTGTGCGTTGAATGCGTCCGTTGTTAACAACGCCCTGTAGGTGTCAAGCCCCCATAGGATGGACTGGCGGAAGGCTTCGTTGTTTACGGCCAAGTCCCAATTGGCCGGCTCGTACTCTTCGTCAAATTGCGGCCAGAAGTTAAACATATAGTACCAAATGAAGCTGGGGTCGGGACGGCCCGAACACACATAAGGCGCGAAAAGCGGGTTATCCAGCCATGTATCCACTATTTCGGCGTTTATTACGGCGTAGTCAATTTCATTGTTCATGAAGATCACAGGCGCCAGCAAGCCGGCTTCGCTGTTATATGTGTCAATAATCCTCTCGACAAAAATCCCGTCGGCGTTGTAATAATAGGGGTTTTTTGTGTAAACCCTTCTGTATTGGGGTTCAAAGACCGTGAGAACATAAGGCCCGATGAAGATAATCCTATCAAGGTCTGTGCCGTAAAGCACGCCTTGCTCCTCAAGGAAGGGGCGCCACGCGGGATAATAGGGGGTATATTCAAGGAAGAACGGAACGGGGAATCTCAACGTGATTTCAAGGGTGTGTTTGTCGATGGCCTTAAAGCCTATTTCGTCAAGGGTTACCTCTTCCGTCAGCCCCAATCTCTCTATCGCGGCTTCATCGCCCGATTCCCAAGTGTAGTATTCCAGCGCGCCTACAACATAGTCGTTCCAGTTGCGGGCGTTGGGCGAAAGATGCTCGGGGTTAAGGTTCCATTCCATAACCGCCACGAAACAGTCAGCCGTAAGCTCGGAACCCGGGACGGGCGTCATCGTATGGTCAACATACACCAAGCCTTCGCGGAGGTAAAATGTGTAAACCGTGCCGCATTCGCTGATGTCCCAGCTGTGGGCCAGCGCGGGCATCACAATGTTGTAATTGTCGCGGCTCACAAGCCCTTTGGTGCCAAGGGCGTTGAACTCGCTGTCGTTCTGGGAATCACTGTTGTTGAAGGGCGAAAGCCTTGTTACCTCGGCGGCGTAGAGCCTCCTAAGCGTTTGGTCCGCGGCGTACCGGATGCCGTGGGGGCCGTATTCTCCGCTCCACTCATTGGCCGCGGTGCCGTCGCCGTCGCAGCCCGCAAACATCCCGACTGTCAGCGCAAGAGCCAACATAACAGCAAAAAACCGTTTCATGAAATTCCTCCTTCTTAACAATAAATATGAATAAAATTAATATTACCATACTCAATCAATCTTGTAAAGCAAAAAATGTTCTTGACGAGCGGTTAATATTTTGCTAAAATGTTCATAGATTTGCCGATGTGGCGGAACTGGCATACGCACACGACTCAAAATCGTGCGGGAAACCATGTGGGTTCGATTCCCACCATCGGCAGGCTAAAAACCTTGAATTTATCACATTTTCAAGGTTTTTTCTTTTAAAATCGCAAACTATTTTAATATCGGTTAAATCATTCCTTCATAAACGGCGTTTAACAGCGTTCCTGTTTTATCGCTGTTGTACTCCCAAAACATGATTCCGCCGAGGCGGTTTTGGCGTACATAGTTTGTCTTTTCCCGGAGTGACCGTTCATTGTCGAAGGTGGCGAAAAAATTGTCGGATTCGTCATAGAGATAGGGTGCTTGGGCTGTGTCGTCCCAATATATTTTTGCGCCGGCGGAGACGCGGCGGTTTATTTCATCGTGTCTGATGGAACGGGCAGAATCCGGAACCTGCGGCATGTACAGCCCGTTGTGCTCACCACGCCCTGTAACCTTTGCGCCCTTGCCGTAAAATGCTGCGCCGATCACGATTTTTTCCATAGGCACCCCATACCTGTGGTATATTTCCACTGACTGTTCCACACTTACAGGATTTTTTTCATCGAAAGCCCTGCGCAAGTGGGTATGATGCCCCGAAAACCCTTCCGGCAGGCCCATATCATAGGTCATAAGGTTAACATAATCAAGACATCCGATCATTTCCGCAAAAAGCAAATTTTCGGCAAACATTTCAGCCGCGCCGACCGCCATGGTCATAAAATAACGTTTGTTGTTTTTCTTGCCCAAAGAATCAAGCTTATCGCGGAGAAGCCGCACAAAGACGGGAAACCGCTCTCTGTCCTCCGGGCAAGCCGCAATCCCGGCCATGCTTTCACATGGATATTCCCAATCCAGATCCACACCGGAAAAACCGTATTCCCCGACCAATTCCGCAAAAGAATCCGCCAGTGCCTGCCGCGTCTGAGCGTTTTCCATTGCCTGTGAAAACCCGTCCGCGCCCCACCCGCCAAGGGCCAAGCCAACTTTTAGATTGGGATAACGCCGTATTATTTCACGTATTTTATCGCCGTTTTGCCAGTGCGCGGCGCTTGCCCTGCCATCCGCAATCAACGCAAACGAGTATTGCAAATGTGTAAGCTTTGCCGCGTCGCGTTCGGGCAGCTCGGTGAAGTTCCAATCGGATAGATATGCCAGCGTAATCATATTGATGCCTCCTTTTACTGGTAACGCGGGCGTCCCGCCCGCATCATGCTTAAAAATTCTCATTATTCCAATTAATCTTGCGGTAAAACAGCCCCGAAAGCATTTCACGGTTCCCGTGTATTGTAATTTCGGGATAATATTCCGCGTTCCCTAAATCCATCAAACCAATTAAAAGCGGACACAGGGCATGTATCGGCGCTGATAGCTCAGGCTTACAGCCTGTTTTTTCAGCCTTTACCCCATCAGGGTTGAATTCTACGCGCCAAATCCCGGTGTTTTCGGGAATTTGCCTATCCCATGTCTCGATACATACCGTGCCCGAGCTTCTGGCTCGCGCCACTTCAAACGCTTTTTTTACGTTTACGATCCGCGCCATACCCTTAACGGACATCCTTGCGGGAATATCGTAATAATTTGAGAATAAAAAGCGTATATCAATCCCATCGGGAATGGTAAAGTCGATGTGGGTGTAAAAACCTTCAAAGGCGTCTCGCGCAAAGCTGAACAGCGCCTGTAACGCCTCCCTGTCTGTAAAACAGATTTCACGCACATCAAGAAAGAATTTTTCATCGCGTCTGCCGAGCTTATATCTAAAATAGGAACGCGGCTTTCCGCCGTCATCACTCCATAAATATGTGCTTATACCGTAGGTGGAAGGCTTTTTATTATATTCCTCGTCCCAATATTTTTCATCGCGAACGGAGGACATATTTGCTTTTCCTGAATAAATACGATAAACCTCCGCCGCATCCGCAAAATCCTCCCGGGACTCGCAGAGCCTGACGGTTCCGTTTGAATCACTCCTCGGACAAGCGGACAATGGGACACTGTATGAAAGCAATGTCATTGCCGCCTCATAACTCAGCTTGCGGTAAAATTCAAAGCTGAACGGATAAAGATATGAAAAAACAGCGCCGTCCGTATAGATATCACTTAAAATGATTTCCATGATTTTAGATGTAATCCCCTGCTTGCGGTAGGCGGGCATAGCGCACACCCCTCCAATCCCGCGCATATCATACATCCCGCCGTCAAAATTCACTGTAAAACGCGGAACCTGCACAACGCCCGCCAGATAATTGTCCAAAAACGCGCCGTAACGGGTATTGTCACATGCATCGGGGTTCCAGTTTTCATGCTTCCCGTACATTTTGTCAAGGAACATCTGTTTGTCGGTTTCTTTTTGATTTGTAAACGAAAAGCAGATATTTGATATCTTGTCAAGCTCAAATCCCTCATGATTTTTAAGCGCGCGTATTTCCACATCCATCCTCCATCCCGGGTATTCTATGATTCCTTAGCAATGCCGCTTTTACCGTATATAGAAATCATCATCAATTTCCGCGTTAAAGGATATTTCGTTAAGGTGAGCCCGCAAATTTTCCAGTGCGGATTGGTCGGTCATGGGAACAACGGACTGCCTGATTAAATGATACGGATGAAGCCGCGCGGACAGGTTTCCGTCCTCGCCCACCGTTACCTCCAGGGCCGCAATGTCCATGGCCCTGCTTTCGAAAATGAAATTGCCCAAACTGTACGCAATCAGCTTACCCTTATAAAATTCAAAGCTCTGCAGCACATGGGGATGCGCGCCCAGCACAAGATCCGCTCCGGCGTCAATAAAGCCGTACGCCATATCGCGTTGAAATTGCTCTGGCACGGTATTATACATTACCCCCCAATGCATATATACGACTACATAGTCCGCTTCTTCTTTCGCAAGGGTGATCCGCGCGTTCAAAGGCTTTGGGTCATATGCCTGAAAAATCCCGGATCTATTGTAACCGGCGTACCAATCCACTGTGGGAATCACTCGGGATGCTGCAAGAAAGGCAACTTTATAATCACCGACGCTGATAATCCGAAATCTCATCGCTTCGTCCAAATCCGCGCCGCCGCCTACGTATTTAATGCCGTAGTCTGTTAAATAATGCAAGGTATCCGCGAAAGCATCCCGCCCAAAGTCAAGTGTATGATTATTCGCCACGGAAACGATATTCACGCCGATATCGGCAAGCAGGGATAAATGGCCGGGGTCGCCGCGGTATGAGTATAACTTGTCCGGATTGGCCTCACCCCGTTCGGAGACCGCCATTTCCAGATTCCCCATAACGACATCGGCGTTTTGGAAAAGCGTACGGTACTGGGGAGGAAAAACCGAGTCCGGGCCGTCGCGCTCCATCCTTGCCCTAACCCAGCCGTCAGTCATTATATCGCCGACAAACAACATAGTGGGGCGGCGTGATTCGGAAATGTATGCCGCTTCATTTGCGCACCGTAAGGAAAGCGCGGAGGCGTTTGCTTTACTGCCGCCGGTTATCCCGTTTATCACCAAAACCACTAATATGGTCTTTGCGAGTATACGCCAGCTCATTTCCGTCATAATTATGTATCTCCGTTAAAACATAGGCTTATTATCCATATGTATTAAAAAACGCAACAGGTTATCCATAGTATGGAAAAGATCTTGCCTGCTGCGTTTTTTGGCTTCGCCAAACGGTATGGCGGCGCGGTTTATGCTGAATATGCCGCATATGCCTTCTTCGTAAGCTTCACCTATGCCGTCGCCGATATCTCCCACTACGGCAACCACCGGGACATCGCGCTTCTTTGCCCGGCGGGCCACACCGATTGCCGCCTTTCCCCTAAGGCTTTGCATATCTATTTTACCTTCCTCGGTAAATACCATGTCGGTATCTGTCAGTAAATCATCGAAGCAAATTGTATCCAGCACGGTTTCTATCCCCATTTGCAAGCGTGAGCCAAAAAACGCGGTCATCCCGCCCCCCATGCCGCCTGCGGCACCCGCTCCGGGTATGGACGAAACGTCGGTACCCAATGTACGTTTTACCGTATCCGAAACCGCGCGCAGCTGCCCGTCCAGAAACTCAACCATCGCCGGCCCGGTTCCCTTCTGCGGGCCAAATACATAAGCCGCGCCCGTCTTCCCGTACAACGGATTGTCAATATCGCATATAGTTATTATCTCCATACCGGCAAGCTCGGGCAGTAAGCCGGTCATATCAATAGAGCCGATATCTGACAATGTCTCTCCCACGGGCAAAAACTCTTTACCGGATTTGTCAAGAAAGCGAATGCCCGCCGCCGCTGCCGCACCAACCCCAAAATCATTTGTAGCGCTGCCGCCAAGCCCCATAATTAACTTTTTGCAACCGCGCCGCGCCGCGTCCGCCATCATCTGGCCCACGCCAAAAGTAGTTGTTTTACCTGGGTTTAGATTATTACCAGCCAAGGGCAGCCCGGCGCAGGACGCCATTTCGATTACAGCGGTGGAGCCGCCGTCAACAATGCCGTAAAAACCCTCCATGCCTTCCATGTAAGGCCCTTTTACGGGAATATATACCTTTTCGCCGCCCATTGCCAGTAAAAACGCGTCAACCGTCCCCTCACCGCCGTCGGCAATGGGAATCGAAATTATCCGCGCATTGGGATAATACGCGGATATCCTCTCTTTCATTATCGCACAGATTTCGGCGGAACTCATCGTACCTTTAAATGAGTCGGGAACCAGAATAAACTTCTTCATACCTTAAATAACAAGCGCTTATTATTCCGCCAATACCAACGGATGATTGCACAATACCTTTCTGGATTCGCCAAACATCTTCATTGAAGGCCGCTCCTGGCGGCAGCCGTCGGTTGCGTAAGGGCAGCGCGGCGCGAATTTGCAATAGGTGATGGAATACTCGCTTTCCTCCGTGTCCGGCAGAACCAAGGATTCGTCCCATTTGTCGCCTACCCGGGGAACCGCGTTCATCAGCAGCTCGGTGTACGGATGCGCGGGATTGTCCATTATTTCCCGGGCCGGGCCGTATTCAATAAGGCAGCCGCGATACAGGGTGGCGATATAGTCGGATACGTAGTAGGCCGTGGAAAGGTCGTGGGTTATGTAGACGAAGGAGACGTTGTATTTGTCCTTTAGCTCCTTGAACAAATTGATGATATTCATCTTCATGGACGCGTCTATAGCCGCCACGGGCTCGTCGGCAATGATGAGCTTGGGCCGCGTTATAAGCGCCCGCGCTATTGATATACGCTGAAGCTCGCCGCCGGAAAATTGGGTGGTGTATTTTTTTCTCACCACGGACAGCGACATGCCGACGCTTTTCAACGCCTCGTCAACCACATGCTCCGCTTCCGCGCGGTTCTTCGCGATTTTCAGACGGAGCGCGGTGTTGAACAGATACGAATCAACCGGCTTGCGCGCCGAAAAGGTTTCGTAGGGATTTTGAAAAATGGGCTGGACATCCAAACGGAAACGGAGAGGGTTGTAATTTTTTTTATCGGCATAGGAATTACCGGCTAAAATAATTTCGCCCCCGTCCGGGTCATGCATACGTAAAATCAACTTGCACAAAGTGGTCTTGCCGCAGCCGGATTCGCCCACCACGGACAATATGGTCGGGGTTCCCGCGTCAATGGAGAGGGAAACGCCGTCAACAGCCACCAGCTTCCTGCCCCGCAGCATACCGCCTATACGGAATACCTTCGTTACATTCTTTATATCCAGCAATTTATCCACTTCACACTACCTCCGTCGTATCTTTAGCCAGGAAATGGCAAGCGGCAAAACGGCCGGGTTTTACCTCCGCAAAGGACGGAGCGTCCTTACGGCAAAGGTCTGTGGCTTCGGGGCAGCGCGGCGCGAAACGGCAACCGGGCGGCGGGTTCGTCAGCGCGGGCGGGCGCCCCGGTATGCCTACCCTTGTGCTTTTATCGCCAACTCTTGGTAGCGCGCCCACAAGCATCTTCGTGTACGGATGAATCGGATCCGCGAATATCTTCTCTGTTTCGCCCATTTCCACGAAACTTCCCGAATACATAATACCCATCCTGTTGGTTATCTGATAATGGACGCCCATGTCATGGCTAACCAGCACCAAGGTGTTTTTCAGTTGCTTCTGCAGGCGCGTCAGCATCATCAATATCCCGCGCTGTACGACCACGTCCAGCGCCGTTGTGGGTTCATCCGCAAGCACTGCGCCGGGTGACATAAACGTAGCCAGGGCTATGATAATACGCTGGCGCATACCGCCGGAAAGCTGGAAAGGGAAGGCTTCCAGCAGATCGGGCGAAAGATTCAGCTCTTCCAAATATTGCCTTACCCTGCCGAGTACCTGCTCCGGGCTTTGGTTTTTTCGCTCTTTTTTAGGAACAGAGTCAATAAAATGCTGTTTAAGGCGTGTTATAGGGTTCAGTACACTCTGTGCGGCCTGAGGCACGTAGGTGATATTGTCCCACCATGTTTTCCTGATATTGCCGGATTCATAGGAAAAGGCGTTACCGTTCTTCTCGCCGCTTAATATTACACGGCCCGAATCGATTTGCAAGGGGAACTCCACAATATCGTACAAAGCCTTCAATAATGTGGTCTTTCCGCATCCCGATTCCCCCGCGATGCCGAAAACCTCATTTTCACGTATCTCAAAACTCACATCGTTAATGACGCGTACGTCCCCGTTAATCGTTTTATAAGAGGTGGACAGGTTCTCTACTTTAAACATATGCTACCTCCCCCTCTTCATGGATAAATAGTCGTTGTACCCTGTTATCAGCAGGAACAGGAAGATAAAGAGCAGCACCGTAGCCACAATGGGCGAGCCGATCCAGAACCACTGCTCGGCGAAGATGGCGTTGCGGTCCCTGGCCCACTGGATCATGTTGCCCAGCGAAACAAGGTTTGCCGGGGACAACCCCAATACCGCCAGACCGGACTCGGCGGCGATAGCTACCAACGTCGCGTTCATAAAGTTGGACAGCGACCATGTCAGCGCGTATGGCAGAATCTCCGTCGCGATAACCTGTACCGTACCCTCGCCGGAAAACCAAGCCGTGTGTATGAAATCCCGCTCTTTCATCGACAGCGCCATGGAGCGTATCTGGCGGCTGGGCCACGCCCAGGCGAACATGGACAGCACCAGCGCCATCATAATGGTGGTCGCGGAACCCCTCATCAAAGAAGCCATTAAAATCAAGATGGGCAGCGAAGGTATCACGATAAAGGTATCGGTAACCACACTCAGCACGCGGTCAACGGTGCCGCCGGTAAAGCCCGCCAGCAAGCCCACAAAAACACCCACAACAGTGCCGATTGTGGCGACAATAAGTCCTATCGTCAATGAATTATGTATTGATTCTATTAATAACCAAAAGATGTCCTGCCCCAAAGTAGTCGTACCCAGCCAGTTTACGGAGTTTGGAAGCAGTCTTGGGGTATGGGTATAGAACAAAATGGGGTTGTCGTGGGGAAAATAATACACAACATACCCCAGGAACAGGAAAAAAGCGGTGCCGAACAAGCCAGCTTTCAGGCGGAAATTAGCATTTTTCCAAAACTTTTTTATTGATATTCCGGCTGCCATCTTTACCCTCCTTTAGCTGTACCGTATGCGCGGATCAACAAACGGCAGTATTAAATCTATAATTAGCGTAGACACGGAAATGGCGACGATTGAAATGGTTATGGTGCCTAAAATCATGTTGTAATCCGATTGCAAAATCGCTCTCTGTATCAATGTGCCTACGCCGGGATATCCAAAAATAATTTCGGTCATAATGGCTCCGCTGAACACTCCGCCCAAACTTAACGCAAGAGCGGTGACCTGTGTCAGAATAGAGTTGCGGAACACGTATTTCCATCCGATCTCACTTTCGCGCAGCCCTCTGAACCGGGCAAACAGCACGAAATCCTCCGCGGCGGTGGTGGACGACAGCGATTTCATTGAAATAATCCACCAGCCCGTACCGATCAGCATTAACGAAATACCGGGCAAGACCGATGCCTTCAGCAGCGACGCAAAGAAATCCCAAAACGTACCGTGATGGAATATAGTGGATTGTAAAGGGAACCACCCCAATATAAACGCGAATATAATTTGCAAAACAAGCGCAATGATAAAATACGGGATGGGATAAATGCAAATGGCTATACTCTCCATTATCCGGGACGACATCTTGTTCTTCCGGAACCCAGCGAACAGACCGATTAAATTGCCTATAATCCACGCGAATACCGTCGCCGTCAGCGCTAAAAACAGAGTGTACGGCAAATTCCTGGCAATAATATTACCGGCCGGTTCCGGGAAATTCATCAGCGAAGGGCCGAAATCAAACCGTAACAGCCCTCTCCTTAAATATGAAAAATATTGCTCTATCAAAGAGCCTTCCATGCCGAACTGAACGCGCAGGCTGCTGCGCATCAGCTCCAATTCTCTTGGATCCATCGACCCCGCGCGCGATATTATCTGCCCCAGCATGTTCTCCACAGGGTCCGACGGGAACATCCTGGGAATAAAAAATATAAACGTAACGCCAATCCAAATAGTCAATATACACGTAAAAACACGTAACACAAAATAGGTGCGGAATTTCACGACAACACCCCTTAAAGAACAGTTAATATTTAAAAGCTGATAGTTAATAAAAAACTAAAGGGCGTGCGCCGCCGTTAAGCATAGCGCACGCCCCGTTGTGCTAATTTACTTACACTTATGTTGATTATTAATCTATTCTACCGGAACGATTTCGGCTACGATGTACTTGAAGCAGCTCCACCACCACCAGGGGCCGTTGTAGGGATTGGCGGCGCTGGGGAAATTGGTCCAGTAGGTGCTGTTTGTGGGCACGAACTTGACGCCGGAGTGGAAGCCGAGGAACGCCATGTCTTCGATAGCGACCCTCAGGAACTCAAGGCCCAGCTCGTAGGACAGGGGATCCTCAGGAGAGAGTGTTGCCATTTCCTTGATGATTTCGGTAGCTCTGTCGTTATCCCAGCGGGATTGCTGGCCGGAGCCGCGCTCACCCAACGGTACGATAAGGGTGTTGTCGAAACCGTTGATCTGAGAGTAGATATCCTTCGTGATGAAACCGGTGGGCCAGTAGCCGGCCATTTCCCAGTTACCGGTATCGTTGTTGTTCCACCAGGTAGAGCTGCTCTCTTTGCTGTTGGTCACATTGAAACCGAACTTGGTAAGTTGGTCGGCTGCAGCGTCAACACCGCGGCCTGCCTGCACTTCGGTGTCGGCAAGCTGGGTCAGGTTGATGACAAAGGGCTCGTTGTTGAAGAACCAGTTGCCGTCCCTTAACTCAAGACCGGCTTTGATGAACAGCTTGGTAGCGGCTTCGGGGTCATACTTCCAGCAGCCGAACCCGAACATGTCGTAGAGCTCTTCCTGGTCGGTGGGGAGGTTTCTGCCCTGAGCGCGGAGTGTTTCCGCCATACGGTTGGCGTAGCCGTTATCCCAAGGCTTTACGGTTGTACCATCGCCCAAGTCAAGTTCAAAAGCTTCCAGCCACGGAAGGGTGGGCCTCATGTATAATTCCTGCATAGCGCTGGTGGCTGTCAGGATCGGGATAACGCTTGCGCGACCCGCGCCTTCAAAGATTGCCATTGACACTTCGTCAAAGTTCATCGCAAGAGCGACGCCCCAACGGAAATCCGGGTTGTCGTACGGAGCCTTAGCCATCTGGAACGCGATACCCTTTGAACAGGGGTCGTCAGAGGTAGCATAGGGGAACTCGTCATACCAGGCGGCGATGTTCGGGTTGCGCCTGACCATGACTTCCAGCATTTCCGGGGTTACTTCGCAAAGGATGTCAACTTCATTGTTGATAAGCGCCATCTGACGGGTGTTGTCGTCGCCGATATAGCGCATCCAAACGTACTGCGCGGCGGGCTTTTGGCCTGTTACGACGCCCAGCGTGCTGGCTTCCCAATCCTCGCGGAGCTGATAAAGCACCCAGTTGCCCAGCGGGTCATAGCTGTGAACGGTGTACGGCCCGGCTACCACGGGGAACTCGTCCTTGAAGAGGGTTATGTCTTCCACCTGAGAGTAGATATGCTCCGGCACTATACGAAGGTCATTACCCCAAATCGTAACGCCGAAACGCATTGACAAACGCGGGAAGGATTCGGTGGTAACGACTTTCACGGTATACTCGTCTACCTGCTCAATGGATTCGAAAATCAGCTGGTAATAAGCCGAAAGGTGTAAGTGCGGGGTGTCACGGATCATGTTCATCGTGAACGCGACGTCTTTAGCGGTAAGAGGCGTGCCGTCAGACCACTTGATACCCTCGCGGATATCTATGTAGTGCTCGGTAAAGTCCTCGTTGGACCTGGGCATACCGGCGGCTACCTCACCGAACTGCTCACCGGAAATGGTGTCCATTTCCCACATCATGGCGGACATAAGCTGATGGATACCGGTACCCATCGAAGTGCCCTGCATGTAGCTGTTAAACTGCCCGGGCGTGTCGGTGGGCTCCTGGAACTCAACAATCAGCGTCTGCGCGCGGGGAGTACCCACTGGGGTCATCTGAACCCGGCCTGAAGCATGGGCCGCGGTCGAGAACCACATCGTGCTTGCCATAACAACGGCAAGCAGCAAAGCCAACTTCCTCTTCATAAAAAGCCTCCTTAAAATAAAATGCATAAAATTCCGTGCCATATGGCTGGATTTGAAGCCACATTACCTATAATAACATGGAGGCTCATGGTTTGTCAATTACAAAACTAATAAAAAAACGGCGTAAATGCACCGAAATATTAATAATAACCTTTAAAAAGACGAATCACCTAATATTTCCAGCCGTTCAATCAACCGGATAGGGTTTATTATGGTTTGAAGGGTATACAGGGCGCCATTTTCTGTTATCTGCAAGGAATCTCCCGTTTCAAACGCCAGGGATATAAACAGCTCGGGCGTTATATCAGGATACACCTGAACGCACAGCGCGTACATGCCCGCCAACCACGGCACCGACCAACTTAGCCCGCCCGTGCGTTGGAATATATAGTCGGTTTCACCCGTCCACGATGCTCCGGCCCGTGAATCCATAGGGACAAGCAGCATGTTTAGGTTTTCAAAATGCGGGTAATTCCTAAAAAAGTTCGCGCTCCACCAACTGCCCGGTGTATATGACGTGAAGTCGTCGGGTTCATCCAGCGGCTCCCTGCCCAGCCCCATCAACGTAAAATCAAAATTATGCTCGGGGGAGGTGGTTATTACGAATATTCCCGCTTCATTTGCCCGGTTTATCGCGTCCCTGAGTGCCATTGCCCCGATTTCCCACAATGCAAAACCCTTGGATATAGAGATAACACGTATCTTTTCGTCTTGCGGCAAATGCCCGTTTATTTCCAGAATCCTGTCAATCGCCGCCGCCAGATAATTATGATTAGACCAAAAAGGCGTAACAAAATATCCAAACTTGCCCGAAAGATAGTACAAATCCGCGCCGGGCGCAACGCCGGAGTTTTTACCCACAGCCATGCTTGCCACGAATGAATGCATCGCCGCGTACGCAGATTCGGTGGCCGCAGAGTAATACTGCTCGTATAAACGCAGGGTATCCGTATATTCAATATGTCCGGCAATCAAGCTTGCGTCAATTATGGCAACGCCCGCACCCGCGCCGGTTATTCCCCGTTCATGCAGTTTCCTGACGCCCAAGCCGGGGTTCAGTCCCATTTCCATAATAAGATTGGGTGAAAAGCCTTCGGGCATTAAATCGGGCCAAACAGTCCTGTTGGAAAAATGAGCCCTCATTAATTCATCCTCCCTGTCCGACCAATCGGCACCCGCAGAATTAATGAACCTCACATCATACCAGCCGTTATTTGATTGAAGCGACGTGCTTTGCCGCAAAGGGAAATTCCGCGCGGGCGTGTCAAAGGCTATCAACGGCCCGGAACCAACGCCAAGTTCATTTAAATCAGCAAGCCTTATAAGGCTCCAGTTGACTACAACGATAAGAACCATGTAAATACCAACTAATGAACCGAAAACCGCCTTTAAAACAACGCCCAAAACTTTACGTCTTTTCCCGCGGGTTTTCGTGGCAGACATAATCAAAGGCTTGCCCCTGCCCTTTATTTCGTATGTAATAATGGAAGCAAGGCCGTAAAGCCCGCCGTGAACCAAAGGGAAAAGCATATCGTTTCTTATTAGAAATATAATGCCGTAAGCAATATAACAAGCCGCCACAGAGCTAATTACCGTAAACAGAACCCTGAACAGCCATGTGGAATGCCCCGGCTTTTTAGCCGCTGCTGCCTTGCTTGCAATCAAGGCTATAAGAGCAAAAATCCCACCCATAATAAGCGGGAAATACAAGTTGGGTATGTTTGCAAAATTAATAATGAAAATGAGTATAACAAAAGATATGAAAGCTGCGGCAATAGAGCCAATAACAGTCAATAAAATGCCAATGGCTTTTGTTAAATACCCCGGCTTTACCCTATTCCTTATTTCACCCGGCAATATGGTTATAAGGCTGAGCAAACCGCCATAAAACAAGGGAAACAACAAATAATACAGTGAAATATGTGTAATATACCTGTTTATTACGGCATCAACAACACATATCAGCGCGCCTAAAAACCCGCCGGCCAAAAACCCGCAAGCCGTGCCCAAGCTGCGCGGATTTCGGGCAAACCTGCGAAAAATAAATCCGGCGGCTGTTCCGATTATTAAAACCATAAAAAGATGAACAAGATTATTAAATAGCACAATATTTACCGGGAACAGGGGAACTGCGATAAAAAATACCGATATCAGGGACGATAGTATTAAAATGATTCGTTTCAAGATATCCCATCCTTTATATTATGATAAGGGCAGACACTAGGACTGCCCCTTAAATTAGGCGTGTGCGCAGGTTCCTACCGGCTTATCCTGCCAAGCATCTGCAGCACCGTATTTTGAATCGACGCGGCCTGGGCCCTTGTAACAAAGCTGTTCGGCGCGAACCTGCCGTCGCCCATTCCGGCTTGGTTAAGGAACCCCACGTTTATGGCGCGTTCCACCGACCTTGTATACCTGGCGCCGATATCCCGCGCGTCGGTGAAAGAGCTTACCCTGAAATTATTAACGCTGCCGGCGTTCCTTACATCGGCCAGATTGGCTAGGATCATCGCCATTTCCTGCCTTGTTATCGGGTTATTGGGCCGAAATGTTCCGTCGGAGAATTCAAGTCCGGTCAGCAGCCCGGCGTTTTTCGCCGCGCCTATAGCCATATAATGCCAATCCAGCGTATGCACATCACCGTAAATATACTGACCGGAGTGCGCGCTGAAGAACAAGCCCAGCGCGTTATACAGCATTTGCACAAACTCCGCCCTGGTAACGGAATTGTCGGGCCTGTAGCTTCCGTCGGGATAACCCACGACAAGCCTTCTCGCGCCGCTGCGTAAAATAGAGTCATGCGCCCAATGCCCGGCAATATCGGTGAACGTGACGGGGTTTTTCAAAATCGCGAAGGAGGAGAAATGCGTTGTGGTAAAGACGTATTCGCTCTCCCGCAGCTCGAAATGGCCGTCTAGCATCGGCTTTACATTGCCGTGCCTGTCAACGAAATAAACCACAAGTTGGTTGGCGTTTTCGCCCGGGGAGAGGGTATGCGGCAGCCTTACCTCAACGGGCGCGCTGAAGTTCGTTATATTAATCCGCCCGTCGGACACGGAGAGGCTGAAAACCGGGTTATTTCCTATTTGCTGCCATTGCGAGAGCGTTAGGTGCTGCGAGTATGTCTCATTGGTAGCCTGTATCCGCTGTATCGTGACGGTGAGCCTGCTGCCCGCGGCGCGCTCCAGCAGGTATATCATGGCGTTTTCGCCGAAGGTTACCGACCCGCCGGGCAAAGCGACCCGCAGGTTTGCGCCCGCTTCGTTCAGCTCTCTCATCGCGATTGCGGGGAATGTAACGCTCGTAACGCCTTCAATTTCCGTAAGATCAAAGCTAACCACACTTCCCGCGCCTGAAACAATCGCATCAAGGATCGCGTCCGTCATAGGAATATTGGCGTGTGTTTCACTTACATCTACCCTCAGCCGCATATCGCCGACGGTAATGTCATGCCTTACCGGCACGGCGGGAGTTGGCGCCGGGGACGGCGTCGGAGACGGCGATGGCGCCGGGTCGGGTTCGGTTATGCCCGTGCTGTTGTTCAGCCATCTGGCGTGAACGGTTATATTGCCGTTTATGAAAAATCCGGTAGTCAGCTGAACCCCGTCGTAAGTATACCATCCAAGGAACGTATGGCCCGTGCGGTACGCCCAGGGCATTTGCTGCCCGATGGACGTGCCGGTCTCAATCTCAAGGGATGAAACCGTAGGCGTGCCGCCGTTGCCGTGGAAGGTTACGGTTGCAGCCGGTTT
The DNA here is from genome assembly GCA_009780415.1 of Defluviitaleaceae bacterium. Lineage (GTDB taxonomy): Bacteria > Bacillota > Clostridia > Lachnospirales > WRAX01 > WRAC01. The sequence goes on along the minus strand of WRAC01000023.1, from coordinate 1,085 downwards.
TGGAGATGTTGTCGGCGCGGGCTGTGCCGGGGGATCTGTTACTATTACCGTCGCGGTGGCGGAGAATCCGCCCGCCTCAGCGGTTACGCGCAGCCTTGACGCCCTCTCGTTCTGTGAAACCGTTAGGATTCCGGCGGCGGAGATACTTGTACCCCTGCCGCCCCCGGTAACGCGCCAGCTCACATCGCGGCTGAAAGCGCCCGTGCCGGACACGATCGCGGCAAACACGTACGTGCCGCCCCTTTCAACGCTTACGGTCTCAGGCGATATCTCTAAGCTGGTTATTACAGGCGGTTCGACAACCAAATCCTGACCGCTGATTACAATGACCCGCTCGCCAAAAACATTGGAGCCGTCCTGCGCCGTGGCCCTTACGGTTACGGTGCCGTTGCTTGCGGCGCTCAATAAGCCGGCAGTGTTGATTGACGCCGTACCCGATCCGGCTATTACGGACCATTGCACAGACTTTTCGGCGGCATTGTTGGGCAGTACTGAAGCGGACATTTGCAACATTCCGCCCTTCGTCGTAATTGCCGCCGCGCCGCCGGAGCCCGATACCGTTATCATCTGCACCGGAATAGGCGTTGCGGCGGGTGCCGGCGTTGGGGGCGGGGTTGGAGTAGGTGCCGGGGTTGGTGCGGGGGTAGGCGTAGCAATGACATTGATAGTGATAACCCTTTCGCCGAAAACATTCGAGCCGTCCTGCGCCGTGGCCCTTGCCGTTACCGTGCCGTTGCTTGCGGCGGTTAATAGGCCGGCGGAGCTGATGCTGGCGGTTCCGGTTCCGGGTATCACCGACCATGTAACGGCCTTGTTGGCGGCGTTTGCGGGTAAAACCTCGGCGGACATTTGAAGCGTACCGCTCTGGGCAGTGATAGTTGTCCAATTTCCTGCGCCTGTGACGTTTATTGATTGCGCCAAAACAGGCGGAGGAGGATTGTTGCTGATAGTGATAACCCTTTCACCGAAAACATTCGAGCCGTCCTGCGCCGTAGCCCTTACCGTTACCGTGCCGTTGTTTGCGGCGGTTAATAGGCCGGCGGAGCTGATGCTGGCGGTTCCGGTTCCGGGTATCACCGACCATG
>WRAC01000022.1 GCA_009780415.1 Defluviitaleaceae bacterium | reverse complement strand
TGGGCGATTTGGTTTAGGTTTTCCGTATCAAACAGCCTCATCGGTAATCACCTCGATTCCTACGCCGGAATTCCTTATGTATTGAATGGAGGACTCCAGCGCTTCATTTATACCGGATATTTTAAGTATCAGCGCGCCCACGGGTATACCGCCCACCGGCTCTATACCGCCGCTCAATATGGATATTTCCACGTCGAACTTGCGGATAACGTCTGAAATAAAGGGTTTCAATGCGCTCTCACCGACAAATGTAGCCTTTACGATCTTCTCGTTTGCGTCCAATCCCCCCGCCAGCTTGCCGATACCCGCCAGGTAGCTTTTGGCGAAGAACCGCCGCGCCGTGTCAGTCTTGGGCGCGGTCAGAACGTCGATGACCCTGCCCAGTTCTCTAATCTCCCCGTCCTCCATGATCGCCACACGACCGCACAGCTCCTTTATAACGTCCATCTCATGGGTGATGATGATGAATGTTACGCCCGTCCGCGCGTTTATGTGGCGGATCAGTTCCAGTATGGACTTTGTCGTTTCCGGGTCCAGGGCGGAGGTGGCCTCGTCGCAGATAACAAGCTCCGGTTCCACCGCAAGGGCGCGCGCTATGCCGACGCGCTGCTTCTGCCCGCCGCTAAGCTTCGAGGGGTACGAATCCCTTTTTTCCGTCAGCCCGACAAGCTCCAAAAGCTCCGTAACCCGGCGGTTTATGAACTCGCCGGGTTTTTTCGCGATCCTTAGCGGAAAAGCGATGTTTTCATAAACCGTTGAGTTCATTAACAGATGGAAATGCTGGAACACAAACCCCATATTTTTCCTCATATCGCGCAATTCCCTGCCCCTAAGCCGCGCAATGTTCACGCCTTTCAGGAAGATATCGCCGCTGTCGGCCTTTTCCAGCATGGACACACAACGGGCCAGAGAGGTTTTCCCCGCGCCGCTAAGCCCGATAAAGCCGAAAATCTCGCCCTGGACAATGTCAACCCCGACATCCTTCAAGGCTTGGAATTTAAAGCTTTTGGTGACAAAAGTCTTATTCAGCCCTTTAATTTGCAACAATGCAACCACTCCTCATTAAGGCAATAAAAAAGCCCCCGAAATAAATCCCGAGGACGAAAGCACATGCTCACGTGGTACCACCTGCGTTTTGTTAAAGCCTCACGGCTCTAACCTTATAGAGTACGGACGGCAAGCCGCTTTATACTCCCTTGCTGTAACGGGCAACCCCGCCGCAGCCTAGACGTTTTTTGAATTCTTTTTGGACTGCCAAAAAGAATTCAAATCAAAATTTCGCGTCAGCGAAATCACAACAACGTATCGGTGCGGGAACTCCAAGGCCATCTTCCGCATAAAATTCAACATCCCCTCTCAGCCTGTTTACGGGGAATTCTCTGTAGAATCCTTGTATGCGTACTATTCTCTTCACAGTTCATTTTATGTATTTCAATATACTATAATATATTTATTCTCTTGTGTCAAGACTTTTTTATATTTTTAAGGTTGAAAAATATGCTTGTGCATTCGTTGACGATTTTAGCCGAAACATATATAATATAGTAGAATGACATTTTAAAGGAGAGCATGTCTCTATGGCAACCGTTTCTGAAATGTTTGAAAGGGCGCGCATAGCGCAGGCGGAATTTGAGTTGAGGGCCGATCAGTCCCTGACCGATGCCGCGGTGCGCCGGATTGGCCGTGTTGTGTACGATTTAGCCGAGGAATTGGCCAGAATGGCCGTGGATGAATCGGGAATCGGTGTTTACGAAGATAAGGTTGTTAAAAACAGGGGGAAGTCCAAATCAATATGGAACAGTCTGAAAGGTAAAAAATCCTATGGTATAATTGAGGAAAACAAAGAGACAGGCATAATAAAAATCGCCAAGCCCATGGGAGTTGTGGGCGCGGTTACGCCGATAACCAATCCCATCGTAACCCCCATGTGCAACGCCATGTTCGCGTTGAAGGGTAAAAACGCCATCATTATCGCGCCCCATCCTAAGGTTAAGAATGTCAATAAATATCTGGTGGGGCTTTTCCGCAAGGAACTGGAATCGCTGGGGCTGCCCGGAGACCTTATCCAAACCGTGGAATCGCCCACAATGGACGACACGAACATGGTAATGAGGCTGGCGGATGTGGTGGTCGCAACCGGCGGCGGCGCCATGGTCAAGGCGGCGTATTCAAGCGGAAAACCCGCGCTGGGCGTAGGACCGGGTAATGTGCAGGTTATCTTTGACCGGGGCATAGACTATAACGAAGCGGCAAAAAAGGTAATCGCCGGGCGCGTATTCGACAACGGCATCATCTGCACGGGCGAGCAGTGCGCCATCATACCCGCCGATGATTACGACAGGGCAATCGAAGCCTTCCGTGCAAGCGGAGCATACTACATAGACGATCCCGCCGACGTGGATAAATTCGCAAAGGCATTGTTTAGCGAAGATTCATTCAACCGCGCCGCCGTCGGGCAAGGCGTGCAAAAGCTTGGGGAATTAGCCGGCGTAAGCGTACCGGACCGGACAAAAATGATACTGCTGAAAGCGCGGGGCGTGGGAACCGCCGACATCCTTTGCAAAGAAAAAATGTGCCCCGTTATGATAGCGCTTCCCTACGGCACATTTGACGAAGCGATACGCATCGCCCACGATAACCTGCTCGTCGAGGGTATAGGCCATTCCTGCTCCATTCATTCCAATAATATGGACAACATACGCAAGGCGGGCGAAAAACTGCCCATAAGCCGGCTAACCGTAAACCAGCCATCCTCTACCAGCACGGGCGGCAGCCTGTACAACGGCTTCGCCCCGACGACGACGCTGGGCTGCGGCTCCTGGGGCAACAACAGCATTTCGGAAAACCTGGATTACAAGCATTTAATCAACATATCACAAATCGGATTATTCAACAAAGACGCTAAAATACCTACGGACGAAGAAATCTGGGGCGAATAAGGAGGAACAGCACAATGGCGCTTATGACGGGCGAGCAATATATAGAAAGCATCCGCAGCCTGAAGATGAAGGTCTATATGTTCGGGGAAGAGGTTGAATCCCCCGTAGACGACCCAATCCTGCGGCCCTCCCTTAATTCCGTGCGCATGACGTATGACCTGGCGCATATGCCGGAGTATGAGGACTTAATGACCGTTGTACAAGACGACGGGCGTAAAATCAACCGTTTCACCCATATCCACCGCAGCGCGGACGACTTGGTTAAAAAAGTGAAGATGCTGCGGCTGCTGGGGCAAAAGACGGCTTCATGCTTCCAGCGCTGCGTCGGGATGGACGCGTTTAACGCCGTTTACAGCACTACTTTCGAGACGGATAAAAAATGCGGGACCAGCTATCATGAAAACTTCAACAAATTCCTTAGATACTGCCAGGACAACGATTTAACCGTTGACGGCGCGATGACCGACCCGAAAGGCGACCGCTCCCTTGCCCCCTCAGCCCAGAAGGATCCCGACATGTACCTTCGCGTGGTTGAGCGCAGGCCGGACGGCATCGTTGTGCGCGGCGCAAAGGCGCATCAGACGGGCGCGCTGAACTCCCATGAAATGATCGTCATGCCCACCCAGGCCATGCAGGAAGCCGACAAGGATTACGCCGTGGCTTTCGCCGTGCCGATGGACGCGGAGGGCGTATTTATGATAATAGGCCGCCAAAGCTGCGATACGCGCAGAACCGAGGGAAGCGACATGGATGTGGGCAACGCCGAATTCGGCGGCGTGGAAGCGCTTGTGATCTTCGACGATGTATTTGTGCCGAATGAGCGTGTTTTCCTGAACGGAGAGACGGAATTTGCCGGTATGCTGGTTGAGCGCTTCGCCGGGTACCACCGCCAGAGCTACGGAGGCTGTAAGGTGGGTGTGGGCGACGTGCTTATCGGCGCGGCGGCTGTTGCGGCGGACTATAACGGGGCGGCAAAGGCTTCGCATATCAAGGATAAGCTTATCGAAATGACACATCTTAACGAAACCCTTTATTCATGCGGTATTGCCTGATCCGCGGAAGGGTGCCCCACGGCGGCGGGCAGTTATATGATAGATCTGCTGCTGGCGAATGTTTGCAAGCAGAACGTTACGCGTTTCCCATATGAGATAGTGCGCCTTGCCGAGGATATAGCCGGCGGACTGATGGTGACCGCGCCCTCCGAGAAAGACCTGCGCGACCCGTATCTGGGCAAATACATAGACAAATACCTGCGCGGCGTTGACTGCGTTTCAACGGAAAACCGTTTGAGGATTTTACGCCTTATCGAAAACCTCGCGTTAGGCACGGCGGCGGTTGGGTACCGTACGGAATCCATGCACGGAGCGGGTTCCCCACAAGCGCAGCGCATTATGATAGCGCGGCAGGGTAATATTGAGATGAAGAAGAAACTTGCAAAAGCCATTGCGCATATTGAAGAATAAATGAAAGTCGGCGTAAAATACTGCGGCGGGTGTAACCCGCATTTTGACCGCTCCGGATTGGTTGAACGGCTTAAAACCGACATGCCCGAGGTTCAATTCGGAAACCTTAAAGACGGCGGTTTCGCGCTGTTTATCTGCGGATGCGCGCGGGCTTGCACGGGGATAGGGCATAGCGCGGGCCGCTTGGGGAAGCTTGTGGTGACAAACGAAACCGGCTACACGGAGGTTTTGGATCGCATAAAAAAGGAGTGCGGACATGGAGTGGAAGGAAATCTATAAAAAACGCCTGACAACGGCCGGAGAGGCTGTAAAGCTGATAAAATCAGGCAACCGCGTGGTTATTGGCCATGCCGCCGGGGAGCCGTCCCATTTGGTTGACGCAATGGCAGAGAACGCCAAAGCCTATGAAAACGTTGAAATCATGCATATGCTGCCGATGGGAACATCGTCCTACTGCGCGCCCGGCATGGAGGGGCATTTCAGGCATAACGCGCTGTTCTTGGGCGGCTCAACCCGCGAAGCTTGCGCGGAAGGCCGCGCGGATATAGTGCCGGTATTCTTCCATAAGATACCGCTGCTTCTGCAAACAAAATGCAGGCCGGATGCCGCGATGGTTTCCGTCTCCCCTCCGGATGCGCACGGTTATTGCAGCTTGGGCGTTTCCGTCGATTATACGCTGGAAGCGGTAAAACAGGCGGAAACGGTTATTTGCCAGGTAAACAGGCACATGCCGCGCACCCATGGCAGTTCTTATGTACATGTGAGTGAAATGCGCTGTATTGTTGAGCATGACGCGCCGTTGAAAGAGCTTGCCCGCCCGAAAATTTCCGATGTTGAGAAGGAGATAGGGAAACACTGCGCGTCTCTGGTAAATGACGGCGATTGCTTGCAACTGGGCATCGGCGCGATACCGGACGCGGCGCTGTCGTTTATGACGGGCAAACGCGATCTGGGTATCCACAGCGAAATGTTCTCAGACGGTGTGGTTGACCTTGCGGAAGCCGGAGTTATCACGAACAGAATGAAAACGCTGCACAACGGTAAAATGATCGCGAATTTCCTTATCGGCACGCAGCGTCTGTACGATTTCGTGAACGACAACCCCGGCGTTGCGATGTACCCGGCGGATTATGTCAATAACCCGCTGGTTATCGCCCAAAACGACAATTTAGTAAGCATAAACTCCTGCGTACAGGTGGATTTGATGGGCCAGGTGGTTTCAGCCTCCGTCGGGCATAACCAGCTAAGCGGCGTGGGCGGGCAGGTGGATTTTGTGCGCGGCGCGCAGCTCAGCCGAGGGGGCAGAAGCATCATTGCCATGCCGTCCACGGCGAAGGGCAGGGTGTCCAAAATCGTAAGCGTAATAGACGAAGGCGCGGCGGTGACAACCAGCCGCTACGATGTGCAGTATATAGTAACGGAATACGGCATAGCCAACCTCTCCGGCGTAAACCTCCGCGAGCGCGCAATACTTTTGATAAAGCTCGCGCACCCGGATTTCCGCCCGGAGCTGATTGGGTTTTTCGAGAAAAAATTCAAGTGTAAATATAAGGGATAGGGGAGGGCATTATGCGCCAGCTTATTGTTAAACCCGTAATTTATCAATACGATACATGCAAGGCTTTCATTGAAGCCTTTGAGATTGGCGAAAATGATTTGATCATTACAAACGAGCATATTTTCAAACCGCACTTTGGCGGATTTGATATCAAGGCCGATGTTATGCTTCAGGAAAAATACGGCCTTGGCGAGCCCTCCGATGAAATGGCGGAAGCCATGTACGCCGGCATAAAAAAGGATTATAAGCGCATTATAGCAATCGGCGGCGGTACGGTTCTTGATGTTTCAAAGCTGTTCGCGCTGAAAAACGTTTCTCCCGTTCAGGATTTATTTGACCGCAAGCTTGAGATAAAGAAGGCTAAAGAGCTGGTTCTTGTACCCACCACATGCGGCACGGGCAGCGAGGTTACCAATATATCCATTTTGGAGCTTAAAAGCCGGCAAACCAAACTTGGGCTTGCGGTTGACGAATTGTACGCGGACAGCGCGGTGCTTATACCCGAGCTGTTGAAAGGCCTGCCCTTCGCCGTGTTCGCCACAAGCTCCATCGACGCGCTGATCCACGCGCTGGAATCCGTCCTTTCGCCGAAAGCGACGCCTTTTACCGAGTTGTTCGGTTACGAGGCCATCCGCATGATTTTAACGGCGTACCGCGTTATTGCCCGCGACGGTCAGGACGCGAGAATGCCGATGTTAAAGGATTTTCTAATCGCAAGCGCATACGCCGGGATATCCTTCGGCAACGCCGGCTGCGCGGCTGTCCATGCCATGAGCTATCCTCTGGGCGGCATGTATCACGTACCGCACGGGGAAGCCAACTATTGCATGCTGATAGGCGTATTCAACAAGTACATGAGCATTGACCCCGCGGGTAAAATCAGCCGCTTGAACCGTTTTATCGCGAATATACTGGAATGCGGCGAGAGCGAGGTGTACGCCGAAATGGAAAAACTGCTGGGAAGTATCATCCTGCGCAAACCTTTACGCGAATACGGCGTTACCGGGGACGATCTGAAAGCCTTTACCGAAAATGTAATGACACGGCAGGGACGGCTGATGGGAAATAATTACGCAGAGCTTACCGAAAAAGATGTTTTCGATATTTATAAAGAACTGTATTAAAAGAAAAAATCTTCTGCCGCAAGCGCGACACGATAACGTATTAACGTATTAATATTCCGCTCTGGGGCCGCCGATGTATTTTGGGCGCGTGTAGGCACATACTACATGCGCCCGGCCTATTTTATCCTGCGCAAGGCGCAACGGCACAGCTACGGGACGCAGATGCATCCCAATCAGCGTATCCCCGATATCCATGCCCAGATGCGCCTGGATATGCTCCGCACATACAGGCGCTGTAAAGCGTTCATAAGCCGCGGCGCCAAAGCTTCCCCCGGCCTTCGCAACCGGCCGGGCGTTTACAACGGTCAACGAATACCGCTCGGCGCACTCCCGCTCAACAACCAGCACGCGGTTTAAATGTTCGCAGCATTGGACAGCCAAAAACACGCCGCGGGCTTCGCACATCTTCCGCGCAAGCTGTATCAGAATCCCGGCAATGCCGGACACGTCAGCCGTTCCGAGCCTTTCGCCCGCTATCTCGCTGCTGGACGCACCTAATATAAATATCTGACCGGCGGACGCGTTTCCGCGTTCCAGACATTCGCCAATCAGGGCGGTGAATTGAGCGCTTATAACAGAAACTTCCTCAGAACTCAGGTTGTAACTCATGAGGCATTTCCTTTACGAAGGGATTCTATCCCGGTTGTTATACGTACCAGCGATTCGTCCTTGCCCAGCAGCTCCAGCAGCTCCGTCGCGCCGACGGGGGTTGAGAGCTTTCCGGAAAGGGCGATACGCACAGGCCAGAGGATTTGGCTGTTTTTTAAGCCGTTCTCGGCGGCGAGGTTTTGCAAGGCCGCGTATAGACGGTCATTTTGCCAGCCCGCGGCGGGAATACCGGTTAAGGCTTGGATTGACTTTTCCAGTGCGGATAAGGCAATGGAAACATCGGTTTTTTGTTTCTTATTTTCGTAAAGCGTTATATCGTAATTCGGAAGTGCGGGCAGGAAATCCAGCATTTCAGGAACCTCATTTAAGAACGTAACGCGGGACTGCACGGCCTGCGCCAGTTTATGCGTGTCAAAAGATAATTTTGCCCCGGACAGTGCGTTTTCAATTATTGGCGCGGACATTGCGTAAAAACGCTCGAAATCCATGCGCTTGAAGTATTCGGCGTTCATCCACTGCAGCTTCCGCATATCGACGACGGAGGGCGACTTGCTCAGGCCCGATATGCTGAAATGCTCCTCCAGTTCTTTCAGCGTGAAGAACTCCCTGTTGTCCGCCGGACTCCAGCCCAGCAATGCGATAAAGTTAATAATCGCTTCGGGCAGGTAACCCTCGTTCACCATATCCTCAATGGACGGCGCGCCGCTTCTTTTGGAATACTTTTTCCCTTCTTCGTTCAGAATCATCGGCACATGTATATATTTGGGAATTTTCCAGTCAAAGGCCTCATACAGCAGATTGTACTTGGGCGTGGACGAAAGGTATTCCGTGCCGCGCACCACATGGGTTATCATCATGGCGTTATCATCCACCACATTCGCAAAATTATACGTGGGGAACCCATCGGATTTAATCAGAACCTGGTCATCAAGCTCGGAGTTATTTACTGTGATAGCGCCAAAAATCTCGTCGGTGAACGTGGTTTTGCCTTCGGGGATTATTTGTCGGATTACATACGGCTCCCCGGCGGCAATCCTTTCATCGATGTCCCTCTCCGGCAGCCCAAGGCAATGCCTGTCATAGGATACAGCGTCCTGCGTCCCTTCGCGCACAAGGGTTTCCAGCCGCTCCCTTGAGCAAAAACAATAGTAGGCCTTGCCTTTCTGCACCAGCTCCAATGCCGCGTCTATATATATCCCCTTCGCGTTGCGCTCGCTTTGGACATACGGCCCGCAGCCGCCGCCGATATCGGGGCCTTCGTCATGCTTTATCCCAAGGATTTCCAGCGTCTTGTAAATTACGTCCACCGCGCCGGCTATCTCGCGTTTCTGATCCGTATCCTCAATACGGAGCAAAAACGCGCCGCCTTGGGATTTCGCCGTAAGATATTCGTTCAAAGCGGCCTTCGCGTTGCCAATATGCATATACCCCGTCGGACTTGGCGCATAACGTGTGCGTACAGTATTTTGCATGGTTTTCACTCGCTTTCATGTACAATAGAATTTATTATAAAGCTTTTTTGGTAAAATGTATAGTATATATTGATAAATAATCCAGATTTGGTATACTAATACTGGAAGGAGGCGCCTGTATGGATGATGTCCCTCAGAACGCGGATAAAAGCGGAAGATTAGGTTTTTGGGAACGCCTGCGCGCATTCTTCGGCGTTGGGCGTGAAAAGAAGGAGTTCGTGGTCAACAGGTTTGCCCAGTTCGTTGACGGAATGGATAAAAAGGACGCCGAGTACCGCGGCGCCGTCAAAGCTGTGGAGATATGCGACGAGTCCCTGGGGATCACCGTCCAGCGCGTGTCCCTGATAGAGCAGTTGAAGGATACGGAAAAGGTGCTTTTGGAGTTGAACTGTTTCGAGGATGTTACGGACGAGGACGCGGCCAACCTGAAAGAGCTGATGGCGAGGCTTAAAGGCCTGACCCGTGACAAAACGGAGCTGAAGAGCCAGATTTCGGTGTTCGACCCGAACCTGGAAAGGATGGCTGCGTTGGAGGGGCAGGCGAAAGCCATTGCGCCAGAGATAAAGGACGCGGAAAAATTCCAGCGTATGTTCAGGCATGATATCCACGCCCTGCGCGGTGAGAAGAGCGATTTGGAATATGAGCGCGAATCCCTGATACGCGGCGAAAAAGTCGTGCGGCGGTTTATGTTTTGGGTTTTGGGTATTTTTGTGCTGTGCGTTTTGATTTTTGGTTTTTCGGCGGTGATGTATAAATCGGCGGTCGCCGTGCCGCTTACTATCCTGACAATACTGGCGATAGCGATAACCGCGCTGCTTATCGGTTTCAGGCGGCGGTTCGTATACGAGCTTGAACTGAACCTGAAAAAACAGCAGAAGGCGGTTGGGATGCTGAACAAAAAAAACGCTGTTTTCGCGCACTACACCAATTTCCTTAATTTTACGTATAAAAAATACCGGGTCAGGAACTCGGACATGCTGAAAAAGAGATTGAAGGAATATGACCATTACAGGCACTTAACCCGACGCTACGACGCGCTGCGCAAAATGGGCGACGAGACGGAGAACGAGCTGAACAAAGCCCTTGTGCGCCTGAAAATACCGGTAACCGTCTTGCCTCTGGACAACTTCGCCAGGGTATTCAACCTTGATGAAAAGCGCGATATGCACAAGAACGCCGTAAACCGTAAGGCCTCTATCGACAAGACGCTAAAAATGCTAGACGAGCGTCAGGCGCGGCTGTGGGACCAGCTTACGGAACTTAACCGCTTTGAGGGCGGGGTAGTTGACAGCATGATTAAGTTCTATATGGAGGAAGCCGGCCGGATAATCCTTAACCCGGCTTATATCAGCGACGGGGTTGAGGAGTGAATTTAGATATCTTCAGGTTGTGGCTAATAATCTCCCTGCTGTTGAGTTATATAAAAGAATTGGGATTTACCGAATGTTATATAGCCGTGACAAACCCGCACAGGTAGTTGATGAAGCTGATATCCGCATGCTTGTATTCCTTTTTGGCTGCCGGGGTGCTTAGGTACAGGGCGCGTTTTATGATGTTATCCATGTAAATAGGGATGCAAACCGAGGAATTGCCTTCGGCGGTTTGGTAGAGGCTTTCCCCCGTCCGGATTGCGGCAGCGGCCAGGTTTTTGTCGTAGCCCCCTTTGCCGTGTTGCCCTATTTCGCCCGTTAACACGCCGTTTTCAATCATGAGGAGGCATATCGACTCCGCCTCCGTCATTTCCGTGATCTTCGCCAGTATTATTTCGGCTTTGGCGCTAAAGGACAAGCCCTGCCCCACAAGCTCTATCATATCCAGTACAGCGCGCATACGCCTGCCGTCCTTGATGGTGTCGCCCGTGATTATGCCGCCTACCGTGTTCACACTCTTTGCTTTGCCCATGAGTTCCGGGTTATATACCATGCTCTGGTTACGCCCCTGTTCCTTGCATACGTACAGGGCCTTGTCGGCTTTATCCATCAAGCCCTCTTTCGTGATATCATGCGTGCCGTAGACCGCCACACCCATGCTTGCGGTAACAGGGCGCCTGGAACCCAGCAGCTTCGCGTCGTCAATCGCCACGCGCAGCCTTTCCGCAAGCTCCAGCGCGGATTCCGGGCCGGCCCCGTCAATAATGATTACGAACTCTTCGCCGCCGTAACGCCCGAAAACCCCGTCGCCGTAACGCCCGAAAATCTCGTTGTTATTAAGGTTGGCGCGGATAAGCCGCCCGGCGGCCCTTAAAACGTCGTCGCCGATTTGGTGCCCGTAGGTGTCGTTGATATTTTTAAATCTGTCCAAATCGCTCATTATTATTGAGAACACTCCGCCGTCTTTGCCGGCTTTCTCAATACGGCGGTCAAACTCAAGGTCAAAGGCCGTACGGTTAAGAGCCCCCGTCAGCTTGTCTATGGTGGAACTGGTCTTTATCGCAAGCTGGTTGATGTTCGCGGCAAGGAGCTTCGCAAAAAGCTTGCATTCGTTAAGGGAATCCTTGTTAAGGTTGTGGATTACGCTGTCCGCGTACAGATATACGAAGCCGCGCGCCGCGCCGTCCAGAACGACGGGAAGGCACATAGCCGCTCCCGTAACCGCCTCGCCCCCGGTTACAAGGATCTCGGCTCCAAGCGCGTTTGCCCTGCGAAGTATCTGTATATCGGCTTGTGAGTCCATATTGCCGTCGTCGGACATGATAACGGCAAACCCGCCGCTGTTGCCATTTTCATCCTCAATCAGCATCTCACAGCGTGCGGCGCAGGTAATGGCCGCCAAATACCTTGCCAGCAGATTAAGGTTGCCCGCCGCGTCGCCGCCCATACCGCGGATTACGTCCACGGGGTTGATGATATCAGCCGGAAGCCTCTCGAAATGGGTTTTTCGTGCTGAGGCCATCAGGCCTTCATCAGCCAATACCCTGTTGTATAAGTCTTTGCTGTATATTTGCCCCAGAGTCCCGCCGGTTTTGCATTCCCCGCCCATTATCATCTCAAATGGCGCTAACAGGTTATGGCGGCGTACAAATGATTCCTTGAATTCCTCCGGCACGTTTTTAACTAACCTTTGAACAGTCAGGCATGCCTCTATGTAATAATACATGGACAAATAGCTGTTTTCATTTTCGTAATGCCTGCCCAGCGCCCCGCATATCAATGCCAGCGTAAGGGGCTGGCCGCTTGACCGGGCTGTCTCGCGGGCTTCGGTCAGCGTGTTAAGCCGCGCTTCGCCCGTCTGTGTAAGGCTCTGCAAGAAACCAAGCTTGGCCCTGACTATAGGCGCGGGTTTGCCGGACGAACCCCGGGCAATCTCAGCGGAAAGCGCTTCGCCGATACATTCCAGCCCTCCGCCGTTATGAAGCAGGATAAGGAACTCGCAAACCAAATTCAAAATATCCTGCCGCCCGGGATGGGCATCGGCTATATCTTTTATTTTTCCGTAACTTTCTTGTATTTGTATATAATCCTGTGCTTTCATTGCCGCGGACGCTTGATAGAACGGAACATACAGATACGGGATATAATCCGAAATCTCACCGCCCTCACATTCCTTGGCTTCCCGGTCGATGAACGTACGCGCCCCTTCATCATCACCCATATAAACGGCGAAACGGGCGCGGTTTGACCAATATGTGGCTTCCGCGCCGAAGAACTCCGAAAAATCGCTGATCCCGAACTTCCCTTCATGTTTGTCCAAAACCTTAGCCAGTTCATACGCCTCGGCGTATTTATCCATAAACATATAAGGCATAAAGGCCTGCCTGTAAGTTGCGGCGGAATACATCTGCTCAAGGCTGGCTATCTCAAGGGCAAGGGGGATGGCGTTTTCGTACTCCATGCCCTTAATACAGCAGTTCAGCAATATCTCACGTATATGCTCCTCAACCAACACAAACCTGTGCCTGTTCGTATATTCCAAACCTTCCGACAGGAACAGCTTCGCGGCTTCCACATCGTTCAAGGCTAGGTAAACCTCGCCCACGTTGCTGGCGGAGGCGGCAAGGCCGTAGGGATCCCCGGTTATCATGTAGTTTTGCCGGGCCTCGCGCCAATAACGCATGGCATCGTCCAGCTTAGCCGCGGAGTAACAGATATGCCCCCATGTAAGCAGCAGACTTGCCATCAGGTCGTGCCTTTCCGGGGGGCACAGGGAACAGGCCCGCTCCATTACGGCGTTACGGTCATCTATAGTACCCTCAAGGCAATAGGCGTGCTCCCTCAGCATAATCAGATAGGAATCAAGGCATTCCTCCTGAAGATTGGGATGTTTGTCAAAAATTTCCTTTGCGCCGTCCAGAACGTCGTCGTACAGTTTAAATAACATTTCACCGTATATTTTAACTATATATTTCGGGTCGTTTCCCGCAGCCGCCAGCGCTGCCGCCCGTTTAAAGTATTCCCTGCCGACGGGCCTTTTGCCGAAAAGTATATATGTGTTGGCGATTTCCAGTAATATTTCGGGGGTTTCCCCGGATTGCTCCATTACCTTTTCATAATTTTCCACGGACTTCTCATAATCCGCGGCGCGCGAAAGCATCCGCGCGTTGGCGAGCCTGTGTTCCAGAAGGGTTTCGCCTATCCTGCCCGCGTTTTCAAGCTGGTATATGATTTCACCGCAAATCAGCGTGTCGGGGGTTATGCCGGGCTTGCCGCGGATTAACGCGTCCGCCGCCAAGGAGTGAAGGTTTTGCCGCGATTCCTCCTCCACAGTGTTGTAAATATACTCGCGCAGCATTTTATTCGCGAAAAAATATCCGGTGCCTTTTTTTGTCGCCACTTCCCGTACCGCGCCAATAGAAATAACTGTGTTAAGGGTTTTCGCAACGCTTTTCACGCTGATGCCAAGGCAAACGGCAAGCTCGGAGGCGAACACGGGTATATTGAATACGGACATTGCCGTAAGCAAGGAACGGCTGTGCGGGTCAAGCCGCCTGGCCTGTTCCTCAGCCACGCCATATATGTTGGAGGGCATGGGGATATTACCGTATTCATCCGTGTTATAGGCTACTTCCCACTCGCCGTTTTCACCAATAAACATATCGCCGCTCATTTGCAACGCTCCAAGGATTTCTTCGGTAAACAGGGGATTGCCCATGGTCGTCCGGTAAACATGATGGGCGAAAATTACCGGCGTCCTCCTGTGCGACAGCTTACTCCGTATAAACTGCGCCGTCTCTTCCTCTGTTAAGCCGCTCAGATTCACATCGGCGGCATTATCCCCAAGCTTATCGATGAATGCTTGCAAAGCCGCGTTTGCAACCCCGTCACGGCAGGTAAACACCAGCATCAATTTTTTATTTACCTGCATAAGCTTTTCCAGCGTGTCGAATACATCCGCTCCGGCAAGCTCCATGGCGTCGATAAAGAAAACAACCGGCTTATCCTTTATGCAGTCATATATGAATTTCAGCAGGGAATTCTTGCTCAGGGAATTGATTTCCGCGCTGTTCCCGCTTACTATCCTGCCGGCAAAGGCGTTTATTTGCTTAATGAAATTGGAACTGTCCTTGTGGCTGCCCTCATAGTCGTCCAGAAGCTGCCGCACCAATTCCTTTATAGACCCGTCCCCGCCAAAAGCAGCGTATGCGCTCATACCCCTCAGTTGCATGGAGTTGTTTAATTCACGCAGCAGCGCGGTTTTTCCGGCCCCCTGCACACCGTGCACGCGCACGCAGCGCTCCTCAGCGCGGCCCGCGATGATTTTATCGAATATATTGGAGATAAGCTCGTATTCCTCCGTCCTTCCAACAAGGGGGACATTCCAGCTAAGATGTGCCAGCTCTGTGCGTGAGAAAGCCGCGTAATCCGTGCCGAATGCATCGTTTACGGCGTTTAAGGCTTCCGGTACCGTTTTATATCTCTTTCCGGCGTCGCATGTCATATTGCCGATGAGCTTCATTAATTTCTGTGCGAATTCGCTGTTGGTTTTTTTCTTATATGCGTTGTAATCGTGTTTGAAGTTCCTGCCGCTTTTAACGGTTTTCGAAAGCAAACAGAAAAGCAGTACGCCCAGGGCGTAAACATCCGCTAAAACCCCTGTTTTCCCCTCCGAAACAACTTCAGGCGCGCTGAAGTATACATCACCGCCGCCAAAGCTTCTCCGCCAAAGCTCCACCGCCGCCGGGTCCTTGTATTTAAGGTTATATTCCCAGTCGTTTTTAATGATGAGGATCGTATCGAAGCATATCGAGCCGTGTATCATATCCTTTGCGTGCATGTAAAAAGCGCCCCTGCACGCGTCCGCGAAAAGATTTAATATATCAGATTCATTCAGGTCGTTCGCCGTGTTTTCGTTAAAAACGCCGCCGCCCGTATATTCGGCAATCATGTAGAATTGGGGCAGGCTGTTCTTCTTGCCGTCGATTTTTTTCACTATGCCGAAACGAAGGCTTTTCGCTATCTGAACGCAGCGCATATTCCCGTAAACGCCGTAAGCGCGGGCGTAGAAATCCAGCAGGTGCCTGTCTATATGCTCGTTATCAATTATAGAGGCGATTTTATGTTTGTGGTCAACCAAATCGCGCACAAGAAAGGTCATGCTGTCAAACTCACGCAGTACCCTGTACCTGTTATTCAAAAGCTCCACAACATCACCACCCGCCGCGAAATAAAATGAGCAATCATCCTAATGGATATTATATTAGTAAATATCCATAGTCCGATTGCCCAATTTTACACATTTAGTTACATATTTTACACAAGAGGTATTAATCGGGCAAACCCCTTATTTATAAATAAGCAGCAAGCAGCATTCCGGCGTTGCATATAAAACCAGCTTCATCGGCAGAAAATTCCTTTACCTTAGCGGATACGGACAGATAAAGCACGCCTTTTAAGATACCGTCCTTTATAACCGGGACGGCTCCAAGAGACTGCCAATCCGCCATGCCGGAGCCGTCGCGGATTTCATTGTCCCAATCCACCGCGAATACGGGGGTTCCCGTTTGGCGTACGGCAGCGATTATATTGTTGTTGTACTCCGCTTCACTTCCCTTACCCGGGGTTTTGAATGATTCCAACGGCTTGTCTCCGTCAAACAGGAACAGCGCGATATTCCCGGCCCCCGCCGTATCAAGTATTTTAGCAAAGGCCAAATCAAGTTTTTCCCTCAGGGGAAGGTCGCGGCCCGATATATCCAGTATGCCGAAAAGAACCGTCATCTTTGCGGAATCCTTAACAGCATCGCCGGTTATAATCTCGCGGACGATGTTTCTTGTGACATTCTCTCCGCTGAAGCTCTCATCCCAGGCCATATATCTGTTTCGTCCGCTTTTTTTCGCCGCGAACAGGGCTTTATCGGCTTTTTCCATAAGGGTTTTCCGTGTATTCGCGTGCGTGGGGAAAGTGGCTACGCCCAGGCTTAAAGTCACGTCGCGTTTATCGCCAAGTAGCCTTGAATTTTGGACATCCAAACGGATACGTTCGGCAACGGCACAGGCTTCCCCGGTATCCGCGCCTTCCAGCAGCACCACAAATTCCTCGCCGCCGTAACGCCCAAGGGTATCCTGATCGGTTTGGCTCCCGCCATTATTAATGATATTTCTTAGAACATTGTTGCAGCGGATACTGGCGCGTATAACACGGGCAACGCCGCGTAAAACTTCGTCCCCCGTGAGATGGCCGTATGTATCGTTTACATGCTTGAAAAAATCAAGGTCGCAGATGATTATGGAGAGGGTATCGCCCGTTTTTTTGGCCTTGGTAAAAGCCCTGTCTA
Organism: Defluviitaleaceae bacterium; assembly: GCA_009780415.1. GTDB lineage: Bacteria > Bacillota > Clostridia > Lachnospirales > WRAX01 > WRAC01. Next base: position 23,483 of record WRAC01000022.1, on the reverse strand, counting down.
TTGCGGTGTCCAAATATTTCCGGTTCAATACCCCGGTAAGCTTATCCGTGCTTGCCGAAATAATTATCCGGTAAGACTCTATATTATTATGAATCAGCGAAAGCAGGCAACTGTATATATCCGTCGCGGGAGGCTGCCAGCCATCCCCCGAAGAATCCCGCCGTAAATAGACGTAAGACCGCGATGCGACAGGAATCTGAACAAGGCCGCTTGAGGGAAGCTCCCCCGAACCGTCCGCGGACATGATAACCTCATCCCCGGAAACGATGAAGCAGCCGGATGAACCGGTAGCAGCCGCCATGCTTCGCGATAATATTTCAAGATTACGCCAGGGTTCGAGGGTCAGGGCTTCAAGCAGTTCCTCGGCTGTGGTTATCATCGCCATATCTCCGATCTGTAATTCTTATTATTAATTATACAACAGGACAAGTCGAATTGAAATGAGTAATTTGCATTTTTATTTCTCATATGCTAAACTTTTGCTATCTGATTCATTAAACGGAGGTTATTGAATGATTAATATCGGAATGATCAGCGCCTGGCACGTTCACGCGGAGGATTATGCGAACGAGCTTAAAGCAAGCGGCAAGGCACGCGTCGCCGCCGTTTGGGACGGGGATGAAAAACGCGGAGCGGAATTTGCCGCCGCGTATGGCGCGGAATTTATCCCGGACTATGACGAGTTTATCTCAAGGGGCGACATTGCCGCCGTGGTATGCAACTCTCCCACCACCATGCATCCCGGGCTTCTGATAAAGGCGGCAGTTGCCGGGAAACATATTTTCACGGAAAAGCTGCTTGCCACCAACACACTTGAATGCGAGCAAATCTGTGAAGCGATTAGAAAAAGTGGGGTAACCTTTACAATCTCCCTGCCGCTTAGAACGAATTCAAAAATGCTTTACGCGAAAAAACTGGCCGATTCCGGTGCGTTGGGGCGGGTAACCGGCGGCAGGATGCGCAGAAGCCACAGCGGCGTCAGTGATAAGTGGCTGCCGGAGCGTTGGTTTGACGTTTCCCAAACAGGCGGCGGCGCAATGATGGATTTAGGCGCGCATCCCGTATATTTGATGTCTTTTCTCTTTGGGGCGCCTGTAAGAATATCCGGGCTGATGTCCAACCCCTACGGCACTTCGTCGGACGAAAACGCGGTTGCCTTAGCCGAATTTCAAGGCGGTGTAATCGCCTCCTGCGAAACGGCCTTCGTTACATACGGGGTACCGGATATATTAGAGGTATACGGCACCGAAGGTTCGTTATTTATCTGGGGCGATGAAGTAAAGCTGGCGGCACGCGCCAATACCGGCGCCTGCCTGGTGAAGCCGTCAGACCTTCCGCCGGAAAAACCGTCGCCGCTTATTCAGTTTGTTGACGCCTGCATTAACGGCACAGGCACGCCCGAGCACCTCGGATTGGAGGACGCGCTGATCATGACAAAAATGATCGAAGCCGCCTATATTTCCGACAGGGAGAATAAAATTGTAATTTTTTAGTAAAGGCAGAATGATTGATTGTCATTACATGGATAAAAAAACCGTTGCATTTTTTTAGGGATATGTTATACTTTTAGCTACGATTACAAATTAAGAAGGAGGATTTTAATGAAAAGGATCATCCCAACAGTACTCAGTGTATTGCTTGCCGTCTGCTTGTTCGCGGGCTGCGCGGAAACCGGCGGTACTGCCGGAAGCGACCTTCCGGTATTAAGAGTCGGCGTGTTCCAGCCGGCGACAGGGCCTAACGGCGCGGGCGGAAGGCAAGAGACCCTCGGCACACAGTTTGCCCATTATCAGCAGCCCACGGTTGTAGTCGGCGGTGTGGAGTATCAGGTGGAACTCGTCATTGTTGATAACCAGACAACCCCCGCAACATCGCCCGCGGCGGCCCAGAACCTTGTGGCGCAGGACGTTGCGATAGTACTCGGTACATACGGCTCCGCCGCGGCAATGGCGGCATCCGACATATTCAGGGACGCGGGCCTTACCGCTATCGGCGCATCCTGCACGAACCCCGGCGTTACCCGCGGCAACGACCACTATTTCCGTATTTGCTTCCTTGACCCCTTCCAGGGACAAATCCTCGCAAGCCTTGCGAAAAACCATTTTGAGGCTCAGACAGCCTACGTCCTTGCCCTTCAGGGCGACGACTACTCCGTCGGCCTCGCGAACTTCTTTATGGAGTCCTTCACGGCTTACGGCGGCGAAGTTATATATGAAACCTTCCCCGCGGGAACATCTGACTTCAGCACTTATGTCTTGAACGCAAAGGCTTCCAACGCGGATATTTGGTTCTCCCCAACATCCACGGAAGCGGCTGCTTTGATTATCGACGCGGCGGGCGCCCAGGATATCGGCATGCCGATCCTTGCCGGCGACACCTGGGACTCTAACGTTGTTACAGGCGCCGCTCAAGGCAAAGACGTGCGCATCTATGTCACCACCTTCTATCAGGAAGGCGGCGCGCCCGAGTTCGACAGCGGAATCCAGGCATGGATGAACGCGAACCCGATCCATCTCGCGAACAACGGCGGCAACGACAGGGTCGCCGGCGTTACCGCAATGGGTTATGACGTCTACTTTGTAGGCCTTGATATCCTGCAGAGGGCGGGCTCCGTCACAGACCAGGCGGCAATCAGGGCGGCGACCTGGGCCACGTCGTTTATGGGCCCCGTCACCGGGCTCATCGAATTTGACGAAAACGGCGACGCCGCGCGCGATACCGCGTTCGTCAAGGTCGTAAACACCGAAACAGGCGAATGGGAGTTCTTCGCGAGACAGGGTCTGTAAAAGCATAAAACCTTGTGGGCGCTGCTTCCCAACCCCCCCGCCGCTTTTTCAAAAGCAGCGGGGGGTTGGGACAGGGCCCCAAGGTCTTTAGAGGGGGTATAGCATGAACCTATTTGATATTATAATGCCCTATATTATTGCCGGACTTTCTGTCGGGGGGCAATATGCCCTTATTGCTATAGGATATACGATGGTTTACGGCATACTGCGGCTTATAAATTTCGCGCATGGCGATGTGTTTATGATTTCGGGGCTTGTTATGATATACGTAGCCGCCGAGGTGCCGCTGTATATTTCCATACCGATTGTTATCGCGATAATAATGGTTATAGGGTTTACAATCGAACGGGTCGCGTATAAACCGCTAAGGAATGCGCCGCGTATGTCCGTAATGATTTCGGCAATCGGCGTAAGCTACTTGTTGCAAAACCTGGCGCTGTACCTTACGGGCGGCCTTGCCAGAAGGTACCCCACCATTCCGTGGATATCCGACTCCATTGTTTTTATAGGCATTACAACCAGACGGGTGACGGTAATCACCCCATTTTTAGTTGTCGCGATGGTCGTTGTGCTTGTTTGGCTGATAAACCATACAAAGACCGGCATTGCCATGAGGGCGGTTGCAAAGGATTTTGAGACAAGCCAGCTTATGGGTATAAAGATAAACTCGGTTATTTCGTCGACGTTCGCAATCGGCACGTTTCTAGCGGTGGCCGGTTCATTTTTGTTCTTCTCAAACTTCCCCTCTGTTTTTCCCGCTGCGGGCGCGATGCCGGGTTTGAAGGCATTTGTGGCGGCTGTTTTCGGCGGGATCGGCTCGATACCGGGCGCTGTACTGGGCGGGCTGCTGATAGGCGTTTTCGAGAGCCTTATCAAGGGTGCCGACATTATTTTGGGGCCGGCGGGCTTCGGAATTATCCGTACTCCGATGGAACTGGCTACTTTCTCGGACGCGTTTACTTTTGTTCTGCTTGTTATAGTTCTGATATTTAAGCCTACGGGATTGTTCGGCGATAAGCCGACGGAAAAGGTATAGGGGGGGCATGGACAATGAATAAAAACAATTCATCAAAGATAACAGCCGCCGTCCTGCTGATTCTGCTCTTCGGGCTAGTCATTTTTTTAGAACAGGTTATAAGGCCTACGGACGAATGGGCGATGCTTCTAAGCTGCCTAAGGATGGGGTCGGTATACGCTCTGGTGGCGGTTTCGATGAACCTTCTGAACGGGTTTACGGGGCTTTTTTCATTGGGGCAGGCCGGATTTATGTTGATTGGGGCTTATACATACGCCATTTTTTCCATCCCCTTGGATTTAAAGGACAGTGTATATACGTTTTACGACTATTCGGTTAAAATTTCGTTCCCGGAGGTTTTGGGCAATGTTTTCGGGGGTTTCGGGATGATAACCGGCGTTCTGGTATCAATAATACTTGCGGGAATAATAACCGCCATGGCGGCTTTTCTTATAGGGCTTCCCGTGCTTAGGCTCAGGAGCGATTATCTGGCTATTGCCACGCTTGGGTTTGCTGAGATTATACGCGCCGTGTTCCTGTGGGGCAGGCTTGGGCCCGTAACGAACGGGTCAAACCCCCTGCGCAGGTTTACAAGAACCAGCGATTTCACGATGGACGTCGGCAATACCACGCTGACCCTTGGCACAACCACGATAATGATTATAGCGGCGGCGTGTATATTCGTTATCATCCTGCTGGTTAACTCGTCCTATGGCAGGGTCTTTAAAGCGATCCGCGAGGATGAGATTGCCGCGGAAGCAATGGGTATAAACCTGTATAAACATAAACAGCTCTCGTTTTGCATCAGCTCCTTCTTTACGGGCGTAGGCGGCGCGCTGCTTGCCATATTCATGGGAACCGTTATGGCTTCGAATTTTATGGCGGCGATGACGTATGAGTTCCTGCTCATCATTGTCCTGGGGGGGATCGGCTCGATTTCGGGGAGCGTTGTCGGCGCGATGCTGTTCGTCTTTGCTTCGCAATGGTGGCTGAGATGGCTTGATTCCGGCATCATCACACTGTTTGGCACAAGGTATATCCTGCCGAACACCATTTTCAGAAGCGGCTTCCGTCTTGTAGTATTCTCCGTAATCATCATGTGCGTCGTGCTGTTCTTCCGCCGAGGGCTTATGGGGGATAAAGAGCTGCCTTATTACTGGAATAAGCTTAAATCAAGGATAATGGCGCGCAAACCAAAGGCGGGTGAGTCTAATGGCTGAGAATGTACTGCGCCTTGAGGATGTAACCATGCAGTTTGGCGGCGTTGTGGCCGTTAATGGTTTTTCAATGGAAGTAAACAAAAATGAGATAGTGGCTCTTATAGGGCCGAACGGCGCGGGCAAAACAACCGCTTTCAACTGCATTACAAGCGTTTATGAGCCTACCAACGGGCGTATCCTGCTTAATAACGAGGTTATAGCGGAGAACCATCCGCAGGGAAAAATGAAGGACCTTTACAAAGGAGAGAATAAGGGCAAGTATACAAAGGTTGTGAAATTTACCCCGGACAGGATAACGCGGCGCGGTATTGCGCGTACGTTTCAGAATATCCGCCTGTTTAAGGCCCTTACCGTGTTTGACAATGTTATGATAGCGAAGCATATGCGTGCCAAGCAGAACATTTTCACGGCTACCTTCCGCCTGAACGCCAAGGAAGAAAAACGTATGCAGGAGGAAACCATGGTTCTTTTAAAGGAGCAGAACCTTGACCTTTACAAAGACCATATAGCCTCAAGTCTTCCCTACGGGCTGCAAAGGCGGCTGGAGATTGCCAGGGCCCTTGCGACGGAGCCGTCGCTTCTTCTTCTGGACGAACCCGCCGCCGGCATGAACCCCCAGGAAACGCAGGAGCTAGCGGATTTTATCAAGCAGATAAGGGAGCAGTACCGCATTACGATCCTGTTGATTGAGCATCATATGGATTTGGTAATGCAGATTTCCGAGAGGGTTTATGTCCTTGATTTCGGGAAGCTTATTTCAAGCGGCACTCCCGATGAGGTTCAAAACGATCAGAAGGTAATAGACGCTTATTTGGGGGTGGTTGAAGATGCTGAAGATTAATGACTTAATGGTGAGTTACGGCGGTATCAAAGCCGTCAAGGGTATTACCTTTGAGGTTCCCGAAGGCGAGATCGTTACGCTGATCGGCGCGAACGGCGCGGGTAAATCAACCACTTTAAGGACAATCGCGGGGATCGTTAAGTCCGCCGGCGGAAGTATTACATTCAACAACGACGAGCTGACTACGCTGACGCCGGATCGCATTGTCGCAAAGGGTATAACCCTTGTGCCGGAAGGGCGGCGTGTTTTCCCTGATCTTACCGTACTGGAGAACCTGAAAGTCGGAGCGTATTTACGCAAAGACAACTTGGATAAGGATATCCGATGGGTTTACGAGCTGTTTCCAAGGCTGAAGGAACGTTCCTGGCAGCCGGCGGGAACGTTGTCGGGCGGCGAACAGCAAATGGTCGCCGTCGGGCGCGCGCTTATGAGCCGTCCAAAACTTATGATGATGGATGAACCGTCGCTCGGCCTTGCCCCTAAAATAGTAAAAGACATATTTGATATCATAAAAGAAATCAACCGCAAGGGCGTGACTATCCTTCTTATCGAACAAAACGCGAACATGGCCTTGCAAACGGCAAACACCGCTTACGTACTGGAAACAGGGCGGATAACCATGAAAGGCCCCGGGCTGGAGCTTTTAAATGATGAGGGGATACGAAAGGCTTATTTGGGGTAAAAAATACCGTCACATAACCCAACTATAATATAAACTACCGCGCCCGCTGTCAGAGCGGCGGTAAATCCGAAGGCCATGGAGAGGATAATGGATGTGACGGAACCGACGACGGACAGGGTTCCGTTTATCCCAAGCATTACAGGGATTAAGTCTTTTCTGTTGTTTACACCGAGAAGAGATAATCCTCTCGGGAAAGGCATACCCATGAAAAAGCCTGTGGCAGCCGCGGCTATAGAAGCGGTCACTATTTTTCCCGCGATGCTGAACCCGGCGGTTTGTTGAAAAATTGTGCTTAGAGACAGTAAAAAGATAATATTGATTATTGCCGCCAGTATTGGCGGCATATATATTTTATGGAAGGATTTATTAAAAGCCTTGGAATTGTTTAAAAATCCCCCTATACCGCATCCGGCAAGCATTGCGGCAAGGATGTAGGAAAAGGCTGGGGTTGGGTGGCCGAGGTATAATATAAACCTTTGGATTAATGGAATCTGGATCATCATAAAGCCCATTCCCAACAGCCCGAAATAAATAGAGGGCCCGCGGTTCCTTTTTTTAACGGCATACGGAGTGAATAAAAGCAGGCTGGCAAGTACGCCAAACGCCAAGATCTGGAGTAATCCGGTATTTATGCCCCTGTCAAAATTGTAGAAATAGGGATTATCGTCCGTTGCCGGTTTCACGTTCATGTTGAAGCTGTCTATGAAATGGCGCAGGGAAGTTACGCTGCCATCCTTAACTTGGGATATAATCCCATGTTCGTGAACATATGGCAAATAGGCGGGCAGCGCTTTTCTGGCTAAAATCTCTGTTTCAAGAATGCTGGCCTCATCTCCTGTAAACGGCGTATCCTTAATTATTATTACCGGCTCAAATATCTGAACCGCGTTATCTATTTGCGTCAGACTGTAAAATAGCGCGATGTAATCGGGCGTTTCCTCAAATGGCACGCCCCTGTTAACCAAAGCCTTCATAGCGGTTGTAACCAGTTTATTAATGGTTATCATGTCATGGGCAACGAACGCGATCCTGCCGTTTTCACTCAAACGGTCCAAATATTCTCCCATCGCCTCCGTCGTATATATATAATTCTCGGAAAGGGCGAACCCAACCCCTTGGGTTGTATTTGTGACAACCAGAGACATAAAAATCAAGTCAAACCGCTCGGTTGTATTCCTAACAAAATTCCTTCCGTCCTGAACGTATGTCCTAACCTCCGGTAAATCGAGGATATGACCGTTAAAATCTCCGAACAGCCTGACGGCATCAATGCTGGCTTCGTTAATTTCCACCGCGGCGATATTTTTACTTTCGCCGGCAAGGGCATATAAAACATCAAGTCCGCCGCCGATGCCGATCAGCAGCACATTGTCATTCCCGCCCACGGCAAAGGGGATGAAACCGTTGTCCTCCTTGAATTTCCCAAGGCTGTCCGCGTTTCCGTCAAATTGGAACATGGGGGCGTTGGCGCCGCCGTCAATGGTTATAATCATCCTGTCGGGGTGGTTGCCCAGTTTTATTAAATCCGTGCGCGCAAAGGAATCCCATTTTGAGAATACAATCTCCGGTGACAACCCGGCGCTTTGCATAACACCGAATTGCTTGCCCGCGCTGTTTAACAGCCCGTAAAAATTCACTTCCACGGCGCTTGCCGCCCGTGCCGGCAAAAATAAACAGACGGCCAGCAGAACGGGTATGGCGTATTCAGTGATTTTTAACTTATTGTTTGCCGCCGGTAAGCTCAGTGTTATAAGCAGAGGCAAGAGGCAAACTGCCGCCGCGGTTTTAAACATTCCCGTATTATCAAGCAATACAACGATTATAATACTGCCCGTTCCGGCTCCCGCAAGGTCCGAAAAATATAATTTCCGGCTGAACTCCGGCCATGCCTTGAACAGTATCGAGTAGAAATATCCGCCGATAACAAATGGGATAATACCCAAAATAATGTAAACCGCTAAGGTGTTGACAAAGGGTTGGAAATAAATCAACAAATAAACAATAATAAAACCGCATGATAAAACCAGCAGCCATTTGTTAATCTGTTTCATCATATCTTTAGGCTGTTTTACCGTTTCCCCAAGAATCCTGTCCAGCCGCGCCCTGTCCCTGTATGCCCAAACGCTTCCGATCCCAAGGCCCAGGATGGCGAAAGATGTGGTTAAAAATACATAATGGTAGGATAAAACAGCTGAATACAGCCGGGTTAAGGTTACCTGATATATAAAAAGAGAAAGCGAAACAACAAATATGCTTAGTAATATGATGATGCTTATTTCCGGACGTTTATTACGCATTGCCGCATCCCTTTCCTTAATACCGAATTTTTGACATTATAACACAGAAAGAAGCGGATTGGAATCATTTCGCGGGCTGGAAAAACCGTAACATTTTTCTTGACATTAAACAGGACATGTGATAACTTCATATCAAGAAATTTCGATATGAGGCGAGCGAAGAAGGTGAGCTTATCAGATATCATGATAATGCCAAGGTTTTCATGGCGTTTTGCGATGTGACACGGTTGAGGGTACTGGAACTTTTGCAAAACGGCGAAAAGAGCGCCACCGTTTTGCAGGAACAGATCGTCATCGGGCAATCCACACTGTCGCATCATATGAAAATTCTTGTGGAGAGCGGAATAGTAACCGCGCGCAAGGCAGGAAAATGGACATACTACTCAATCTGCGAAAAAGGCGGGTTGTATGCCGCGGGGCTGCTCCGGCTGCTGACCTCAAAGGACAAGGCAAGGGCCGCGCGGAATGTGAAACCAAACATAAAAGACCAAAGGAGAAAAAACATGATGAAACCGTTTAGCATTGTAGTCGATACAAGCTGTGATTTGCCTCCCGATTATCTCAAAGAGCATGGAATTGAGGTAATACCCATACCCTTCACGCTGGACGATGTTCAGCATAATTCGGGCGGCTGGCAGGAAATATCCGGCAAGGATTTCTATAATGCCTTGCGAAACGGCGGTATAGCAAAAACTACACAGATCAACCCGGACGCCTTTATCGGCTCTTTCACGGAATACGCAAAGCAGGGCAGGGACGCGCTGTTTATTCTGTTAAGCGGCGGCTTGTCCGGCACATATCAGAGCTCGATGATCGCGCTTAACGAGGTCAGGGATTCATATCCCGATTGTAACATATATCCGGTTGACGGCATGTGCGCAACCGCTTTGAACGGGCTGCTGGCAATGATAGCCGTGCAAAAACGGGAAGAGGGGTATTCAGCGGAGGAAACCGCCGCTTTGCTGGAGGAGAAAAGACATAGCATCTTCGGGCTTTTTACGGTAGACGATTTGATGTATCTGCACAGAGGCGGCCGTCTCAGTAAATTATCGGCTATCGGCGGCTCGCTGCTTGGGATTAAACCCGTATTAAACATGCAGCCTGACGGAACCCTTGCGTTGAAGGATAAAGTACGCGGACGCACAGCGGCGTTTAAGCTGATGGTTAACCAGCTGAAACAAAGTGTCAGTTCCGATAGAGAGCTTGACACCGTTTTTATTACACATACCGATTGCGGGGACGACGCGCAAAAGCTTGCCGAAATGGTAAAAGCCGCCGTCAACGTGCGCCGGGTGGTTGTTATACTGATGTGCCCGGTCATAGGCGCTCATGTCGGCCCCGGTACGGTTACATTGATTTTTGAAGCGTCTATCACGCGCTCCGAGTTTGAAGCGAATCACGCGGCGGGGAAAAAATGATCGACACAATACTTTTTGACCTTGACGGTACATTACTTCATTTTTCACAGGACGATTTTATTAACGCCTATTTCACCGAATTGGGAAAGGTGTTCGTTGGATTGGGTATGGATGCCGGGCCGTCTGTTAAAGCGGTTTGGGCCGGTACAAAAGCAATGATTAAAAACGACGGAAGCCGTTCAAACTCCGAGCGCTTTTGGGCGGATTTCGCGGAATATACGGGGCTTGCGGAAAATAGGCTAAAAGCCGTTGAAGCCGCGTGTGACGCGTTTTATGTGAACGAATTTAATAAAGTAAAATCAATGATGATTCCGAACGATGTTCCGAAGCGGCTTGTACACGCGCTGGCGGTAAAGGGTTATAAGCTCGTTTTGGCGACAAACCCTTTGTTTCCGGCCTGTGCGGTAGAGACCCGGCTTAACTGGATCGGGCTTGAATCGCGGGATTTCATCCTTGTCACCCATTACACGAACAGCACGTTTTGCAAGCCAAACCCAGGCTATTACCGTGAGGTATTTAAAAAAACCGGGAGTGTTCCAGAAAAGTGTTTAATGGCGGGCAACAATCCGGTTGAGGATATGAGCGCGGGCGCTTTGGGAGCCGAAACCTTTTTGGTGACGGATTGTTTGGAAAATGAAACGAATGCGGACATTACAGCGTTTCGGCGCGGTACGCTTGCGGAACTGGAAGAATATTTAGTGGCTTTACCGGACATCAATTAATAAGGAAGGGGGCAGACACAAGGTCTGCCCCCATTATAATTTTAAATTTGATTATTTTTTCAAAACCAAATGCCTGGGCACCCCGTTTATCATTAACGGCGGCAGTTCGCCTTGGATGAGCGGCAGCGCGTATGTGACAAATTCCTTGCGCACGAAATAATTCGCGGCGTCTATCCATTCCGCCGGCACAACCTTCTCAGCGTTGGCGATTTCGGAAACAGGCGCAGTGTCCAGGGCCATGGCGTAGGGTTCGTCCGCCAAGCGCTTGAAAACCACCATTTTCGACGTCATTCCGTCCGCCGCGCAGCGCGCGCCGTGCTGTCCGGCAAGGAACGCTTCCTCAACGTCCGTACGCGACGAGATATGCGCGGCACAGCGCTGGATGGCGGAAAATTCGATGGAACGGATGCGCTTGATGCCTAGCTCGCGTTTAATCAGCTCTTTCAGGTTATGCCCCGCACCGGAGAGCGCCACATGCCCGAAAGCGTCCCGCGTTACGCTAGCGCCGCCCCTACTGCTCAGGTATTCGCCGTCAAGGCATTTTACGCCCTCGGAAACGGCTATAAACAGCGTGTTCTTTTCCTTCAGCTTTTCGCCGACGGCCTTGATGAAGGAAGCTTCGCACAGCGGGGTTTCGGGGAGCAGGATCATATCGGGGCCTTCGTTGTCCTCACCCGCGGCAAGTATTGACGCGGCGGTAAGCCACCCCGCGTTGCGCCCCATAATTTCCACGACAAGGACGGTTTTTTCGTTAAAGGCCGCCGCGTCGCGGATCAGCTCCTTGAATGTGCTGGCGATGTACTTTGACGCGCTGCCGAAGCCGGGGGTGTGGTCGGTGATTACGAGGTCGTTGTCTATTGTTTTAGGAATGCCCATAAAACGCATATCCACACCGTTTGCCGCCGCGTAACCCGACATTTTATTTATCGAATCCATGGAATCGTTACCGCCGATATAAAAATACGATTTTACGTCCAGCTTTTTCAACTGCGCGAAAATCTTGGCGTAGTCCGCCTCTTTTTCGGCGGGATCACCCAGCTTAAACCGGCATGTACCTAGATACGACGCGGGCGTGCGCTTCAGGATTTCAATATCGGCATCCGTTTTGACATGTTCCAGCATATCGACGCAGCGGCCCTCGAGAAGCCCCTCGACGCCGTTACGCATCCCGTATACATGCTTCGCCCCTAAATCCCTCGCGGCCTTGAAAACGCCCGCCAGGCTAGCGTTGATTACCGATGTGGGGCCGCCTGACTGGCCTACCATAATATTACCTATGCTCATAGTTACCACCTTATCCTAAAGTATGCACAAACAGCCCGGACCGCAGCTTCGGCTCAAACCACGTCGATTTGGGCGGCATTATCTGCCCTGCGTCGGCTATGGCGATAAGTTCCTCCATTGACGCGGGATACATGGAAAACGCCACGCCGCCGTCTTTATCAACATGATCGGCAAGTGCCTGTACGCCGCGCAATCCGCCGACAAAATCAATGTCCGGGTGCGTACGCGGATCGGAAATGCCCAAAACCGGCGCAAGCAGATGCTTTTGCAAAATCGAGTAGTCAAGGCATTCAACGGGGTCGCTTTCGTCAATGAGCCCGGGCTTGGCTGTAAGATTGTACCAGGTTTTATTCAGATACATGCCGAAACTGTGGCGTGCCGCAGGCTTTACCGGGCCGGGCGCGGTTGCGGGAGTTACTTCAAAATTCTTCTTTACGGCCTCAAGATACGCTTCCTCGCTCAAACCGTTCAGGTTTTTTACAACGCGGTTGTAATCCATAATCATAAGCTCGTCGCTGCTGAACAGCACTGACAGATAATAATTAAACGGCGCGTCCGGGCAGTAGCCGGGGTTTTCGGCGCGTTTTCTCAGCGCGACCTTGGCGGTGGAAGCGTTGCGGTGATGCCCGTCGGCGATGTACAGCGCGTCGAGGCCCGCGAAAAGCGTACGCAGCTCATTTATCGCGTCGTCACAGTCAACTACCCAAACCGTATGCGTTATACCGTCATCCGGCGTAAATGAATATTCAGGCTCGTGCTTGGCTGTCCAGTTTTTAATGAAAGCCGTGATTGCGGGACAGGGTTTGTGCGTCATAAACACGGGGCCGGTGTTGGCGTTTGTCGTGGCGACGTGGCGGATGCGGTCCTGCTCCTTTTCCTCGCGGGTAAGTTCATGCTTCTTAATACGCCCGTCGAGATATTCGTCAACGGAAGAACCGGCGGCGACGCCCGTCTGGGTGCGCCCGTTCATGGTTTGGGAATAAATATAATAACAGGGCTTTGGGTCACGGACTAAAACGCCGTCCGACTCCAGCTTCGCCAGATTTTTAGCGGCTGTCTCGTAAACAATCGGGGCGTAATGGTCAACTGAGGGATCAAGGTCTATCTCCGCCTTGGTTACATGTAAAAAGCAATACGGGTTGCCTTCAGCCATCTTCCGCGCCTCATCGCTGGACATAACGTCATAGGGCAAAGCGGCTACTTTCGCGGCAAACTCCGCCGTAGGGCGCAAAGCCGCAAATGGTCTCACATCGGACATATATACCTCCTGATTTATCTTATGGATCTCGCCATTATGACCTCGGGCATGGCGCGGATTACGTCGCAAGCGCCGTTGCAGCTGTCGCCCTCGAAGACGACCAGCGCGTAACCATAATTACCGCGTACGGCGTTATTGAATTCAAACTTATCGTTTTTAGCCGCAAACTCCGCTTTAATACGCGCGCCGACCGCGTTTTCAGCATCGGCCTTGTAAACAATACCGGAGCGCAGTTTTCCCGGCGTATCGCTGGACAGAGCGGGGAAGTTCACTGAGTTTACGATGTTGCCCTTCTGTAAAAAGTCCCTGGTCTGAGCCGCCGCCATAAGCGCGCAGTTTTCCTCGGCCTCCTCGGAAGAAGCGCCAAGGTGCGGGATGGCGATTATGTTCTCCACGTCCAGATGCTCGCTATTGGGGAAGTCGGTAACGTAAACGGAGACGGAGCCTTCGGCCAAAGCCGCTTTAAGCGCCGCGTCATCAACAAGCTCGGCTCGGGCAAAGTTAAGGACGACAACGCCTTTCTTGCATTTTTTAAGGGCTTCAGCGTTAATCATATGTTTTGTGGCGGCGGAGTAGGGGACGTTGATGGAAATGTAATCGCTCTTCGCAAGCACTTCGTCCAAATTACAAACGGTAACGGCCGGGTCAAGTGCGGCTTTTGCCTTGTCCGAAAGATACGGGTCGGAGCCTATAACCTTCATACCCAGCGCGTTACAGGCGTTAGCCGTCAGCACGCCGATGGCGCCGCCCACACCGATGATACCCATGGTTTTGCCCAGTATCTCAACGCCGCCGAAATCGCCCTTGCCCTTTTCAACAAGAGCCGGCACATCTTCCTTACCTTTAAGGGTTTGCGCCCAATTAATGCCCTGCCACACCTTGCGGGATGAAAGCATAAGCCCGCAAATAACCAATTCCTTAACGGCGTTCGCGTTCGCCCCGGGGGTGTTAAACACCACGATGCCTTTTTCGGAACATTTGTCAATCGGAATGTTATTTACGCCGGCACCGGCGCGCGCAACGGCGAGCAGGCCGCCGGGAAGCTCCATATCGTGCATTTTAAAGCTTCGGAGGATTATAGCGTCGGGGTTGGCTTCGTTGTCGGAGATTGTAAAACCCTCGCCCAGTTGGGCCAAACCCGTCGCAGATATTTTATTCAAAGTTTGTATTTTAAACATTCTTTTCTCCCCTTATTTATTCTCAGTCTCAAATTTCTTCATGAACTCAACAAGCGCTTTGATGCCTTCGACAGGCATGGCATTGTAGATACTGGCCCGCATACCGCCCACGATGCGATGGCCTTTAAGGTTGACAAACCCGGCTTTTTCGGCTTCTTTAATAAATTTGTTGTCAAGCTCTTCGTTGCCCGTCACAAACGGTACGTTCATAATGGAACGGTCTTTTTTAACGACGGGGTTCTTGAAGAGCGCCGATCCGTCAACAGCGTCGTACAGGAGCCGGGCTTTCTCCTCGTTGATCTTCTGGATGGCCGGAATGCCGCCTAAATCTTTAAGCCACTCGAAAACCAGCTTTGCGATGTACATGGAGTAGCAGGGCGGGGTATTGACCATGGAATCCTGGGCGGCAAGGGTTTTGTAACTCGCCATGTATGGGAGGTTGTCGCCGGAACGCTCAAGAAGGTCTTCGCGGATAATGACAAAGGTAACGCCCGCGGGTGCCATATTTTTTTGCGCCCCGGCGTAAATGAGGCCGTATTTGGAAACATCTATAACTTCGCTGAGGATGCAGGATGACATATCTGTAACAAGTGGTACATTGCCGGTTTCCGGCAGAGTTGTGTGGCGTGTGCCGAAGATAGTGTTATTGGAAGTCATATGGAAGTAGTCTGCGTCTTTTGTAAATGTTGCCGGGTCAAGATCCGGGATATAGGTATATTTCTCAGCCTTTGAGGACGCCACAACCTTTATTTCGCCAAATTTTTTCGCTTCGCCGATTGCTTTGTTGGCAAATTCGCCGGTGTCAAGATAATCTGCTTTTTTATTCACCATCAGGTTCAGGGGGATCATGGCGAATTGTGTGGACGCGCCGCCTTGAAGATACAGCACCTTATAATTTGCGGGTATGTTCATCAGTTCGCGCAGCAGTGCTTCCATGCCTGCCGCTATTTCAATAAAGGCCTTGGAGCGGTGACTCATCTCCATAACTGACATGCCGGCGGAGCCGTAATTTACAAGCTCCTTCTGCGCTTTCTCCAGCACCGGGAGCGGCAGGACAGACGGGCCCGCGGAAAAATTGTACACTCTTTGCATATAAATCCTCCTACAAAATTTTTTCTATTATATCATATTTTCATGTTTTTGTCTACAATTACCATATCTAAATTTCTGCGCTCTATATCGGCCTCAACAACGCAGACGCGCACATTATCGCCCAGCCTGAATGTTTTTCGCGTCCGCTGGCCGTAAACCCGGTAGTTTTCCTCGTCAACGATATAAAAATCATCATTCATATGCCTGTAGCCCACCAGTCCCTCAACGGTGTTGGGCAGCTCAACATACATCCCCCAGCGCTGTATGCCCGTTATGCGCCCGGTAAAAACCTGCCCCAATTTATCCGCCATATACTGCGCCTTTTTCAAGTTTTCAACCTCGCGTTCCGCCTCAACCGCGCGGCGCTCCATAGCGGACAGATGCCGCGCCGTTTCGGCAAGCCCCTGCTTTATCTGAGTTTTCTCATCTTTGTCAAAGCCGCCGCGTAGATAGGCCTTCACCATGCGGTGGCAGAACAAATCGGGATACCTGCGTATAGGCGCAGTAAAATGACAGTAACATTGCGAAGCCAGCCCATAATGCCCGGTATTCCGCGCGGAATAAACAGCCTGCTGCATACAGCCCAACGCCGCGCGGTTGATGATTTCCTCATACTGCGTGCCATTCGCAAGCTTAATAAGGGCCTGCACAGCCTTTGAGGAATAAAGCACGGAATCCGTTTTAGGTTTTTGCCCTTTTTTGTGTTTTTTTGCGTTTTTTGTGGTTGAAAATTTTCTCTTCCGGAGCCCCAGCACATGCGCCAAATTATAAAGCTTATCCAGCTTATCAGGCGACGAACTGTCATGTACGCGGTAAAGCAGCGGCATCTGGTTTTTCCTCATCGTCCGCGCCACGGTCTCATTGCAAATGATCATAAATTCCTCAATAATTGACGTTGCTACCGTAGCACTGGCCCGCGCCACATCAATGGGATGACCGCTATCGTCCAGCGTAAAACGGCATTCGGACGACACAAGCTCAATAGCCCCGCGCGTTTTTCGGTTCTCCTTCAAAACCCCGGCAAGCTTTTTCATCTCAAACAACATAGGCAAGCCTTCGCCGGATTCAAGGATATCAAGCACCGCGCCGTAAGTCATTCGTTCCTTGACATTTATAACGCTCTCACATATCTCGCTGCCCAAAACCGCCCCGTCCGCGCCAATCTCCATAACGCAGCTCACCGCCAGCCTGTCCTCCCCGGCATTCAGCGAGCAAATCCCGTTCGAAAGCTCCACGGGAAGCATGGGTATAACCCTATCGGCCAGATACGCGCTTGTCCCCCGCGTGTAGGCGTTTTTATCCATCGCTCCGCCAAAATGCACATAATGCGCCACGTCCGCAATATGCACATATAATTTCCAGCGCCCGTCATTATTCTCCAGATAAACGGCGTCGTCCAAGTCCTTCGCGTCCGCCCCGTCCATCGTTATCGCGTATTGCAGCCGATAATCAACCCGCCCCGTTATATCATCAAGGATAACATTTACCGGTGTCTGAGCGGCTTCGTCAAGCGCATCCGGCGTAAATTCAAACGGCATACCCTGCGCTATAACGATGGACTGTATATCAACTCCGGGGTCGCGTTCATTCCCGATTATCCGCAGAACCTCCCCATTATAAAGCTTACGGCTTTTGCCTTGGTTCGGCATGCGTACAAGCACTGCCTGACCGGGCTGGGCGCCGAGGGTTTTATCCTCCCGTATGTAAACAGTACTCTGCCTGCCGCCGGAAAGCCGCACAATATACCGTCCCAATTCCCGCGCAAAAACGCCGGAACGTATCTCGCCGTCCGGCTTTATATTATTTGCATCTGTCTTTTTGGGATTTTTTGCTTTAACCTTTTTCATCGTATCCCTCTTTTGCTTATATGGTATAATAAATATACCATATATTACATATAAGGAGCAATATTATGGCAAATTCCGCAAATATTGAAATAGAACGCAGATTCTTGCCGGATTATCCGGATTTTGACCTTAACGTTTATCCCCGCGTAGAAATAACACAGGGTTATATATCCTTCGAACCGGCTATCCGCCTTCGCGGCATGGGGGATGAACATTACCTGACAGTAAAAACCCGCGGAACCATAATACGCGGCGAATATGAAATACCCCTGTCAAAAGGCCAGTTCGATTTCCTGTGGTTGAAAACCGAACCGGGGACCATATCCAAGACGCGTTATAAAATCCCTTTAGACGCCGGCCTTACGGCGGAACTGGACATTTATTACGGGGATTTGCAAGGCCTTATTACTGTTGAGGTTGAATTTCCCACGGTAAAGGAAGCGCAATCCTTCATCCCGCCGTGGTGGTTCGGCAAAGAGGTCACGGACGACCATCGTTACGCGAATAATAATCTGGCGAAGTATGGCAAGCCGTAATCTCCCCCTCATAACACAGCATACCCACCCCAAACAAAAGCCCCCGCGCAATAGCCCGCGCCATGCGCATTACAACCGCCAGCCTCGTGCTTTGAAGCGTAGCGCCCGCATGTGATGAATGGGTGTTAACAACACCCGTGATAAAGATATCTCCGACGGCGGGCAAATCTTTCGAAAGGCAAGCTCCGGGCAGAATGCTCCCGCGCCCCACCGTTATGGTTCCCACATGCCCGGCTTTACCCAAGGACGCGTCCACGGCGATTAGTAAACGACCCGCTTTTTTGCTTATATGCAGGATTGTTTCGGTCAGATTAGTGGCGTGGACAGGCTTCTCAAGCGTTCCGAACAGCCTGACCAAGCCGCTTGCGGAATCCAGCTTCCGCCGCAGACGCTCCCCCACAAGCGGCCCGAGGCTGTCGCCCGTCGCCCTGTCCGTCCCTATGCACAGCAAATCGACACCGCGAAAACCGGTAAGCCGCCCAAGCTTATAAACTTCAAGCCCCAATTTCTGCGCCGCCATTTTATCCGCCACACTAATATATCCGGGTCTATGTTTTCCATTCTCCATGTCCCTATTATTATCCAATTCATTATTTTCATGTCGAAAGATTAATGTAAATAATTAGTACACATACCATAATTTACCAAAATTTGTAAGACAAGTATGCTATTCTTCTATAACAACCGCAATGTTATGGAGGTTTGCATATGAATGAATTTGAGCTGCCGACGAATATACGGCAGATTGGCGGGGTGGACGACCGCCTGCGCATCTATGTTGAGGATTACGCGATAAGCTATTTGAAACGCTTTGCCGAATCCGGCGGGGATAACGAAAGGCTGGCCTTCCTTATCGGCAAATACATGGTGATAGACAGCCAGGGGTATTTGTTTGTGTGCGGCGCCGTTCAAGGCAAATACACGGCGCGGGACGACGGCGCGGAAACATTTACGGACGAGAGCTTCGAGTACGCGCAATCTTGCCTGGATAAGTATTTCGAGGGATATGAAATCGTAGGATGGATGCAGTCCCAGCCGGGCTACGGAACGGGCCTGAACCCGGTTTGCGCCGATTATCATATGAATAATTTCATAAAACCCTATCATTCCCTGCTGGTCATTGACCCCGTTGAAAAACTGGAAAGCTTTTATTTATGGGAAAAAAACATGAGCGAAATGGTTGAGGCCAAGGGGTATTTTATATTTTATGACCGCAACCGGGGGATGCAGGAATACATACTTGACCACAGGCTTTCAAGTGTAAGGGGTTTTTCGCGCGGAAAGGCCGGTGAAAAAGCCGGCAAAACGGTGGATTTCCGCACCAGGAGCGATTCATACCGGACGCGCGACAGCTCACGCGGGACAGAGAAGCGCGTCATGGGTTCTCCCGAATATAAAAAAGTCGTAAACATGCTGGTCAGCTTAAGCGCCGTTTTGTTTGTAATATGCTTTATCATGGGCGCGGGGCTGATACAGGGCGACGGAAAGATCACGCAGCTTGAAAAGGATATGAGCGCGTTGAACAGCGCGTTCGGTTACGTGTTGAACCAGGTGAACCAGATGGTGGCGCAGGCATCCGAGCCGGTTTTCGCCCCCGCTGATCAAAACCGCGCTCCAAGCAATTTCGACGAAAACCGGGGAGTTGTAAACATCTTACCCGAAACACAGGATGTAACAATCATTCCGCGGGATTACACGGCAATCTCCACTACGCCCGAACCTGAAACGGTGCCCACAACATCACCGCTTAACATTTCCGCCACCCCTCAGCCGGTTACCGAGCCGGGCGTCCATCAGCCGCAAACCACGCCATCGCCCAACCAGATACCGGTAAACCTTTCCGAACCCCCCGCAGTAAACCCAACCGCCACGCCAAATGTCGGGCTTACGCATCAGGACGCAATGGCGGCGCTTATGGAAAACGGGGAGTTCGACACCTACACGGTACAGCGCGGCGACACCCTCAGCGGCATTTGCTTCAGATACTACGGCACAACGGACATGATTGAAAAGGTCATGGAAGTAAACGGTATTACCCATCCCGATATGATCTTCTTCGGCAGGGTGTTGCTGATGCCGCGGGTTGAGACTGTAATGGACGAATGAGTAAGGACGATTTTACTTTGTCCCTAAACGAAATGGCGGCAACCCTGGCCCATGAGGTTAGGAATCCGCTGGCGCTGGCGCTTGTAAATTTGAATCTTCTTGAATTAAACAGCGCCGATGAGGACAGGGGACGTTATGAAATAATAAAACGGGAATTGGGTAAGGTAAACGAGTTGATGACGGGGCTGGCGGAGCTGGCTATTGCCCCTGAAACGGCGGGGCGCACGGAGCTTAGGGCTTTATTGGAGGACATAACCGCGCCCTTCGCGGCGACATACGGCGGTGACATTGCGTTTCATGTTAAAGCCGGGCAAAAGATAACCATTCAAGCTCCTCCATGCCGCCTGCGCCTTATTTTTAATAATATTATTAAAAACGCGGTTGAGGCGATAAAGTCACGGGACGGGCCGCCGAAAGGCCGGGGCAAAGTACAGATAACGTTAACGGAGGAAAGGGGCAGGGCGCTTGTCGTAATCAGCGATAACGGTAAAGGCATTGACAAAGCCGAAGCCGCAAAAGCCTTTGAACCGCGCTTTACTACAAAGGAAAACGGCTCCGGCATAGGGCTTTTTGCCGCCGGTGCCCTGGCAGTGCAGTTAGGCGGTGGGATACACATTACGGGCAAGCCGGGCGAGGGTTGCACGGTTGAAATATCATTTCCATTGTAGGGCGGCGAAATGCCGCCCGTATTTTTTACCTAATCGTAACTAATAGTTACATTTATCGTAAATTATATTGACATAGATAAGAATTAGTTGTATAATTTTGTTATAAAAATAAGGAGAGAATGTATGCTCGAAATCAAAAATCTGACAAAGACGTACAAAAACGGCAAGAAAGCGGTGGATTCGCTGTCGCTTACGGTAAGGGCAGGGGAAATCTACGGTTTTATAGGCCATAACGGAGCGGGAAAAACCACCGCCATGAAATGCGTGACCGGGATATTGGAGTACGAGACGGGCGAAATATATATGAAAGGCAAGTCCGTAAAGGACGAACCGCTGGAAAGCAAACACAGCATAGCTTATATACCGGACAGCCCGGATTTGTATGTTAATATGACCGGAATTAAATATTTAAAGTTTATCGCTGATGTATGCGGGCTGGACAAGGAGAAGCGGGAGAACGGAATCCGCAAGTATGCCGGTGTTCTGGAGCTTACAAACAGCCTGGGGGATTTGGTGTCGTCCTACTCCCATGGCATGAAGCAGAAACTGGCGCTTATTTCGGCCCTTATGCGCGAACCGGAGCTGCTGATCCTCGACGAACCATTCGTCGGCCTTGACCCGAAAGCCGCATTTACGCTTAAAGAGCAGCTCAAGGCCATATGCGGCAGGGGCGGCGCCGTTTTCTTCTCAACACATATTTTGGATGTAGCCGAAAAATTATGCGATAAGATAGCTATAATCAAAGCCGGGAAACTTGTTGTAAGCGGAGAAACAAACAAAGTCACAGGTGACAAGTCCCTAGAAAATCTGTTCCTGGAGCTGACGGAATGAATAAAATGTTTATTTTGCTAAAGGCGAGCCTTGTTAACAGCTATGGATTAAACAAACTCGCGCACAGCGCAAAAAGCGGCAAGGTGCAGGCGCGCACCGTTGCGTTGGCATCGGTTATTGTAATCGCCGCTGCCGCTATAATTTATACAATCGCAATGTATTATTGGATGATGGCGAGTGTGCTCTTCGATGCTGAAATGCAGGATATAATGCTTGCGATGATAGCGCTTGCCGGCAGTTTTACCGCGTTTTTTATGGCGCTGTATAAAGCGCCGGGTTATTTGTACGCCGCCAGAGATTTTAATTTGCTGGCCGCGCTCCCTGTAAAGCCGGGCGCGGTCTTGGGCAGCAAGCTTTTGGGGTTGTACGTGACGGGCTTTTTACCCTGCTTTGCGTTAACGCTACCCGGACTGGTGGTTTACGGGATAAAATCAAACGCGGGCCCTGTTTTTTACGCGGCGGGTATTACAGCCACTTTGCTTTTACCATTGATTCCGCTGGTTATCGGCGCGGTTATCGCGTTCCCAATCATGTATGCCAGCGCGAGATTCCGCTTTGCAAACGCGGTGACGTTAATCTTATATCTGGCTTTGTTTGTCGCGCTTATAGTGGGCAGTTACGCGCTGCCGGCGCAAACGCCGGAGCAGATGGAAGCCGGGTTGACATCGTTAACCGGAATCACACGGTTTTATCCGCCCGCGCGCCTTTACGCGGAATCACTGGCAACGGACAGCGTTTCAAGCTGGCTGTTCCTGGCGGCGCTGTCCGTAGGTTTGGCCGGCTTGGCGATAATGGGTTTTGCGAGGGCGTATATGCGCATAAACGCCGCCCTGAGCGAACGGTATACCCGAAACAATTTTAAGCTTGAAAATGTTTCTGTTTCCAGCGTTTTCGGCGCATTGCTCAGCAAAGAGGCAAAATTATACTTCTCGTCGCCCGTTTATGTCATGAACACCGCGATAGGCATAGTGTTATTTACGATTTATATAATAGCCATGGCGGTAATGGGTTATGAATCAATGGCGGAAATGCTGGCGCTGCCCGGCGGCGGTGATCTGATACTGAATATAACGGCTGTTGCCGCTATGTTTTGCGTGGGCATTTGCCTGGTGACCGCTCCGTCAATTTCGATGGAAGGGAACAGCTTGTGGATATTGAAAACACTGCCCGTGCGGTTTTGGGACATCGCTAAGGCAAAAATAGCGTTCAACCTCCTTGTAACCGTGCCGTTAACCGTCATAAACACGGGGGTTCTGGCGATCCTTACAAATACTGGCTGGCCGCTTTTCACAGGTATGGCGTTAGCGTTGGTAAGCTTTTGCGTATTAATGGCGGTTTTGGGCTTGATAATCAACCTCTATTTCCCCAAGCTGGATTGGAAAAACCCCGTTCAAGCCGTTAAACAAAGCGCCAGTGTGCTGATAACAATGCTGGCGGGCATGGCGATAACAGCGCTGTGCGGCGTGGGCTTTTACTTCAGCGGCCTTTCGCTGACCGAGTTTTCCTATCTGGCGGCGGGGGTTATTACCATTCTGTCAGGAACATTGTCGGTCTTCTTGCGCTCGAAGGGACAACAGTTGTTTAATGCGCTTTAAAAAAGACCTTGGAAGGAGTCCCAAGGTCTCAGACTGTCGACAAAACCCCTTCCGAGAAGCCATAACGAAAGGGGTTTTGCTAATTGAATTAATAAATAGGATTCATA
>WRAC01000021.1 GCA_009780415.1 Defluviitaleaceae bacterium | reverse complement strand
CGCCGACGCCGCTTAGAACCACTATTACCCAACTGAATATTTCCCTTATCACAGTGTTACGGCTCATATCATAATCCTCCCGAGAGTATCGCCATACAATTATAAATCAAGCAGAACGCAAACGCAACAACTTTTCACAAAAATTACCGTTTGCAAGATTTGCTTCGTACAAGGGAAATGCCGCCGAATTCGCTGATAATCGCAATGTAAAAGCCGAAATTGTACCAAAAACCTACATTATGCGCCTCGTAAATCGAATAGCCGGAGTTAAACAGTGACGCAATCAAGGAAATCGGCGCGATCCAGCCATGCCATACCCCTTTGAAAAACCCGGCTTGGTTGAGCATATCATTAGCCCCATCGCCGGGAATGCACCCGGTAAACACCATCATCAAACCCAAAGCCAGCACAGCCGCAATAATAATTCTTTTCTTCATGGAAATCCCTCCGTTTTAATTATGTTCCTGAAATTATACGCTGAACGGAGGATTTTGTTTATCTTTTCCAATATAATATAAGCAGCCGCCCGAATAAACCCCCATGCTGAGCCTGGATGCCGCAGGCAGCTCGGTCAGCGCGCATTTGCCCTCCTGCTGGTACGCACAGTCGCTTACACAGTTGATATCCATATCTTTGCCTCCTTAGAAAGATGGTATTTGTACTATTTTGGAGAGACACGCAATATTTATGCGTCTATTCATAGAATGTAATAAACGGCGCGCGTGCCCTTTATCTTTTATATTAATATAGGAGGTAACTATATGAACCCTGCGGTGAACGCTATGCATCATATGGACGGCGAAAATCCCCTTATGATGTTCCTTATGCTCATGATCCTGTGCCCCGGTATGTTTGGCGGCATGGGCCAGAACCCGATGATGCTCATTCTGATGTTCATGATGATGAGCGGCGGCAAAATGTTTTAATCCAAGCGAGCGCCCCCGGAATCCAAAGCTTAATAAGGCTTCCGGGGTTTTACATTTCATAAATACGGCCTATACTTAAATAGACGCATTATAAAAAACGGGGTACATGCCTATGAATATACTTACTGCCGAACATGCCATCAAGCCGCGGGATATTGACAATGCTTTTGCCCGGCTTGACAAATACACGAAAGGCATATCCGACTTATTAAAAGATTTAAATACGGTGATGGGAAGCCTCCAGTCCGCCATGCGGATAAAACACATTAAACGGGAGGCCATGACCGACGCGCAAATAAAGGCGTTTTCAGAGTTCCGCGAATTCTATGCCGATGAGGCGGCGGAGCTTAGCCTGGAGCTGTCACGTTTGTCCGGCGAGATAGGGACGGGCGGGCTGGAAAACAGGATTATGACGGAAGACGCGGATTTTAACAGGCTTTATACTTGGCTGATGAACATATCCAAGCGGCAGTACGAAGCCATTACGGGCATCAACGGCATCATTACCGCCGCGCGGAGCACCCTTGAATTAATTGCTTGACATAACCGTATAAATAGTGTAACATATGATAAATTTATATTTATGCTTAAAAAGGAACGATGGGCAACTCCCGTCCGCAGAGAGGAAGCATGGCATGAAGCACGGCATTTGCCATTGCCTTGGTGAAAGCTTCCGGCGGGATCCTCTGACCCGCCTTTACACGGTTTATTCCGTGGGCATTCCCGTGATTAAGCGGGGCGCGCTTCGCGTTAAAGAGACTTGAGATGACGCCGTTATTTAGACGTCAATTAGGGTGGTACCGCCGCTTTGGCCCCTTTTGGGTCAAGGCATTTTTTATTTTCAACCACAGAAACCACAAAAAAACACAAAAAAAAGAGGCGATTGTATGTCGAACGAAAAAAATGTGTCCGCCATTACCGATATGGACAAGGATTTTGCCCAATGGTACACGGATATCGTGAAAAAGGCGGAGATGGTGGATTATTCAGGGGTGCGAGGCTGTATTATCTTACAGCCCTATGGATATGCCATTTGGGAACTGATACAGGCTCAGGCGGACAGGCGTTTTAAGGAGACGGGGCATGTCAACGTTTATATGCCGCTGTTAATTCCCGAGAGCCTTTTGCAAAAGGAGAAGGACCACGTCGAGGGCTTTGCCCCGGAGGTGGCTTGGGTTACACACGGCGGGTCGGAGAAGCTTCAGGAGCGTCTGTGTATCCGCCCCACTTCGGAAACGCTGTTCTGTGAGCATTATTCCAGGGTTATCCAAAGCTGGCGTGATTTGCCGAAATTGTATAACCAGTGGTGTTCGGTAATGCGCTGGGAAAAAACGACGCGCCCGTTTTTGCGGCATGTTGAGTTCCTGTGGCAGGAAGGCCACACGGCGCACGCCACGGAGGAGGAGGCGCAGGAAGAAACGATTAAAATGCTGAACGTCTACGCCGAGCTTTGCGAAAACGTGCTGTGTATGCCCGTTATAAAGGGGCGGAAGACGGAGCGGGAGAAGTTTGCCGGAGCGAAGGCCACCTACGGCATTGAGGCAATGATGCACGACGGCAAGGCGCTGCAGGCCGGAACCAGCCACAATTTCGGCGACGGCTTCGCCCGCGCTTTCGAGATACAGTTTACGGATAAGAACAACCAGCTTCAATACGTCAGCCAAACCTCGTGGGGGATCAGCACGCGCTTGATCGGAGGCATAATCATGGTGCACGGCGACAACAACGGGCTGGTGCTGCCGCCTGATGTCGCGCCCACACAGGTTGTAATTATACCCGTGGCGCAGCAAAAACCCGGCGTACTTGAAAAAGCCGGCGAAATCAGGGATTTATTGAAAAAGGAGCTTCGGGTTTCCCTTGACGATACGGATAAATCAATGGGCTGGAAGAGCGCGGAGTACGAGATGCGCGGAGTACCCGTCCGTTTGGAGCTTGGCCCGCGCGACATTGCCGAAAACAAGGCGGTTTTGGCGCGCAGGGACACCGGGGAGAAGATTACGGTTTCGCTGGATAATATCGCGGAAGCCGTAAAAGACTTGTTGGCTGACATCAAGCGCTCTATGTACGAAAAGGCCTTAAAATCACGGGATTCTAAAATATTTACGGCTTTCGGCATGGAGGAATTCGAGCGTACGATTGAAGAAAAGCCCGGGTTTATCAAAACCATGTGGTGCGGCGGAAACGCGTGTGAGGAGCGGATAAAGGAGCGCACAACCGCGACATCGCGCGTCATACCCTTCGATCAGGAAAAGATATCCGAAACATGCGTGTGCTGCGGAGGGGAAGCGAAATATATGGTTTACTGGGGTAAATGCTATTAACCCTATTGCCTGTTACGGATTGTTATAATCACCGAATCGCCTTTATCTTTGGGGTTCGGTGATTTTTTCCGCGGATCTTTGGGTTCGTAACCCTCGCATTCCTTGCCCGTCGATTTATACGCCACAACCGACGGTACAGAGGCCGTTTTAAAACCCAGCAGCTTGCAGGAATACGGGTACTTTGTTTCCCATGTAACGGCGTAATGCCTGCATTTCAGGCAATTCGGCCTGCCGTCCCCGTTAGTAGAGTGAGTTGTATGTTTTGTCATCGTTATAAAACCCCTCTGACCTGCTTACCATGCCGTTTGTCGCGTTGGCAATTTCCTCCAGATAAAACTTAAAAAGGCTAATGGCGGCATACAGATCGTCCATATGTACGCCGGGCATCGAGGATACGTATATCTTTGCCTTTACCAGCAAATCGCGCCGCGGCTCCTTCTCGGAACGTACAGCCTTGATTTCCAGAGGTTTCTTTGCCCTTACGCTTATTTTTGCGACAACCTCCTGAAGCTGTTCCGGTTCCAGCAGCTTTTCATTTTTTACATCCTTAATTTTTCCGATAAAGTCATATGCCATACAATATTCCTAATCCTCCGACAGATACGGCGCGATAATGCCAAGCTCCTCCTCGTTCAAAGGGCGCGCCTGCCCTTCGGGGAGGTCGTCCGGCAGCCGTATGCCGGCGAATGAAACCCGCTTCAGCGACAGCACGCTTTTGCCAACGGCTTGAAACATGAGTTTAACCTGATGATAACGGCCTTCCGTTAAGGTAACAAGCGCTGTGCTCACCGGGCCGGCGGTCAGTATCTCCAGCTTTGCCTCGCGGCAGAGATACCCGCCCTCGACGGTTACGCGCGCTTTGAACGCGGCGGCGTCGGCTTCCGTCAGCTCGCCCCGCGCCTCGACAAGGTAAACCTTTTCCACGTTTTTCTTGGGAGATGTGGCGCGGTGGGTAAAGATGCCGTCGTTTGTCAGGATAATAAGGCCCGTTGCGTCTTTGTCCAGGCGGCCTACTGGAAACAGGCCCTGTACGCCGGTTTCCTCCGCAGCAAGCTCGGATACGGTCGGCTCCCCGTCCGGGTCGGTTACGGCGGAAATAATGCCCGCCGGTTTATTTACCATTATATATACATATTTCGTGTAAACGATAAGCTCGCCGTCCACGCGCACTTCGTCCCTGTCCGGGTCTATGTGATGTTCCGGCCTTCGCGCCGGCACACCGTTTACGGTCACATGCCCGCGCCACGCCAGCTTTTTAACGTCCTTCCTGCTGCCAAATCCTGTGTGTGCCAGAAATTTATCTATACGCATTTTTATCCCTTTCATTACGCTCCGCGGTTTCAACCGTTTGCGCCGTTGGTTCAGCTTCGTTGAACTCATATTCATATTATACACTTTTATTTGCTTTTTGTACAATATATCATTATAATTAAAGAAAAACCGGGCGGGTGCGTTATGAAAAAGATTGCCGTATGGGTAATAATCGCAATTTACGTGGCTTTGGTAGCCGGCTTCATTTACTTTGAGTTTATTGACAGGGTGCCGAAAACATCGGATATCATGAAGTTCATGACAATCGTACTCAGTTTTATAACCGCCGCTTTCCTATGGAAAAGCTCAATAAACCGTTATGACGGCACGATGCTTCTTACCGCCATGCTCCTGACTGTCGTAACGGACGTATTTCTGGGCCTTTTCGGCAATGTATTTATCGTGGACAGGCTTACTCAGTATAATAAATACATAACCGGCATGGTATGCTACGGGGTGACAATGAGCGTATATTTTATGCGTTACCAGCCCGGAAGGCCTAAAAACGCCTTAATCCTGCCATTTTTCTTAATCATTCCCGTAACGCTGTATTTCCTGTCGCGCAACGAGTGGTTCTTCCTTTACGGGGACAGGCAGCGGATGCTTATCATCGTCGTTACATATTATATACAGGCGCTGCTCGCCGTAATCATTTCCGTTATAAAACGCGTTCGCGAAGGACTGTATCCGAAAACCAACTCTATTTTACTCCTGCTGAGCCTCGGCATCTTTATCATAGGCGATATAACGGTGGTTCTGCGTAATTTCGACTTCTTTAATATAGCGTTTTTCAGTAAGATTATCTGGCTGTTCTATACGCCTTCCCAAGCGCTCCTGGCTTTTAGCTCCAATGATTACGCCAGGGACAGGGAACGCGGCATTTATTATTTTAAGAAACCTAGATCCGCGTAATCAGCAGCCCCACTATAATTCCAAAAAGGGTAATTATCGAAGTGAAACGGCTCTTTGTCATGACGACGCTTTGCGGTATGATTTCGCCGAACACCACATACAGCATAGCGCCCCCGGCCGCCGCAAGGGACAGGCACAAGGCCGTATTGGAAACGCCGCCGATTAGAATGCCAAAAGCCGCGCCTATAAAAGTCGGGGCTCCGGACAGCGCGGTCAGCGTCACCGCCTTGCCTTTGCCGATACCGCCGCCGATAAGCGGCGCGGCGATTGCCATTCCCTCAGGGATATTATGCAGCGCGATCATAAGCGCCAAGGTAAATCCAAGGCGCGCGTCAAAGCTGCCCGCCGCGCCTATCGCCACGCCTTCGGGAAGGTTATGCAGCGCTATGGCGACAAGCATGATCACGCCGGAACGCAGCAGGGCTTTGCTGTTCAGTATACCCCCTTCGTGATATAATTCCTCGTGGGTGTGATGGATACGCAAACTGTCGTCATGGCCCCGCGCAAGGCTGAACTTATCTACAACCCGGTTAAGCGCCATGACAACGCAAACGCCGATAATCAATCCGGTTATTGTCATAGCTGTGCCCGATAGCTCAATGGCCCCGGGTATAAGCTCAAAACCAACTATGCTGATCATTACGCCGCCCGCGAAACTAAGCATCCAGCACATCATTTCGGGCGACCTTTTGCCAAGCAGGGCCGATAAAGCCCCGCCAAGGCCCATGCCCATTACCCCAGCCACCGCGCTTAAAGCTATTACCCGCATTACTTCATCTCCCCAACGGAAATTTTAGTTAGACACAGCTAACCACAAATAGATTAGCATAAGCTGCAGCCATTGTCAATAGGTTTTGTGAAAAACTCACATTTTTCCCTTTATTATTGATTTACCCGTGCCGTATATGCTATACTGGTATATAGTTGTTCGGCGGGGAGGCAAAGTTTTGAAAACATATGAATCAGCGGAAAACTATCTGGAAACAATTTTAATGCTGGGGCAAAACGGCGGCCGGGTACGTTCTATTGACATTGCAAATGAGCTGGGCTACAGCAAGCCGAGCGTAAGCATCGCAATGAAGAGCCTGCGCGAAAAAGGTTTTATCGACATAGACAGCAGCGGTTATATAGCTCTAACCGCCGACGGCCGGCGAATAGCCGAGTCAATGTACGAAAGGCATGTGCTGATTGCCGATTGGCTTATTTTTTTAGGGGTCGATAAGAAAGTCGCCGTAAATGACGCGTGCAAAATAGAACATGCGTTAAGTGAGCAAAGCTTTACGGCGATTAAAAAGCACATTGGGGAATGGAGAAGCGGGATATATAAGAAAAAGTAATAATAATTCAAAATATGTTCCATGGTTAAAAAAGCAAGAAAGTGTTGAAACATATACGTATGTATACTATAATGGAATGTGGAGTTTATCATTTACAAAAGATAACATATATAACCGAGGGGATGCGCATGAATAATTTCCTGGCGTTTGCCATATCATTGGTTTCGACAATCCTATTGATTTACCCTCTGTCAAAGCTTGCCGCCAAATTGCAGTTTGTAGACAAGCCAACCGAACGCAAAAAGCATAAATTCCCCGCCCCGCTGATTGGCGGAGCTGCCATGTTCTTAGGGTTTTTGCCCAGCTTCTTCATCTTCGTAAGGCTTGAGGACCGCAAATATATCTCAATAATCATTGGCGCATTCATTATCCTTGCCATTGGGCTTGTGGACGACTTCTACAAAACGCGTAAGCGCGAGTTCCCGGTATTTCCCCGCCTTATTGCGCATATCAGCGCCGCGGCCCTTGTTTTCTGGGCCGGTATACGCTTTTGGGGGTTCACGATACCGTTTACCGGGAATCAGGTAGATTTCCCTCTCCCCCTTCAATTCGTTATAACCATTGTTTGGATTTTCGGCGTAACTACGGTAATAAACTGGGCGGACGGGCTGGACGGGCTGGCCGGCGGCTTTTCCGGCATAACAGCCGTTACGCTGTTTTTTTTCGCGGTATTAATGGGCGAAACCAGCTCCGCGTTTATGGCTGTCAGCCTTATCGCCTGCGTCGCGGCGTTTTTACGTTTTAATTTATTCCCCTCTAAGCTAAAAATATTCATGGGGGATTCCGGCGCGAATTTCCTTGGTTATATGCTTGCCGTTATCTCTTTGCACGGCGCGTTCAAGCAGGCCACCGTCGTCGCAATCGTCATCCCCGTCCTGGCTTTGGGGCTGCCTATCTCCGACAGTATTTTTGTAGTTTTCAAACGCTTTATTGAGCGTAAACCCATTTATAAACCGGATCACAGCCATTTTCACCAGCGTTTGATGAAAAAAGGCCTCAATCCCGTTCAGACAGTCATTTTCCTCTTCCTTATCTGCGCCTGCCTGAACCTTACGTCTATCATCATAATGCTTCTGTAGGAAGCGCCCTAAAGCCTGTCCGTCAGCGTTTTGCGCACCGAACCCGGCCCCGCGAGCATTAAAACAAAGTATTTCTCAATGCGCCCGGCAAGCTCCGTGCCGGTTAAATCCAGCCCGAAAATATCACTGTTTGAAAGTATTGGAATAATATGCCCGTCATAACTGCCGGGTTCATCCCAAACCACACCGGCAAGCTTCTCTTGCAGCTCATTTTTCATAGGATCGGGCGATATCTCCATCGGTCTGCCAATGTCATCCACGCCAAGCAGGTACCTTATCCAGCCCGCAATGGCCAGCGGGATTGCGGTAAGCTCATTTAGGTCCCGTTTTTCCTCTATATAGCTTTTTATAGTTTCCCCAAAACGTATGCCTGCCTTTTGGGATGTGTCCGTGGCTATGCGCTGGGGCGCGTCCGGCATGAAGGGGTTTGGCAGGCGTTCATGCACCACTTCGTCTATAAACGCGCGGGGCGAAATGATGCCCGGGTCCGTTACCACAGGCAGCCCTTCAATATAACCCATTTTTTTAATAAGCGCGGTTATTTCCGCGTCTTTCATCTCATCGCTTATTTTTGTATACCCAAGCAAACAGCCGAAAACAGCCATCGCCGTATGCAGCGGGTTCAGGCATGTGGTAACTTTCATGCGCTCGGTTTTATTAACGGTCTCGCGGCCGGTAAGATACACTCCCGCATGTTCCAGCGCCGGGCGCCCGTTAGGGAAATTATCCTCTATCACAAGGTACTGCGGCTTCTCCGCGTTAACAAAGGGCGCAATATAGGTATTTTTCGCCGTTAAAACCGGCCCCATGCCCTCAATGCCTTTATCCGTTAAATACTTGAAAACAACGTCGTCCGGGCGCGGCGTGATTTTATCAACCATACTCCAAGGGAACGAAACAGTATTTTCATCGCGCAGATACTCAAGAAACCCGTTATCCTTAAAGCTTTCCGCTGCTTCAACAATGCTGCTCCGCAGCTTTTCGCCGTTTTTGGAACAATTATCCATACTTACAAGCGCAAGGGGAAGCTTTCCCGCTTTATACCGTTTTAACATCAGCCCGGCGACGACGCTCATGATTCCGCGCGGTGCATAGCCTTTCTCCGTAATGGTAAAACTCACCATTTGCAAGGACGGGCATTCAAATATCGCCGCAAGCCTGTCCGTCTGCTCATCCGCCCGGACAGACTCGGTTATGGATGCCGTAATCCCGCAATCCATTGTACCGTCAGCTCCCAGCAAGACATTCATCACCAAGCTGTCATGCGGTTTATATATCCTGTCTATTATCTCACCGTCAAAGGCTTCCGCGGCGATAATGCCTTTATCCGAATGCCCCTCGTTCAGCAGTTGCTGCTGGAGCGACGCGATGAATCCCCTGAAAATATTACCGGCGCCGAAATGCAGCCAGACGGGCTCCGCTTTGGTTGCTTCCCTCACGGCCCCAATATTGAATTTCGGTAAAACAACACCCGCGTTTTCCCAAAAAGCTTTATTATGTACGCCCTCTATATTTAAACGCATTTATTCACCGCTTCCCATAAACCGTTTAAATACGCCGCTCCCAAGGCGCGGTCATAAAGCCCGTAACCGGGGCGGCCCGCTTCGTCCCAAATCATGCGCCCGTGGTCGGGGCGTACGTAAACATTGGGGCAGGTGTCCGACATGGCTTTAACCACGGCGTACATGTCGAGGTCGCCGTCGGCTGAGAGATGGCTGGATTCGCGGAAATGCCTGTGCCCCAAGTGCTTTACGTTGCGTATGTGCATACAGGCGACGCGGCCTTTCCGCCCGAAATGGCGGACAATCGCGGGAACATCATTATCCCTGTTCGAGGCCAGCGAGCCCGTGCATAAGCATAACGAATGCGCCGGAGAATCGTTCAGCGCGATAATCTTATCAAACCCCTCCAACGTATGCGCAATGCGCGGCAAACCGAAAATAGGCCACGCGGGGTCGTCGGGATGGCACGCCATAACCACGCCCGCCTCTTCGCACACCGGAACAAGCGCGTCTATAAAATATTTATAATTCCTCAGCAAATCCTCAGCCGTTACGGTCTTATACCGCTCCAGCGTCTTTTCAAGCTCGGCAAGCCTTTCTGGCTCCCATCCCGGCAAGGAAAACCCGCCCGAATCCCGGGACGTTTTCGCGACAATCTCAAGCGGCCCCATCGTACCCAAGTCTTTTTCATCAAAATAAAGGCTGTTCGAACCATCCTCCTCAATAACCCGCGCCAGATCCGTGCGCAGCCAATCAAATACAGGCATAAAGTTATAAACAATAACCTTAACGCCAAACCCAGCCAGGTTCCGTATCGTTTCTATGTAATTTGAAATATGTACGTCCCGCGCGGGAACCCCCATCTTAATGTCTTCATGCACGTTCACGCTCTCAATAACCTCGCACTCAAGCCCGGCGGCGTGAACCTCCGCCACATACGGCTTTATCTCATCCCTCTCCCAAACCTCCCCGGCCTTCTTGTAATCCAAGAACCCCATTATCCCGGTCATTCCCGGAATCTGCCGTATCTGCTTCAGCGTCACAGTATCGCTCTTACTCCCAAACCAGCGAAAGGTCATCTTCATGTACAGCGCCTCCTTAAATTGTCCCTAAAAACGGGGGCTCGGGGGGACAGCGCCCCCCAAGGTCTTATCTTTTTTATCTTTACTGCTCCATCTGCTTCCCCAAAAACCCCGCCGCCGTTTGGGCGAGCTTGCTTTCGACATCGCCCATGCGCTTATCGGGGGAGAGGAACACGATAGCGCCCAGTACGTCCCCTTCGGATATTATGGGTGTTATAAGCTCGTGGTTATAAACGCCTTCGGCATCGTCCTCAAGGAGAGGGACGAAGCTGGGGTCGTTCCGCGAGGAAATGACCGTACTGCGCCCGTTAATGGTCTTTTCCATGGCGGCGCTGATATGCTTGTCCATCAGCTCACGCTTGGCTCCGCCGGAAACGGCTATAATTTGGTCTTTATCAACGATGCAAGTTATATGCCCCGCCGTTTGGGACAGGCTGTCCGCGTATTCACGGGCGAACGAGCCCAGTTCGCCGATAGGCGAATATTTTTTGAGGATTATTTCCCCTTCTCTGTCGGTGAATATCTCCAGCGGGTCGCCTTCGCGTATACGCAGCGTCCGCCTTATTTCCTTTGGAATAACGACTCTTCCCAAATCGTCTATTCTTCTGACAATCCCGGTTGCTTTCAAAGTAAATCCTCCTTATGTCAAATACAAATATGTCTGAGCTTGGTTTCAACTCTATTATTTGACATATGGAGAATTTTTATGCATGTTTTACTTAAATCGGCGGTTTACTTCCTCGTACTGCGCGGGCGTTCCGATATCTATGCATTCGCCGTTAAACGGGTATACGCGCACGGGCTTGCGTTTGTAGAGCCATTCCACAAAATAACCGGGCGCGTCCGGGTTGTTGCCTTCTTCAAGGTATGCTTTGAACATAGGCACCGTATCTTTTTTATAAAAATATGACGCGTAGACCGCCAGATTTGATTTAGGCTCGGCGGGCTTTTCGGCAAGGTCGGTCAGCTTGCCCGAAGCGTCAACCGAAGCCACGGCAAACTGCCGCAATAACGCCAAATCGTCAAATTCCTTGGCGCAAACGCAGTCCGTCCCAACCGAACGGAAAAAGTTGTAATAGTCAATTAGCTTGAAGGTAAAGAAATTATCGCCCGCCATAACCAGTATATCGTCGTCTATGCCGCAGGAGTCAATTGTGAAGGATATATCCCCGATTGCGCCCCTCTTATTCGTGTCGTCCGTTGTAAGGTCGTTAAGGACGCTGACCGGTATATGCGTCGCGGCATTCCTGCCCCACTGTTCAAGCTGCGCGTGAAATTTGTCGTTTGTTACGACATAGATTGCGGATACCGAGGGAATGGTTGAGATTTCATCAACAAGATAGTCGATGATGGGTTTACCCGCGACGGGCAGCAAGGCTTTCGGGCGGTCCAGCGTAAGAGGGTAAAGCCTTGTCGCGTAACCCGCCGCCAGTATAATTGTTTTCAATCAGTGTCACTCCTTGAATGAAATATTTAAAGAAAAGCTCTTAGTAAGAATTCAACCATGGCGCTGTACGTCACCTGTATCAAAGGACCGATTACCTGGCTTACAACACCCATGTACAAGCATACCAGCAGCAAAATCATGCCGATATTGCCCATGCCGATATACCTGAAATAAATCCGGTCGGGCAGAAAGGCGCCGAAAATCTTTGAACCGTCAAGGGGCGGGATCGGCAGCATGTTAAAAAACCCAAGCGCCAGGCTAAGGGAGGCGCAGCGCAAAAGAAACGTGACGATATACCCTCCCGCGCCGCCGTAAGATACACGGAGGCTAAGCGGCACCGCGATAAGCAGCAGCAAAAACGCGAAAATGATGTTCGATACAGGCCCCGCCGCCGCGGTCAGCGCAAAATCAACCTTTGGGTTCTTAAAATTACGCGGGTTTACGGAAACGGGCTTCGCCCAGCCGAATCCGAAAAAAATCAGCGCCACAATGCCGAACCAATCGATATGCCGCAGCGGGTTGAAACTCAGCCGCCCGTCGTATTTCGCCGTTTTGTCGCCCAGCAGGTAAGCGGCGAAACCGTGTGAAAATTCGTGTATGGTCAGAACCAGTATCACGCTTGGCAGTATATAAACAAGCTCTGCCGGGTTAAAGCCTCTCATATCAATCTCCGTTCATGTTCATAATAACATCCGGCGCGTTTTCCGGCTCGCAGGATATTTCCTTGCCGTTTAGATATTCCAGCCGTCCGGTAAGGCCGCTGAAGCGCACCTTCCACGCGTGGAGCAATTGCGACTTCGCGCCGTATTTCCGGTTTACGGCCGCGTCGCCGTATTTCGGGTCGCCGATTACCGGCTTGCCTATGCTTTGCAAATGCGCCCTGATTTGATGGCTGCGTCCTGTTACCAGATTTATCTTTAAAACCGTAATTTCATTATTATTAAATATGGGCTCAATTTCCGTTACGGCTTCCTTGCCCCGCGCGTCAAACCCGGTTTTATTGGTTTCCCTGTCCTTAACGGCAAACCCTTTAAGAACCGCCGGCTTAGTTATGACCCCCGACACAGCCGCCAGATAAGTCTTTTCTATCAGACGCTCACGTATGGCGCGGCTTAACTCCTGCGCGGCGGGCAGTGTTTTGGCGATAATTACTATACCTGTTGTATTGCGGTCAAGGCGGTTTACGGCGACGGGGTTAAAGCCGCCCGAAGACCTGCCGCGCGCCGCGTTCACCAAATCGGGATGCGTAAGGCAGTTTGCGGGTTTATTAACAACCAGGACATCGCCGTCCTCGTATAGAATATTCAAAACCGTTCCCGACGGCTTAATATCTTTGTTCCCGGCCAGTTCCGCCCGCGTTTCCGGCGATATATACATCGTAACCGCGTCGCCCTCATTAAGAATCTCGTTTCCCTGCGCCCGCTCCCCGTTCAGCTTCACGCGCTTTTTGCGCAGCATCTTGTAAACAAAACCCTTGCCGCCCGCCGGGAACAGCCTGATCAAAAACTTGTCAAACCTCTGACCCGCGCTGTCCGCGTCTATTGTAACCGTATTATCTTTTCCTCCAGCCATTTCGCTATCCCATCGTTTTCATTGGTGTCACAGATAAAATCCGCGGCCGCCTTCACTTCGTCCAGCGCGTTGCCCATCGCAACGCCAAAGCCGCAATACGCAAGCAAGCCTAAATCGTTGGAATCATCGCCGAAAGCGGCTATATCCTCCCGTTCTATACGCCAATACCCGGCCAGCGCGGCAACGGCATCGGCTTTCGTAGCTTCCCTATGCGAAAAAAACGCGAAATCGTCGCGGCTTACATACAAGTTCAACACATCCGGCAGATGCTTTTTTATGAATTCCAAAGTTTGCGGGCTGTCTATCAGCGCGTAAACCTTTTCCGCCTCAACGTCAAATGTATTAAAATCGGTTTGCGCGTAAGCAATCGAATAACCCGGCCATTTTACGTTGGGATCGAAATTCGCATAATACCCGCCGCTTGCCTCAGCCGCGATTTCAATGCCCGCGTTATGAGCCGCCGCCAGCAGAGCCCCGTATTGCGCGGGGGGCATACGCCTGCTGTAAATAAGCCGCTCGCCGGCATAGGCCGCCGCGCCGTTCATGCGCGCGCAGCCGTCGAAAACCGGCGGAACCACAGCCGCGGCGCTGTGCCCTCTGGCGGTCGCGTAAGCAATCTTTATCCCGCTCTCGCGGCAACGCTTCAACGCCGCGGCCGTCCGCTCCGACACCGTTTTATCATCACGCAAAAGCGTACCGTCCAAATCGGTTACTATCATTTTTATGTTCATGACAAATTTGCCTTGCTTAATAAATAAGCGTTAATAAACTGCCCGATATTGCCGTCCATTACGGCCTGGATATTACCGGCCTCCGTTCCCGTGCGGTGATCCTTCACTAAACTATACGGATGAAAAGTATAAGTTCTTATTTGGCTGCCGAAATTTATGTCTTTCACATCGCCGCGCACGCCTGTGAGCAGCTTGTCCCGTTCCGCCATTTCCACCTCGAACAGCTTGCCCTTGAGCATCTTCATCGCGCTTTCCCTGTTCTTATGCTGGGAGCGCTCGTTCTGGCAGGTAACGACAATGCCGGTTGGCAAATGCGTTATGCGTATGGCCGAATCCGTGCGGTTTACATGCTGCCCGCCCGCGCCTGAGGCCCGGTATGTATCCACGCGGAGATCTTCCTCGCGTATCTCAACCACAATGTCATCATCCAGTTCAGGCATCACGTCGCACGACGCGAAGCTCGTATGCCGCTTGCCCGCCGCGTCAAAGGGCGACAAGCGTATCAGCCTGTGTATGCCTTTCTCGCATTTCAAGTAACCGTAAGCGTTTTCCCCCTGAACCAACAGCGTAACGGACTTTACGCCCGCCTCGTCGCCGTCCAGAAAATCAAGCACTTCAACGGAATACCCGCTTTTTTCGGCGTATCTCAAATACATTCTGTACAGCATATTCGTCCAGTCGCAGGCTTCCGTGCCGCCCGCGCCGGAATGAAGCGATAAAATGGCGTT
This sequence comes from Defluviitaleaceae bacterium, assembly GCA_009780415.1. Taxonomy (GTDB): domain Bacteria; phylum Bacillota; class Clostridia; order Lachnospirales; family WRAX01; genus WRAC01. Next base: position 27,080 of record WRAC01000021.1, on the reverse strand, counting down.
ATTCCCGTCATACTCGCCGCCCAAAAGCGCGGAAACCCTCAGCTTTTCATAATTATCTTTAAACGCCTCCCAAGCCTCGCGCGCTTCCGCAAGCACACTGCCGTCACCCTCGCTAAGCCCCAGCTCAGCCAGCGTAGCCGCATCGTCATAAAGCCCTTCAAGCGCCTTAAATTCCGCAATCTTGGCCTTCAATCCCTTTATCTGCCGCAAAACGTCCTGCGCCGCCTTCATATCATTCCAAAAATCCGTCCGGGCCGTCTTTTCCTCTAACTCCGCCGTTTTTGCTTCCGCTCCGGCAACGTCAAAGAGAGTTCCCCATTTCCTTGATTTTCGCCGCGTACGGCAGCAGCTCCTGCTTTAGTTGTTCTAATTCCAGCATATCTTCACCCCTAAAGAATTATTTTTACTTCCCCATCCCGCAGCAATGCTTATACTTCTTCCCGCTCCCGCAATTGCAAGAGTCATTCCGCCCGATTTTGGCCTCGGAGCGGCGGACGGGGCCGCGGGAGACGCCCTCGTCTTTGTTGGTGGAGTGGGGCTTGGCCACTTGCTCGCGTTTCATGGGCTGCTGAGCCGTGCGCATGTTGGAAAGGATGCGAACGGTATCTTTTTTGATGTTTTCGCTCAGCTCGTTGAACATGTCGTAGCTAAGGAAACGGTATTCGGTGAGGGGGTCTTTCTGGGCGTAGGCGCGGAGGGATATACCCTGGCGCATTTGATCCATGTCGTCCAGATGATCCATCCACTTCTGGTCAACGACCTTCAGCATTATAATACGCTCCAGCTCGCGGAAGGGGTCCTCCTCGCCTTCCGGGGCATTCTGCTGAAATTCTTTTTCGCGCTTTTCGTAACGTGACTTTCCTATTTCGAATAATTGGTCGCTCAGACCCGATACGGTAAGCTTTTGCTGCTCCTCTAAGGTAAAGACCAGAGACGGTATGCCAAGCATTGGGCAGATGGAATCGCTAAGGGATTTAATATTCCAATCCTCCGGATACTGGGCGTCACCGGCGCAGCGTTTCACGGCGTCCTCTATAATGGATTTCATCATGTTCATGATGGTTTCGCGCAGGTTTTCGCCTAAAAGGACGCGCTTGCGCTCGCCGTATATAATCTCGCGCTGCTCGTTCATTACGCGGTCGTAGTCCAGGAGGTGCTTACGTATGCCGAAGTTGTTGCTCTCAACCTTTTTCTGGGCGTTTTCGATTGCGCCGGACAGCATTTTGTTTTCGATGGGGTCATCTTCCTTGAGGCCGAGGGTCTCCAGCATACCCTTTATGCGCTCGGAACCGAACAGCCGCATCAGGTCGTCCTCCAGCGCGATATAAAACCGCGAAAGACCGGGGTCGCCCTGACGGCCCGCGCGCCCGCGCAGCTGGTTGTCTATACGGCGGGATTCGTGGCGTTCCGTGCCGACTATTTTAAGGCCGCCCAGCTCCGTTACGCCCGGGCCAAGCATAATGTCCGTACCGCGCCCGGCCATGTTTGTGGCGATGGTTACCGCGCCCGGCTGGCCCGCCAGCGCTACGATCTCGGCTTCCTTCTCGTGGTATTTGGCGTTCAGCACCTGGTGGGGTATGCCGCGTTTCTTTAGGAGCTTGCTTAGCTCCTCGGATTTTTCAATGGTGATGGTACCGATAAGGACGGGCTGCCTGCGCTGGTGGCACTCGTATGTGTCCTCTACAACGGCGCGGAACTTTGCCGCCTCGGTCTTGTAAACCATGTCGGACAAATCTTTGCGTATCATGGGCTTGTTCGTTGGCACGACAACAACGTCCATGCCGTAAATCTCGCGGAACTCGTTTTCCTCGGTCAGCGCGGTACCCGTCATGCCGGCTTTTTTGTAATACTTGTTGAAGAAATTCTGGAATGTTATGGTCGCAAGGGTGCGTGATTCGCGGTTAACAGTCACATTTTCCTTGGCTTCAATGGCTTGGTGCAGGCCGTCGGAATAGCGCCGCCCGGGCATCAGGCGGCCCGTGAACTCGTCTACTATAACGATCTCGCGCTTTTCGTCAACCACGTAGTTCTGGTCGCGGTGCATGGTGTAGCAGGCTTTCAGGGCATTGTTTATATGGTGCATGATTTCAAGGTTGTCGGGATCCGAAATATTCTCCACGGCGAAGAACCGCTCGGCCTTTCTTATGCCGTCTTGGGTGAGGGTCGCGGTTTTCTGTTTTTCATCAACGTAAAAATCGCCCTCCTCTTTCAGCTCAACGCGCATAAGAGGGTTCATGGCCTCGTCCTCGTTTATGATGCGGCCTTTTTTAAGGCCCTTCGCAAAGCTGTCGGCTACTTTATACAGCTGCGTGCTTTTGTTGCCGGAACCGGAGATAATAAGCGGCGTACGCGCCTCGTCTATCAGGATGGAGTCCGCCTCGTCGATAATGGCGTAATGCAGGCTGCGCAGAACTTGGTCCTCTTTATAAACAACCATGTTGTCGCGCAGATAGTCAAAGCCCAGCTCGTTGTTTGTGGCGTAGGTAATATCGCATCCGTATGCCTGGCGGCGTTCGTCCGGGGTAAGGGCGTGGAAGATGGTGCCGACGGTCAGGTCAAGCATAGCGTGGATTTTTGCCATCCACTCGCCCTGGTATTTTGCCAGGTATTCGTTGACCGTAACGACATGGACGCCTTTCTCCGCCAGCGCGTGAAGGTACGACGGGAATACGCAGGTAAGGGTCTTTCCCTCACCGGTTTTCATCTCCGCCACGCGCCCCTGGAACAGGATAACGCCGCCGATAAGCTGCGCGCGGAAAGCTCTCTGCCCTATGGCGCGGATGCCCGCCTCACGCACGGCGGCATAGGCCTCGGGCATTATATCGTCCTGTGTTTCGCCGTTTGCCATACGGCGCTTAAATTCTGCTGTTTTGGCTTTCAATTCATCGTCCGATAATTTTTGCATTTCAGGTTCAAGCGCTTCAATTTTATCAACAATAGGGTAAATCCGCTTTAATTCCTTTTCGCTGTATGTGCCGAATATTTTTTCAATAATACCCTTCATGCTCATTTATAGAACTCCTTAGGCAATAATTATTGTATCAATTCTATAGTTTAACAGATAATAGGTGTTGTATGCAACCGAAAACAGATTTTTTCCCAAAAAAAACCACCGCATGTTGTATGCGGTGGCTTGCGCGTATAAATTATTACCTCTCGTACATGTAATTTACAAAAACCGCGGCGGTAACTTCGATTTGGCCCGTTTGCAACCTTACGCCGGAATCGGCCATAGCCATCGGGTAACCGCTGCCGGAAAACGAGCGCCACGGATCGAAATAGCTGTAGCTTTCGCTTACGGAAACAGGCGCGCCTACTTCAACCTCAAGGATTTCGGCAAGGGCCTCGGCTTTTTTCTTAGCGTCCGCTATGGCCAGCGCAAGGGCTTCGATGTACAGTTCGTCACGGTTCTCTATGTCAAAAAACACACCGTTATTCTGATTCGCTCCGGCGTCCGTTGCCGCTTCAATCACATCGCCGACAACGTCAATATCGCGCACGGTTAAGTTGAGCGAATGGGTAATGGTATAACCGATAAGCACCGGCTCGTGTACGTCTCTGAACATATGCATCTGGTTCCAGTCATACTCGGGCCACATCCAAAAGCCGGTCGTCTGAATGTCCTTTTCGTCCACTCCGAGAGCAACCACCGCTTTTACGATCGCGTTGATTTTCTCGGCTACCTCAGTTTGGGCTTCCTTCGCCGTTGCGCCTCTAAGGTTGACGCCGACTTGAACCACGGCCATATCCGGGTCGGCTTTTACAACACCGTTGCCGTTTACGCTGATGTTACCGGTTCTCCAAGGATCCCAAGAATCGTTCTGCGATACCAATTGCACGGTTATGGTGCCGTCGGGCGGTATCGCTACTTGCGCGGCTAAAACGTTCAGCGTCATCGGTGCCGTCAGCGCCATTACCAGCGTGAGTGCCGCGGCGGTTTTTAAAATTTTCTTTCTCATTTTGTTCCTCCTGGTTTAAATTTTGTTACATTTATTAATAACGCAGCGTACCGCGATTTGTTCCATGTGATTTTTTACATTGATGTAAAAATTTTTTTATGTTAAAATTCAGCTATGAAAATTGCGATTATTTCCGACATCCATGGAAACCTTCATGCCCTGCTTGCCGTTTTAGCCGACGCGGAACGCGCCGGAGCGGAGCGGTTTGTTTTTTTAGGCGATTATTATTTGGATATGCCGTTTCCGAACGAGGTTGCGGATGCCATACGAAGGCCGGACGCAATAGCTGTGCGCGGTAATAAAGAGGATTATATGCGCGGCTTGAACCCGGATAAAAATACATGGACCGTCGCGCAAATGGCGTCTCTGTACTGGAACCATGAACGGCTGACGGAGGAAAACGCGCGTTTTTTTGCGGATTTGCCGATAGAGGCCGGATTTCATGCGGATGGCGGGTTTGTGCGTGCCTTTCACATGCCGGGCCATGTTTTTAAAGGCACGTCCGTTATGTTAATGAGCAGCCGGAACTATTACAGGAATATGAAGGAACAACCGTTTAACCGCAGCTATTATCAGGGCCGCGCGGATTATATATTAACGGGGGATTATAAATTGTCGGCGCTGCTTGACGGCTTGCCGGACGGGGCTTATCTCTTCGGGCATACGCATATACAATGGCATTGGCACGGCAAGGGCAAGCTGCTCCTTAATCCCGGTTCCTGCGGCATGGCGCTGGATTTCGATAATACCGCCGCATACAGTATTATTAAGCGCAAAAATAATAAATGGCTTGCAGAGGAACGCAGGGTGCCGTACGATATAAGCCGGGCGGTTGAATCACTGCGCGCATCGGGTTTATACAAAGCCGCTCCGCACTGGAGCGACATCATTACAGAGCATTTGGAGCTGGCTGAGGATCATGTCACAATCCTTATAGAAACAGCGGAGAAAATCGCGGCTGAGGCGGGCGAATACGGACAGCCGTTTTCAAACAATGTGTGGCATAAGGCCTGTGATGTTTATAAGGCTTCCGGTATAGCGGAGTTATAAACTGGTTAACATACTTCGGGGAGGTATGTTTCCATGTTAAAATCCCGCTTTGGCCGCAAGCTTTTTTTTGGTTTTTCAGTTGTTCTTTTTTTATGTTCATTAATGACATATACAGCCGCTTCGGTGCGTACATTCCCGGACCATATTTTCCTTTCCGGCGGCGGTTTAACTACGCGCGGACAGGCGGGGCCGTTTAGGGCGCGCGTTGAGGAGACCGCGGCCGTAACGGCGGCTTACCAAATTGATTCGCCCGTTTTAGAGAACATATATATAGAGACGGCGGAGATGACCCTCTCCCTGTTCGGGGTTCCCGTTAAAAGCGTCGCGGTTGATATTTTGCCTGATATAGAGATTGTGCCCGTCGGGATGACCGTTGGCATAAGGATTGACACAACCGGGCTGATGGTGCTTGGGACGGGCGCGGTGGTTCTGGCGGACGGCACGGCCTCGCGCCCGTGCGAGGGTTTGATAAAATCAGGCGATATATTGTTAAAGGCCGATAATGTGGAAATAAAAGACCACAGGCAGTTCTCCGCTTATCTGGAATCGCTTCCGCCGGGCAGCGCCGTTGAGCTTACAATTAAACGGGCGGGGCAGAACATGGCTGTCACGGTTACATGCGCCGTATCCGCCGAGGACGGCAAAAACAAGCTGGGGCTGTGGATACGCGACTCGACAAAAGGCATCGGCACAATAACATATTATAACCCCGCCAATTCGCGTTTTGCCGCATTGGGGCACGGGGTGGTGGATGTAGACACAAAACAGCTGATTCCTGTGAAGGATGGGCGATTGTACCATACGGACATTGTTGCCGTTAAAAAGGGTAAGAGCGGTAATCCCGGAGAACTGGTAGGCGAGGTAAACAGGGACAGCGCGATAGGCGTTATCACCGAAAATACCGCCGTGGGCCTGTATGGCACCATAAACACCGGTTACCGGCAGCTTCCGGCGCAAACCATGCGCATAGCGCTCCAGGGCGAAGTGCGCGAGGGCCCGGCTGTGATACTCTCAAACGTAAGCGGCAATGAGATCAAGCAGTTTGATATATACATCGAGCGCGTAAACCGCTATGCCGCCGACGAATCCAAAGGCATGGTTATACGTATTACCGACCAAGAGCTGATAACGCGCACAAACGGCATAGTTCAGGGTATGAGCGGCTGCCCTATAATACAAAACGGCCGCCTTATCGGGGCCGTAACGCATGTTATTGTCCGATGTTACCAAGTAATCCGTTCTCCTGATTTAACATAACCTGAAGCTCTGGAAACACGAAGCAAATCTCTATAAACTGTGAATTGTTCTGGTTTTCGTAAATCTCAATCCTGTTGATTAACTGCGCCATGATTGCCTGCGTAGGTTCTTCCAGCGAAAGAAATTCCCGGATAATACGCTCCTGCTTGCCCTTACTCGGATTATCGCCTGCTGCTTCGTTCAGCTCATCCAGTTGATTTTTTATTCGCTGACAATCCTCGTTGGCTTTCTGTGACAAGCGTTTGAAGTTCTCTACGGAAATTACCCCATTGACCCTATCGTCATAAAGTAAATCTATGCGCTTCTCCGCTTTGGACAGTTCCTTTTCCAGAAGCTTGATTTTAGCTTCAGCGCTGCTTTTATTGCGTTTAGCGTCTGCATATATTAAATTTACGCTTTCGGGGTCAACATATCTGGCACACAGCTCTCTTACTTTTTTTACCACCGCGTCTTCCAATTTCGTATAGTTGAAAGAGTGAGTCGTACATAGCCCGAATTTATGGTATTCAATATATCTTCCGCATCTCCCGTATATCTGCCCGTATTTCTTATCCTTAGGCGTAAGGGATATATAGGAGCCGCAATCATGGCATTTCAGAAGCCCGGATAATAAGTATCTGTGCTTCGACGGCTTGAGATGCGATGTAACCTCAAGCAGCCTTTGGGCTTTCTGGAAATCATCATGGGAAATTATCCGCTCATGGGCTTCCGGGGTCATTATCCATACGGAGGGGTCTGTCTGAACCAGCTTTTTGGACTTGTAATTCAGCTTCTTGTACTTATTCTGAATTAACGTTCCGGTGTAGACCTCGTTTTGAAGAAGCCTTCTTACCCCGGTGTGCGACCACAACCCATACGACATTCCGGCGTTTCCAACCTTTATCTTATTGTGAACGGATGGTATCGGAACGCCGTCCTGAGACAGCATATCAGCGATTTGACAAACGCCTTTGCCGCTTAGAAATAGGGAAAACACTCTTTCAACAACCAAGCCGGCAATAGGGTCAACTACGAGTTTATGCTTATCTTCCGGCGATTTTTGATAGCCGTACGGGGCAGCTCTGCCCACGAATTTCCCTTGTTCTTTTTTACTTTTAAGAACGCTTCGTATTTTCTTAGAAATATCCTTAGAGTACATATCGTTAAGAATTGCCTTGAAAGGAGCGATGTCGTTGTTACTGCTGTCCAAATACGTGTCGATATTATCCAGCAAGGAAATGTATCGCACATTTTTAGACGGAAAATACTGCTCCATGTAATGACCGGCTTGTATATAATCCCTGCCAAGCCGCGACATGTCCTTCGTTATGACCATGTTAATAAGCCCTCGCTCAATGTCCTCTATCATTGCGTTGAACTGAGGCCTGTCGAACGTCGTGCCGCTAACGCCGTCATCAACGTACTCTTTTACCAAAGTAAAGTTATTATCATTTATGTAGCCGAGTAATAAATTCCTTTGGTTTAAGATACTTTCGCTTTCCCTAATACCCCCTTTTGCCTTTTCATCTTCCTTCGACAAACGGATATACGAAGCCGCTTTCCAAGTTCTTTCATAACTGCTTATTGTTCGATTCATTAAAGACCTCCAATCGAAAATAAGCAATTACCCATCAATAACCATTATACATCAAGGTAACCGCTTATTCAAGAATCAATTGTCCTTTATGCGCGCATCAACATACGAAACAACGTTTTTTTCCATAATCTTTTGCAAAGATACGCCGTCGGGGCTGTATTTCCATATGAGCTTCATTTCTTTTTGTGATTTACCCTGTTTTGCTTTTTTATCGTTATTCAACAGCGGCACCTCCAATATGTTAATTATCCCCATTATTTATTATCTCAAAACCGCAAGATATTTAAAATAATTCTTGACACATCATAAAGAATACTGTATATTATTAATACTGTTAATTATCTTATATGTTAGTTATGTGATGGAGGTGCAAAGCATGGCATCGGAAAACAAAATAAAAGATATTCCGGACTATGTGAAAAATGCGATTAATGCATTTGGAGTAATTATGTCAAACAAGCAAAAACATATGCTGGAAGATATTAACCGAGTAAACAAGGGTGAACTGTTCGTGCTTCATTTTTTATCAATGAAAGAAACGGCAGTCCTGCCGTCAGAGTTAAGCACAGCCCTTAACAGCAGTACGGCGCGGATATCAGCGTTACTTGGCTCGTTAGAAAAAAAAGGGCATATTGAACGTGATATAGACAAAAGCAACCGCCGGAATATTCTTGTAACGCTCACCGAATCAGGGCGTGAACGAGTAAAAATAGAAACGGGAAAAATGGAGGAAAACTTGGCCCGCGCATTTATTGAAATGGGTGAACCCGATGCGAAGGAGTTTTTACGTTTACTAAAGCAATTCTTGGAAATCAATTCACCGTAAACATAGGCTGAATTGAAGCCTATAACTATAATAGAAGGGGATAATGTTCATGTTAAAAATCTTTAAGTACCTTAAACCTAAAGAATGGATGATGGCGCTTATCAGCTTAGGCTTCATTATAACGCAGGTTTGGCTGGATTTGAAAGCGCCGGACTATATGTCTGAGATTACCACCCTTGTCCAGACTCCCGGCAGCGGCATGAAAGATATATGGACAGCCGGGGGAATGATGCTTTTATGTACGCTTGGCAGTTTAGCCGCCGCTGTAATAGTCGGTTATTTTGCCGCAATGATTGGCGCGAGGTTTTCGAGACGTTTACGAAGCCTGATCTTTAACAAAGTGGATTCCTTTTCTATGAAAGAAATGAACCATTTTTCACCCGATAGCCTTATCACCCGCTCCACCAATGACATAACTCAAGTTCAGATGCTGATAACAATGGGCTTGCAGCTTATCGTTAAAGCACCGATAACAGCGGTTTGGGCTATTACTAAAATCGCCGGCAAAGGTATGGAATGGACGATGGCTACCGGCGTGGCGGTAGGGGTTTTGATCGTGATGATAAGCTTCCTGATGATATTCGTTATACCAAAGTTCAAAAAAATGCAGTCTTTGATTGACAATATGAACCGCGTTACCCGTGAGAACCTTACGGGGCTTCGTGTAGTCAGGGCTTATAACGCCGAGGAATATCAAGAAACGAAATTTGAACGCGCCAATAATGAGCTGACGGGAACACAGCTTTTCACAAGCCGGGCAATGGCTGTAATGATGCCGGTGATGACAATGATTATGAGCGGGTTATCCCTTGCCGTTTATTGGATTGGCGCGCACTTGATAAATTCAGCGCAAGCGATGGATAGATTGCCGATTTTCTCTAACATGATGGTATTTTCAATCTACGCCATGCAGGTAATAATGTCCTTTATGATGCTGGTGATGATTTTCATTATGCTGCCCCGTGCCGGTGTTTCGGCAAATCGTATTAATGAAGTGCTGGACACTGACCCTAATATTAAGGATGGCGGTAGAAGCGAAGGCAAGCCGGATGTAAAGGGAGAGGTTGTATTTAATCAGGTAAGCTTTAAATATCCCGACGCTGCGGATTATGCGCTTGAAAATATCAGTTTTAAAGCAAGCAAAGGAGAAACCGTCGCGTTCATTGGCTCTACCGGAAGCGGTAAATCGACCCTCATACATCTAATACCGCGATTCTTCGACGCGACCGAGGGCGAAGTGCTTTTAAACGGCGTAAATGTAAAGGATTTCAAGCTGGAACCCTTGTTAAGCATGATCGGATACGTTCCGCAAAAAGCTGTTCTATTTAAGGGGACAATAAATTCCAATGTAGGATACGGCGATAATGGGATAGGTAAGATTGCGGAGGATGATGTCAAACGGGCTGTGAGCATTGCGCAAGGCTCGGATTTCGTTGAGGAAATGGAAGGACAGTATAATGCGCCGGTGGCGCAAGGCGGCACGAATTTATCAGGAGGTCAGAAACAGCGTATTTCCATAGCGCGCGCCGTATGCCGGCGACCGGAAATATTTATTTTTGACGATACGTTCTCTGCGCTTGACTACAAGACAGACCGTGATTTGCGTAAGGCATTAAAGGATAACACACGGGGGTCAACCTGTTTAATAGTGGCACAACGCATCGGGACCATAATGGATGCCGACCAAATAATTGTGCTGGACGAGGGCAAGATTGCAGGGCATGGCCGTCATAAAGATTTATTGCAAAATTGCGAGGTATACCGGCAAATTGCTATGAGCCAATTAAGCGAGGAGGAACTGTCGGCATGAATGAGCAGAGAACGGAAAGAAGGCGGAGAAACCCCGGCGGCCCCGCGCCAATGGGCGTTGTTACCGAAAAAGCCAAGGACTTTAAGGGAACATGGATTAAGTTAATACAATATTGCAGAAATTATATCCCCGCTATCATAATCTCGCTTGTTATCGCCGCTTTGGGTACGGTATTTACCATCATCGGACCCGACCAAATAGGAAAGATGACAAACGAAATCCAAAAGGTAATTGCCGCGCTTATGGAATCCGGGCAAATGATAGGCGTAGACTTTGACGCGGTTTTCCAAATAGGTCTGTTGCTCGTAATCCTGTATGCGGGTTCGGCAATTTTGAATTTCGTTCAGGGCTTTATCATGGCGACGGTAACGCAAAAAGTCGCTAAGAATATGCGTACAGGCATATCGCAAAAAATTAACAGGCTTCCGCTTAAATACTTTGATAAGGCAAGCTACGGCGATATCCTCAGCCGTGTCACAAATGATGTGGATACTATCGGGCAGACATTGAACCAAAGTATCGGTTCTTTGGTTACATCTATAACCATGTTTTTCGGTTCGGCTATTATGATGTTTTATAACAACTGGCATATGGCTCTGACCGCGATTGCAACGAGTATTATCGGGTTTATAATCATGGCGGTAATAATGGGTAAATCGCGGAAGCATTTTGTTCGGCAGCAAAAAGACCTGGGTGCCGTGAATGGTCATGTGGAAGAAATTTACTCGGGCCACAGCATAGTTAAGGCTTATAATGGCGGCAAAGAAGCAAAGCGCGTTTTTGAGGAAGTAAACGAGAGCCTGTTTGACAGCGGTTGGAAAAGCCAGTTCATGTCCGGGTTGATGATGCCTTTGATGATGTTTATCGGCAACCTAGGTTATGTTGCCGTTTGTGTCGCGGGCGCGGCGCTTGCCATGAACGGAACAATCCAATTCGGCGTGATTGCGGCGTTTATGATTTACATACGCCTTTTCACCCAGCCGCTCTCTCAACTGGCGCAGGCTTTCCAAAACCTTCAAAGAACAGCCGCCGCCGGTGAGCGAGTGTTTGAATTCTTTGACGAAGAAGAACTGGCCGGCGAAAGCCAAAAGGCAAAACACCTTAACGGTATTAAGGGCGACATAGAATTCCGTAATGTAAAGTTTGGGTATGTTCCCGAAAAAACCGTCATTCATAATTTCTCCGCTAGCATAAAGGCCGGGCAAAAAATCGCAATCGTGGGGCCAACCGGCGCGGGAAAAACCACCATTGTAAATTTAATCATGCGTTTTTATGAATTGGACGGCGGCGAAATCCTATTGGACGGTGTTCCAACCCATCATGTTCCGCGTGAAAATGTGCAAAAGCAGTTTGGTATGGTGTTGCAAGACACATGGCTTTTTGAGGGAACAGTTAAGGAAAATATCGTCTATTGCAAGCAGGGGGTAACGGATGAGCAAGTGAAGGAGACTTGCAAGGCATTAGGGCTTCATTATTTTATCAAGGCTTTACCGCAGGGTTATGACACGGTTTTAAATGACAAGGTTAATCTTTCGCAAGGACAGAAACAGCTTGTTACCATTGCCCGTGCCATGATTCAAAACGCTCCTATGATGATATTAGACGAAGCTACAAGCTCTGTGGATACCCGCACCGAACATCTGATACAAGAAGCAATGGATAAACTGACCGTTGGCCGAACATCCTTTGTCATCGCTCACCGTTTATCCACCATTAAAAACGCCGACATCATATTGGTAATGAAGGACGGAGATATTGTTGAAAACGGCAGCCATATTGAACTGCTCGAAAAAGGCGGATTCTATGCCGAGCTTTATAACAGCCAATTTGAGCCTGCCGCATAATCACATAATTTCAAGATAATTCTGCATCTATGGTTCGGACGAAAGGTCGGATGATTATGATTCGCATACTTGTGGCGGAAGATGACCCGAACATAAGGAAGCTTTTGGAGGTAATCCTCATCAGCGAACGGTATACCCCGGTTTTGGCGAAAGACGCGGAGGAAGCCCTTGATATTTTAGACCGCCAGCACATTGATTTAATGATAACGGATATAATGATGCCAGGCATGGATGGATATACCCTGACCGAGCAGCTGCGCGGCGCGGGATATAATTTGCCTATTTTAATGGTAACGGCAAAGGAAGCAATCAAGGATAAGCGCAGGGGGTTTATTGTCGGGACAGACGATTATATGATAAAACCCGTTGACGAGGAAGAGCTTGTCCTCCGCGTCAAGGCGCTGCTGCGGCGGGCTAAGATTGTTAATGAACGGAAAATAAACATCGGTAAGGTAACCTTGAATTATGACACATTAACAATAACCCGCGAGACAGAGCGTTTCACCCTGCCGCAGAAGGAGTTTATGCTTCTATATAAATTACTCAGTTATTCCGGCACAATCTTCACCCGTATACAGCTAATGGATGAAATCTGGGGCGTAGATACCGAATCAACCGAGCATACGGTCAGCGTCCATATCGGAAGGTTACGCGAACGCTTCTATAACTGGCCGGAATTTACTGTTGAAACAGTACGGGGATTGGGTTACAAAGCGGTGAAAAACGATGAGGACTAAAAAACGGATAATGATATTTAACAAAAAAATACCGTTACTTCTATTGCTTGTCGCCATGATATTTGTAATTTTATTAATAAGCATGGCTATTTCAGGCGTTGTCGGCATAATCTTGTTTAACTTAAACATCATTCAAGGCGAGCACCGTCTTATCCTTTTAGTTTTATATATGCTGCTTGTCAGCTTATTTACCGGCACAATATTAGCGCGGATTGGCGGCGAGCGTTTTTTACGCCAAATATATGATTTGGCCGAAGCTACAAAGGAAGTGGCATCAGGCAACTTTAAGGTAAGGATGAAAACCGGATGGACAAAGGAGGTAGACCTCATTTCTTTAAGCTTTAATGAAATGGTTAAGGAGCTTTCAAATATCGAAACGCTTCGCGGCGATTTTGTCAGTAATATTTCGCATGAGTTCAAAACCCCCATTACTTCTATCCGAGGATTCGCTAAACATTTGAAATCAGAAACGTTGTCAGATGAACAGCGCAATGAGTATCTTGACATCATAATATCGGAAAGCGAACGGCTTACACGGCTTTCTAACAATGTGCTCCTTTTATCGAGGCTTGAAAGCACGGGTAAAGTTACCGAAGAAAACGAGTATTCCTTAGACGAGCAAATACGCAGAACGATTTTGCTGCTGGAACCGCAATTGCGAAGAAAGCAGTTAGAAGTATCTATAACCCTTGAAAATATACGGATACACGCAAATGAAGAAATGCTGAGCCATCTTTGGATAAACCTATTAGGAAACGCGATAAAGTTCAGTCCTGACGGCGGCGAAATTAATGTTGCGCTTAAAAGCTCAGAGGGGGATGCTTGCGTAACCGTCTCAGATAAAGGCGCCGGAATGGATGATGAAACGAAAAGGCGCATTTTTGACAAGTTTTATCAGGGCGACCAATCAAGGGCTGCCGAAGGAAATGGTTTGGGGCTTTCGCTTGTAAAGAGGATTTTAGAGCTTGAAAACGGGAAAATAAAAGTCCAGAGCGAGCTTGGCAAAGGAAGCAGTTTCACTGTGTCGCTGCCCATTCAACAGGCAGTAAAACATTAATAATAACACTATAAAAGTGTTTTCGGGTTGGATAATTAACCCGCTTTAACGAAGAATCTCCTTTCCGCCAACATACACTTTTTGTACAAAAAGCTCGTTATCTAGCAGCACAAGATCAGCCGGATGCGCGCCTCTTTTTCCGCGTGAAAAAAAGGGCCCCTCCATATTTATTCCAAGACAGCGCACGCCGTTGGCTGGGCGTTCGTATTGCGCCACATTGAGCATAGCGTTGGCAAGGGTTTCATATATCCGGAATCCGCCTTTTTGCCATATCTCAAACTTAACCAAACGGTCGATAAAATACCTGTCCGCGTTTGCGTGAGCCTCATCGCCGCGGATGTGGGTGTGCCTTACAAATATTTGCTTATCATTGCGCTCCGCCGCGAACGAGAATGGGATTGACGCGGTTTTCAAAAATATTTCATTGAATTTATGCAGCGGAATGAACTCAGGATCAAGCTCAGGTTTATTTTTGATATTTACCTCAATTCCATAACCAAACATAGTTTACCTTCCGGCCTCCTCAACCTTTATGTCGTCCAGGAACAGATTAATCGCGCCGCCTGCCGCAAGTTTTGTAAACACAAGATAGATATCGCCGTCTTCGGGGTCTTCCATGCTTTTAAACCCGCCTGTTTCAAAGGTAATGTCAGCATGAATACATTTTGGCTCGTTTTCCTGATAAAAATAATCCCTTACGTAGCGGTCGAATTTCTTAGGCGTGTTTTCAAGTTCCTTGCGATGTAATGTGATGTAATCCGAACCGTTTATCTTACCCTTTATCTCAACCGCATAAAACGGAGCGCTTTTTGAGGCCTCCGCTTCAGTATCGCTGTATGCTTTATAATTAAAAGTCAGCCTATACCGCTTATCCGCTTCAAGGCGCATGGTCTGCGGCATAGTGCGCAGAATCTCGCCCGCAGCGTTTTCATGGGAAACAAGAGTGTACCTTCCGTTAATTACATAATTGAAAGGCTGCAAGCCATGGCCGGGCACATCTACATCAAGCCCCATTACATTGGCGCTGCCTTTGGGTACATACCATTCTTTGTTTTCCTCAACCTTTTCGGCTAAATGCGTCTGTGAATTCTGACCGCCGTTCGCGCATGCAAGCCCGCCCCACCTTTCATCAGCGTTTTCAAAATCCTCCCGGAACGGTACATTGGGGTCATTCAGCGCATAATCAATATCGGACATAAATTCCTTGCATGAAGCCCAGGTAAAGTATACCGCCGCATCCGGATCCGCAGAAGCGGCTGTTTCAAGCCTGTAACGGATTTTGCCGTTTTTGGGGGCAGTAAACCGCGCTTTCATAGGGTGAATCCACAAAGGTACGCCGGCGCTTCCGGATTTATCGCCCGCAGCCGGGGTTTCGCTTGTATTATCGAAAGGATGCTCACTTATATGCAGCGGTACCGCGTTGCGTATCTTCGGTTATGATAACCTTTGTCAGCGGCAGTTCGTCCAGCAATAGCTTTTCATTGACGGTTTTCAGCGTTTTCCGTGTTTCAACGGAGGCTTCGTGCCGGTAATAATGCCGCGCCTCGCCGATTTGCCCGGAAACGACGCTTTCGCCGGCGCGTGTGAGATTGTACCACATGCGCTCACCTTCGCTGGAGCGGTTGTTAATCATGGTGGCGGACAACCCGCCGTTGCTAAAGAATATTACCGACACATTGCGCCCTGCGGCTTCATCATGGGTTATAGGCGTTCCCTCGGCAGCGGGTTCAATATAATCCAAAGTATTCTTGTCCGCTCTTGGGATAAGAACCGCGGTTGCGTTTGCGCACGACTTTAAATCCAGTATGCGGTCATATTGCCTGTTCCAACTTTCGCGCGGGTTTATATCGGGTGAATATACGCTGCCCCCTACCGGCGGCGTATCTGTGTGATCGCCTTTTTCTGCCCACATCATCGCTATTTGCGCGTTATTTGCGCTTGAAACGCTTACCAATCCGTTGTTTGGATAAAATATGGATTTAAGCTTCAGGGATGTAAGCTCCTCGATTTTTAACGTGTCGATGATAAGTGTCTTTTCAACGGCCTTAAAATTTACCGTTATAATAAAAATATCGTCTATGTAAAGCGTGTAGGCGGCATTGTCGCTGCCCGTCTTTTTGTAATCCACTTTACGCGGAATATAATCACGGACGGAGTTCGGCGGGTCCGCGCCGATTAGCCCGATAGAAACGGAGTTAACCGGGCTGCGAAGTCCGTCTATTGTTTTTCTGTTTACGCTATATTTTATGACGCTTGGAAATTTTTTATAAAGCGTAACGGTCATACCGCCGCTTGTGACGGTGTCAAAGTCACCCGGATTAAACATACTCATACCACCGCAAAGCCCCGCTTTCTACCGTAAGCGCAAATTGCCTGCCCGCCGCGCGGACTACTGTTTCTTGCGGCTCATAAGTGTTGTTGATAACGCAATACCGCCCCGCATTGGGATAAACATGGATTTCCGTATGCGGGTTATCCGTGTGCCATTCGCATAATTGCCCGTCTTTGCCGCAAACCCAAAGGATTGCCCTGTGCAGCAGCCTGGCGTTTTCCGCGGAATAAGGCAAACCGCCGATATAAACTGTCCTGCCGCGTGAATACCCGTTTGCCGCAAGCCGCACCTCCTTGTCGCGGCATATAAGAACATCCGTTCCCGGCAGCGCGTATATACCTTTCATACCTTCGCCAAAATCAATTTTAGATGTATCCTTTATTTCCTCCGTTATGAAGTGCCGTCTTTCATCCCAATTATATTTATCATATCCGAGGGTAAACCCGGTTTCCTTCTCCACCCCAAGAGCAGCCGCAAGCTGTAGGACGCGCCCCTGCCGCCGGTGCCCCGACGGCTCCCCAACGCCGATAAATCCGCCGCCATTGGCGATAAACGCGCGGACGGCAGTAACAACCCGCTCATCGGCCCAATATTCGCCGCCCGTGTGAGCTGTGTCCGCATCGCCGATATTCAATATAGCATCAAATTTATTAAGCAAGGCGGGTTCCGCTGTTATATCGTCAAAACTTATAAAACTCACATCATACGGCGCGCCGGAAAGGATTTCGATTATTCCGGCGTAGCTGTAGTTTTGCTTCTGGTATAGGGCATGATGCACCATATGGCAGCCCCATGAGCGCATCTTCCCCCAGCAGTTCAGCACGGCAACCCGGGCAAAGCAGAATGGTTCCGCGCCTTTTACATTGCTGTAAAAGGTACGGAATTCATTGCATATATGCCCGATATAATCTACAAAGTCAGGGAAATCCAACGCCAGTTTAAGGTAGCCGCCGTATCCGATTCTGTCAATGGGGCTGCGCATTATGGCGCGGCGTGCGCAAAGCCAGTTTGAAACCGCCTCGGCTTTTGGATTTCCGCCTTTGCGGAAGGTGTCCGGGAAGAAATATGGTAAAAAACGCCCTTCGTTGTACCGCGTTCCTTTGATGTCGCCGATAAGCCGGAGGGTGCTTCCGTTGCCGACGCTCCCGACAACGGCGTCCAGTCCGATAGTTTCAAACTCTTCCATAAACGGTTCGGTGCCTATAAAATGATCACCTAAAAACATCATGGCTTCTTTGCCGTATTCATGGCAGATGTCAACCATTTCTTTGGCAAGGGCCGCCACCTCGCGGCGCTGGAACGCCATAAAATCCTTATATTCCTTGGATGGTATACGATACTGGGAATTATAATAACCTTCATCTATAATAAATTCCGCGCGGAAAGGATAGCCCGTCTCTTTTTCAAACCGCTCAAGGATGTACGGGCTTACGGACGCGGAATAACCATACCAGTCCACGTATTTTTCCCGCCGCAGTTCGTCGAACACTAGAGTGAATTGATGAAAGAAGGTTGTAAAACGGATTACGTCCACATGTTTATTTTCTTCCAAAAAACGGCGCAGGCGTTTCATTGAATATTCCTTTGTTTTCGGCTGGCGCGCATCGAAAGTGATTTGCGGCTCAAAATCCCGCCAGTCATTTACGACCGCGTTGTACATATGTACGGGATCCCATATGAGGTAAGCCAAAAAGCTTACGGTATACTCATGGTAAGGTATGGTTCCGCTGATTGCGACAGAGCCGGAATCATCATCGTAATCCCACATCCCCGCCGGGACGGTTTCCCCGGTTGTCCGGTCAATGACCTCCCACCATCGCTTGATATCGTCGCGGCTGTTCACCCGCATCAAATCCGCGCTGATACCCTCAAGTAATTTTATCTCCAGACTTTCGCCAAAAGCGGTACGGAAGCCTGTCATTAAGTAACATTGCTGGATTTCATCAGGGTTAGCTTTTGCCCAAGCATTGTCTTTGCGCGTTGTATAATATGTGGCGTAAATCTTGGCTCCGCAACCCCTCAGCTCAGCCGGGAACTCGGTTCCGTCGCAATCCCTTAAAGCATCGGCTCCCCATTTTTCCAAAATCTCAAGCGTTTGCGGAATTACGTCCACATCTGTGGGTATTGTTACTAAGCCTTTGCTCGAATTCATGACTAACCTCCCGATTAATTTACAATGGCAACGCAATCCTTGTATAATCTTAATATCCCAGTTCAGCCACTCTTCTTGTCATTGCTTCCTTTGCGGCTTTATAACCGTTGGCTTCCCAATCGGCATAGAACTGGTCAAACAAATCCTCATCCGATATGTCCGATGTGTCGGTTATCATTTGGGCCCAGCTGTTTCTGATGCTGATGCCGGCCATGGCCGTCCTTTCAGGAACGGTGACAGCTGAAATACGAAGGTCGGTGGGAGGGGGATTCCAGTTTGCGATGCGGTACTCTTTTTCCGCCTTTGCCATATCGCGAAGCGCCTGCGAAAGGGTCGGGTCGTCGTACTGCACCATATCAGCCGCCCATGTGACAGCGCTCTTGAATCCTGCATCCGCGCCGGAAACGAATGCGTATTTATCGGAGGTGTTTAATAAGCGCCCGGTATTGGGGTCGGTACCCAGAAGCGAAACGATATAGCCGTCTTCAATTATATAGTCTTCGCCTTCAAATCCAAACATCAGCAGGTTAATACCTTCCTCGGAATAGAAGAAATCATAGATTTCGAGGATTTTATGCATCTTTTCGTCGCTGACGTTGAAGTTTATATAAGATTCCAGATAAAAAGCGCTGCCTACCATATCTATTATTGGGAATGGAATTGATTAATATGATTTATATATAGCATTATGTGTTTTTTTGCTTAGGGGATTTCTTATAGTATTTATCACAGAATGCGCTGGGTGACATACCGAAATGCCGGCTGAACATTCTCGAAAAATCTAAGGTACTGCCGTATCCAACTTCGCGGGCGGCTTCTCCCGGCGTCAAATCACTGCACGTCATCAGCTCTACGGATTTCTCCAGGCGATAATCCACAATGTACTGCTGCGGTGATTTCCCGATATGCTTCCGGAATATCTTACTGAAATAAGCACGGTCAAGGTTCAGGCTTTTTGCCAGCGCATCCACGCGCAAATCGGGCATTTGATAGTGTTTATGAATGTAACCCTGCGCCATGCGGACATACCTTTCGCCTTTTTCGCCGGGATGGTTTTTGTTGCTTAACATGTAAAGCAAATCGTATATTCTGCCGCATATAAAAAATTCCCGTCCCTGATCTATGCCGTCTCCAAGTGAATTGGAAAGCTCAAGCGAAGATTCAAAGCCGATCCAGTAATAATGCCACGGGTCGTCTCCATCCGCTTGATAAGCGGTCATCTCATTGGGTTTTATAACGAATATTTGGCCTTTCTCAACAATATAGCTTCCATTGGGCGTATAGTAAACCCCCTTCCCATTTATCACATAATGCAAGAGATAATATCCCAAAACATGCGGGCCGCTCTTGTAATTGGGAGGGCAAGGATGCTCGCCGCACCTCAGGGGATTGACATGGATACGAAGGGAACCCTTGGTCCCGCGGTGCCAAAGGAAAAAATTACTAACAAAAAGGAGAGACACACCCGCCTTTATAATCAAGAGCCTTAAAGTACTTTCCCCAAACCGTATCCAGTGTTGAGGGGTTAAGCTTAATTATTTTTTTAACGCCTTATGCAGAATCACATAAATTAACCCCGATACGATGATTCCATTAACAGGCGAAACAAAGAATACGAACCTGTCACCCGTAAGGATATTAAATCCTGTAAAATAAGCTGCAATAGCACCGGCGGCGAACGCAGTAATACCAATAACCTTAACGCTCGTATCCGCGGTAAATTTATCGGGTCTGCCCCTTCCGACAACCCAGTAATGCGCCATCGTAACACCCGCAACGGGCGGAATTAAGGCAGTTAAAATACTGAGGAAATCCACAAAGTAGTTCATAAGCCCGAACGCCGCAAGCAAAGTGCCGATGCCGCCCGCTATTATGGTCATAAACGCCCTTTGCTTCTCGCCTTTCCCGAAAAGGTCGCTGACCGCGATGCCGCCGGAGAAAGCGTTGGTTACGTTGGTACTCCATGCGGCCAATATAAGGGCGATTAACCCGAATGCCGGAAGCCCGAGTTCGGATAACACAACGGAAATATCAAATTCACCCGTTACAACCGTCATTATCGCACCGATCATGATAACGATAATGCCTGCGGGCAAAAGCCCAAGCACCGACGATATGACTACTTCCCTGCGGTTTTTCGCATAGCGTGTGTAATCGCCAGAAATAACGCCGCCCAAAGCAAAAGTGGCGATTACGAAGCTTATGCCGGATATGAGAGGCATTGGGGCGGGGGGCTGAAAACCGCTGATTATATTTGCGGCGTCAAACCTTGTGAAAACCGCAAACATACAGTACGCCATCAAAGCAATTAGGACAGGAAGCGTAATATAATTCAAAAACTTTAACGCATTATATCCATATGCGGCGGTCAGCAGCATAACGGTACCCCAACCGATTGACGAAATCCAAACGGGGATATTCACGCCTGTCATTTCGCCCATCATCATAGAAAACGCGGCACCGCAAACAGCGGCTTGAATACCGAACCAACCGATACACGCAATGGCAAGCAGCGACGAAATTATGTATTTTGACCCGTTCGTACCCATCGCGCCAGCCGCCATACTCACTGTGGGAAGCCCTGTGTCACACCCCTGCATACCCATAAAGCACTTGTAAACGGAAACAATCCCGTAACCGATTACGATGCACAGCAGTGCGCTTGGAAGGTTAAAACTCATTCCGAGCAGCCCGCCAATCATAAGCGCCGGTATGCAAATGACGGCGCCCGCCCATATCGCCATTAGGCTAATCCATGATTTTCGTTCCTCCGGTTTGATTTGAAATTTACTTTCCATAGACATAACCCCCCCATTTTACTTTATTTTTTATTTGTTTTATTCGTTAACTTGTATAATTATGTTAAACTCCAGATTCTCCATTTCCTCTTGGAAATCCTCACCGCATTCAATGAGCATGTCGTCCTTCTCATCAAACACAATCCAGTTTACAACGACTTTTTTACCGGCGGCGCGCGCATCCATAAGCCGCAGCATATTATATACCTGCTTGGTTGTTGAGCTGTTGAAGTATCTCAAAGCAAAGTCGAATGTTAATTCCTGAAAATCGGAGGACAGATATTTCCTAAGCCAATCGTTAATTTCCATGAAAAAGCTGATTATATCTTCAAGGTAGCTTTCACCTTCAAACCGTATATAGCGGTTCTCTTCATCAATTAAGATATAGGGTGCCGTCCTGGTTTTCTCCCTTTCTAATCTGAATGCCATACCTTAGTTCGCCTCCTGTATTGTTTGCGATATTTCGGCATACATCGTGAAATAAGATAATTTTTCATTAATTGTCTGGAATGTATATTCAATAGGCGCCGTCGCCCGCCTCGCAATCTCTATCAATCCAAGCCCCGCTCCCTTGCTCTCCGGGTTATCGTTCTCATCGCGCATCCGTTCCCTGTGATACTGCCGAAGCCCCTTTTTATCCAGCGTATTCAAATGGTCAATCCTGCCTTTAATAATATTAATATTTTCATTTTTTATAACATTGCGTGTTTGTACAAAGAATGTATTTTCCTTATGACCAAGAACCAGCATACCGATAGACACATCGACAGGCTTGCTGCCGGGCTGTTCAAATTTTTCCTTTTCCGCCGAGTACATCATCATATTCGTTACTTGTTCCACAAACACGGAAAAAATAGATTTCGACGCAGTCACCGACAGGTCGTCATGCGCTAAATGCGCCTTCACCATTTCGGCAATGCCTTTTATCCCGTCATCCCACATGGGGCCGCTGTAAATAATGTTTATATTCAGCTTGCTCATCATTCCGGTATATTCGTTCATATCAAGAATCATAAACAATTCCTCCTCCCAAAATTTTTGGTTGAAATGTTATTAATTCAAAATCGTCGCGCCTTGGCTCCTCGCCGCGGAACTCCTCAAAAGCGTCCCATATCATCCCTGATATGGCGGCCTGTTTGCCGTTGTGGCCGTTGAGTATTATATCCTTGAATATACTATATCCGAACTGCCTTTTCTCTTTACCTCCGATTTGGTCGTATAACCCGTCCGACGCTATGTAAAATTTATTATTTGGATTCGCGGAGATTTCAATCGTTTTAACTTCTTCTTTACTCTTCAATCTGCCTTCACCGATATAAACCGATTGTCCTTTATATCTTGTAACTTCCTTGCCGTCACAGGCAAACACATTAATGTTCCCGGACGACATTGCTATTCCGCCGTCCTTCGCGATAAACAGCACGGCAAGGTCGCAGCCGTCGTTGATATCCATATTCAAACTGACGTCGCTCCTTACGTTTAAAACCGACGCAAGTCTTTGGTCGAGCATATATAGGATTTCCGCTGTATTTTTATATCTTTTTTCAGTAATTATGGATTCGAACGCGCTCACTACCAGCATGGTCAATAACGCCCCCGGCGTTCCGTGGCCTGTACAGTCGCATACGCAGAGGACTGTGCCGCCGTCGAAATTTTTGGCCCAATAGATGTCACCGCCTACTATATCGCGCGGCTTCCATATAACTGAATAATCGGAAAATGCTTCTTCAAATACGTTATCAAGCGGCAAAAGGTTTTTTTGGATTTTGCTGGCGTAATTGATGCTTTCCATAATCATTTTATTTTGTTCATCCGCTTGGAGGTGCAGATTGACAACCTCGGTTACGTCTATGAGAACCGAAAGGAAGATATCGTTACCGTAATCGTCTTTTGTTTTACGGATGCGGCTCTCGGCCCACATCGGGCTGCCGTCCTTTTTCACAAAGCGCGCGCGTCCTGCGACATTTTCCCCGTCAGACCTTTCGCTTTCTTCGCTTATTTCCCGTATATGTTCTTTATCATCCTTGTATGCAAGCTGAGCGGTATTATCCTTAAACTTTTCATAAAATTCATCACGTTCATATCCAAACATCTCAATCAACGCGTCATTGGCAAAATAAAGCGGATAGCCTTCTTTAATATATGTACCGAGAATACCCCCTGAAAAGCTTTCATTCATCATGTCAAACGTTTCGGTTTGCAATTCGCCTTTAAGCTTTGCCAATGTTTCATCGGCGAACGCCAATGGATACGATTCGATGCTTTCCTCGGAAAGCTCCAGAGGAACGGCCGTTAATAAATTAAACAGCCACCGCCCGTTTTCCTTCTTCGCGCTTGCCATTTGCATGACACCGTTTTTTGAAATCTGCCCATCTATTTCGGTTATAACATATATTTCTACTGTAAGAATGGCAGAACCCGGCGCGCTAAATCGTATATCAATATTTTCGTACTCAAAAGAAATCTTTGGCTGCTCCTCGCCCGGTGCCCTTACGGCCTTTTCCAGCAATTCCTTTATTTCTGATTTGCTTTTATAATATCCCTGCTCACCCATGCCAATACCTATTACGTCATCGGCAAGCGCGTCCAGTGATGTTATGTCTCCGCATACTATTTTAGAGAAAATTTTAAGCGATTGAAACAAAGCCTCTCTATCTTCAGTGCGGGATTGTTCAATATTATCCTCGCTAAACATAATATTACACCCCCATGTTATAATGGATGATTGCGCGTTAAAAATGGAATCCGGCGATAACCCAATTCTACAAGTCATAATTATCAACATTGTATCATAAGGATTTGGGGATTTCAACAACCGATTTCCGCTTATACCAAGTTGCAATTAGTTGAGCCTGTTGGATATTACTTGGAACTTATTAACGTCAATTGGCATTTGCTCCGTTTTAGGAGCTCCTTGCAGCTGCAACGACAAAAGTCCCGTAAACGTTGATTTTACGGGACTTTTACTTGTACAGGGGTAGAAGGATTTGAACCCTCACGAACGGTTTTGGAGACCATTCATATCGTCGGTCAAAAGCCTGTAGAATCGGGATTTCTGAGACCTGCCTTGTATCGCTGGGTGGCGAGTGGGTGGCGCTCTGATTGAGTAAAATTGAAATTAGTTGGAATTACCTGAAAATAGTTGCAAACGCTGTTATATTTTCATTTCCATTTCGATTGATCTGTGTGTTAGATTATATCATGGTGTCCAATGTCAAGAAGCAGTATGAGCTTGTTGTCTTTGTACATCCACAAAATTCGGATATCCATATTGACACTGCACTCAAAAACTCTCTTCATCCGTTGAACCTTTTTCGTACGGAGAGAAGGATGAAACTTTCATTTCTGTGCAATTTACACTGCACTAATATCACAATATATTAGTATTACCGTCTTGGTTTTCTATAAATATAATTGTCTCCGCGTAAGAATTCATTGTCTATTTCGTTTAATTCTTTATATTCTTTTTTTGATTTCCAATTTCTCAGTTGATTTAAATAGCTTTTAAGTGTCTCTATTAATTCATCATCAGTTTTTGTATAAATTCCGAGACGTATTTTATCAAGTATGTGTGAAATATCAATAAGTGAGTAACGCATTTCATATCCATCCCTATCTCTTTGAAGGTTCGGGTTTTTCACAACATAATATTTATGGTTTGCATCATTTTGAAAAATGTAAAAGCCTGTTCCGCGTATCAACTCATTGCAAAATCCAATTGGAGTATCAATTTCTTTCGATTTATCAGCAAAATTCAAGAGGTTCTTAAACTCAATTATGTTAATTGAAAAGGTACTATCGCTTAACTCCGCACATTTTTCCATAAACATACTAGGTGAGCATTGCAAGGCAAATGTATAGTGTTCATCTCTTTTGTACTTGAAATACAAAAGATTTTCATTGTTATTAATAAACTCAAATTTGTGTTCACTTAAATGTTTATGTATCAAATTTAACTGGAGTTGTACAAAAGCCATATTATGTATGTATTTTATAGTGGCATTGCAAATAAAGCCGTTATTCCCCTTAATTATATCTAAAACATCGGGGCTTTCACCATATATTTGTGTAATCCACCGTTTTAATTCTCTGGTACAGATATAAGGCTTATTTTGATTTTTATTATTAAATGACGTTATAGATTCAAAGCAATTTAAGATTTTGGGAACAAACTCTTTTATTTTTATAATAGCAATCCCCATTTGCTTTCCGTTAATGTAATCTTCATACAAGTCATTTGAATCATTAATCAATATTCTCGTGTCTGTTTCAAGATTTCCGGGCAACACAATTGGATTGTCATTTAATAATCTATACCATTCGCGCAACTGCTCTCCTATAGATGGAATCTTCACGTTAATCTCAACCTGCCGCCTCAAAGAATCTGCATCCTTCTTCTTTTTTCTTATGGATTGACTCACCTCAACAGACTTACTAATTTTGAATTTTCCAATGCACTCACTTCCCACAAACAATTCTTTATTCGTCACAGTGTTACGAATTTTATACAAATTAATCACTTGCTTATTTCCGCATAATTCGCAAGGTTGCTTTCCTCTTTCTATTACTTCATAAAAAACAGTTTGTTCCCATTGTTCTTCAACTGCTTCCATCAAAGTGTCAAAGCTATATCTAAAAAAATTAGCAACATCCTCTGTAAAATACACTTTGTATTCTTCGATTTCTAAATCGTCTTTGAATATTTTGTCAAACCTATTTATTGAAGGGATAAGGTATTCATGCTCATTGATAAATGAACTATTGACTAATAGCTGCTTTTCATCTACTATCATTACTTCGTTTGGGCTTTTTCTCCTTGTCATAAAACATCCCTTCACTTCATCAAATAGTTAAGCATATAGCGACTAGCATATCCGTGTCGATAAGTCCTCGTTTTTTACACAGACCATCTTGTTTTTCTTTGTTATATTAGTACAGGAGCGCCTCGCTAGAAATACACGGGGTAAATTGCACAAAAACAGCTGTCTGAGCTTGTAATATATTTTTTCAAATCAATATCCCGCTACCTGCATCTATGTAATTTTCAAATATATATTATAACCCCAATGAAGCTTCAAGCTGATTTACAAAGCCTCTCCATTAAGCTATCCGGCTTAATGGGGATTTTTTGTCTTGTAAAAACATTGGGGGAGATGCCTGTCAAAAACCGAAAAACTAAAGACGAATCAATGCGGCGGCTATACAACAAGCTGTTGCGTACAAGCGAGATACCCATCATTGAAACGCCTGATATCCATTCAAAGGGATTTTATTTGTCGGAGCAGGGTAAAAAGGAAATCTACATCAAGGAATCCCTTCACATCAAACAGAAGCTTCACGTCTTGCTGCACGAATACGCCCATTACATTCACTTTACCCATTATTATCAGGACGGAACTAGAGCGGAGAGCGAAATGATCGCTAATGGTTCTGCTTTTCTCGTTTGTCAGGAACATGGATTGAATATCTCTAAAGATGTTGATTTATCCAAGTTCTCTGTTAATACAGATATTATAACACGGATGACAGCTATAATTCAAGAGGTATTTCATCATATTTCACGTCAATCTAATTTACCGTGAAACCTAAAGAAAGCAAGGAAATCGGAAAATCGCTTTAAATCAAAGAGGTTAGCCTTAAAAACGCTTGTAAGTGGCGTATTCTTGGAGCAGTTATCATTTT
>WRAC01000020.1 GCA_009780415.1 Defluviitaleaceae bacterium | reverse complement strand
GTGCCGGTAATGCTAGCTATATCCCTCAAGCAATGCCGGCGGGCTTATAGCTTGATATCGCCACAACCGCATCTGGTCTCGGCGTAAACGGTTGATTGCTGTAAGGTCGGGCCTGTTCAGGCGCAGGGCGGCGAATTGCATGGCGAAGGTATCCGGCGGCACATCGCTGCTGATTTCCCGAAACCGCCAATCATACGGATTCTTCAGCGCCGGAATAAGATAACGTATCGCAGTTTCGATGGAACGCTCCCCATCATTAAAACGCCATAAATCCACACCATTGACGCGCGCGATTTCGCAGGTCATTGCCATTGCGTCCAAGTTATACAGCGAATAGCGCAAAGAGCGGGTGCGGCCCAGCTCTCGGATCATAGCTCCATCAGGTTCTATCTGTAAGGGTATGATACGCTCGGTATAATTTTTACACATCAGATTGACGGAATCCGGCCGCCCCAGCCAGAAACCGTATAGGCCGGCACGCATCCAGTAATAGGTTTCATGGTTGTTGCCGTTCTTTGATTCGTCAATTCCATTTTTACTCGTCAATAACCAATCCAACATCTGATTAAGCCACATGTTAAACGCGGCTATGAGCTGTTCGTAACCTCCTGCTTCCTCAAGATAGCCCAGACTATGTACGATGCGGTCAAGAGCGCTCAGCTCGATTATACCGATGCCCCGTCCGGCGCAGATGCCCTGAATAGCTTGCGCGTATTCCAAATGAGGGTTCATTTTAGTTTCTTCGTTAAGAAACCACACATGTATTAGCTCGGCCGCTCTGTCTAAATAAGCTCTTTTGCTAAGATAAAAGCCAGCCGTAACCAAGGTGTGTACGGCAATGGATAAATCATCGAAATCCTGTTTGTGGCGGCAGTCGTTATACTCAGGATTTACCTCGCCGTCGCGCCTGATGTATGGCGCTGTCTTAGGATCGTCGGCATTCGGGTCAGGCCACCAGTAAGGCCCTATACTGTAATAATCGTGAGGGTTGCCGCTCACGGCGCCGGACTTTGAGCAGGTTACGCTCCGCGGCCCTTGCGCAAATCTAACTGCGGCCGCCTGTTCCATTTCAAAACGTAAATATGCATATTCTCCGGTTGCGGACGTGAGCCGGCGTTTTAAATCATCAATCGTATCCCGGTTTACAAAGGTTAGCATATGTATACCTCAATCTTACAATTTAGATAGTGTATCAACAATTCTTTCAGGTATGATTCCTGCCGCGCCGGTAGGAACATCCCATGTAACCGCGCCGCCCGCCGCAAGGATATACTTCGTCCAAGAGACGGTCAGCTCATCGGGGAAGCGCGGTTCGTTCCCTTCGCCCCAGTTTGTCCCAAGGTAATTAAGCAGGTGGAACTGTGTATGCCCGATGCGTCCCTCCGCCATATCCGACGGAATCTTTTTGCGGCCAAACGGAGTGAACATGTACGAATTGAGTTCACCCGGCGAATAGTCCTCCTCCGCGCTCAGCACAAAGGGCGCGTCCATACGCTGGATGCCGTGGTTGAAGGCCAGCGCGGCATCCGGGTTACCGGAGCGCAAAGCCCGGGCAAGGCTTGTATAGTTTGGCTCCGCTTCGGTCCTGTACATATTTTCAATATAGTACATGCCGTCTACCCACCATCCGGCGCACAGGTTACCCCAGCTTTTAGCCCATGAGGTTATGACATCCTCCCATTTTCTTTGGAAGTTCTCCAGTCTGTGCGTTGTATCATAAAGCCGGAACCCGAACTGGGCGCGCAGCATTTCACCCTTTTCGTCCCGCATTACGCCGTCTTTCCATTCAAGCCGTTCAACAGCCTGTAAGTCATATTCCGGCGCGCCGCTGGGCAGATACGCAATGGCTTTGATACCGTATTTATTAAGTTCAATCGCCAGGTCACGGAATAAGTCGCGTCTGGAGCATTTTGACTTGGGATATCCAACCAATTCATCGTAAACCGGGTTGGGCGCGCAGTAAAAACCGCTGTTTTGCCCGATAGTCAGGATGAACCATTTTGCGCCTGTCCGGTTTACTTGTGAAGCAAGCGATGCCACATCGAAAGCGTCCACCCGCGCGTTCCATTCGGCGGCAAGCTCAGAAATGCCGCCGGTCAGGGGGTCGGTTCCCACGGGGGTGTGCAGCCAGTGGGTCATAATGCCGAAGTTTCCGCGCATGAATGCTGCTCTTTTCATGTTTAAAATGCCCTCCTTTAAGTATACAGTTTTGCCGGGGTGCTATAAAGCCAATCCTTAGCGATGATCAGCGCTTCATCAGTGTCTACGTACCCATCGGACACTTTTTTACACAGGAAATCGCCTGTCAGCTTTTTGATTAATGCGATTTTGCCATAGCACCACTCGATACATCGGGAATCCGAGATTGTCAGGTAGCTTTTTCGTGATGACAACGCCTCAAAACGCTGAGCCATGGCGCTGAGGTATGTACTGGGGCGGAAGTTGAACCACCACATGCCTCCGGCGTAGACATTAGGGAATATTTGGGCGGCGTTTGCGATATCCATATTATTGATGCCGCAGGATGTTACAAGGTCGAATTTACACGGATAATCCTCGAAAAGACCGTAAAGATTCACAACCCTCCCCGTACGGTTTACGGGTACGGCAACCGAGCAATGCCCGTGTTCCATGCCCATAAAAAGTTGGATGGTAAGGTTATTTGACGACGCGGCTTGGCAAAGGATGCGCAGCAGGAAAATCAGGCCGTCGTCAAATGCGCGGAAGGATTCGCCGCTGTTCCGATATGTTTTGGTGTCGAGGCCTCCCAGCGAGGTCATAAAGGCTCGTACACCCTGGGATACATAACCGTCGATAGTTTTCCGCAATTGCTCTGCCGTGTCATTCGCTGTAACGGCTCTTTTGCTTGGGTTTTCCGCCGCAATGCGCCGCGCGCCGTCATGCAGCATTCCATCAAGGCGCGGAAACCATATACATGTATCGTTAAGGCCAATGAAATTTTTATGAGATTCGTTATTTACAACGGTTTTTGTAAGGTTTGCCTTGCCGGATACGGATTCAACCCATCTGCCGTCTGCGGAGCATTGTTTCACGCGGTCAATGGCTTCGCGTACAGAAGCGATGTCATCAAGCTTTAAACCGTATAAATCGTTAAATATATATTTTACCGCATAATGCATTCCTGTTCCGGCGGCTGCCTTGTATGCGTCAAGAAACAATTCGATGCGGTTATCCTCAGGCATGAATTCGGGGTTGTCTGAATAACCGGCGGTTCGCAGCTCACGAAGAAACCAGAAGTAGTGGACTATCTCCCAGAAATCCGACGCTTGCAATTTTTCTCCGGCAAGGTGCGTATGGGCATCGAACACCTGAAGATTACGGACTGCTTCCATAAAAGTATCCTTGTTCAAAGAAACACCCCTTTCATGGGCATTAGTATATCATGATTATAATTAAAAGGCAAATAGTGGACATGGGAGAAAGAAAAATGGTATAATATTAAGCAGAGCAGGGGAGGTCATTACATGCTTAATTTTCTGCCGGAGGACGACCGGCAATGGGTGCGGCAAACATATTATAAAATCCAGGAAAAGATGCAAATTCAATGCCGGCGAATTGGCGATATGATCCCTTTCATCCCGCGTGATGGACGGTATAAGGATTTGGATACGCCCACCGGTATTTTCTGGTGGACAAACGGCTTTTGGAGCGGTATCCTGTGGCAGATGCACCATGCCACAGGGGAAGGGTGCTATCGTACGGCGGCTGAGGGCGTAGAGAAACGCATGGACGATGCGTTAGCCGGTTTTATGGGCCTTCACCACGATGTCGGTTTTCAATGGCTGCATACAGCCGTAGCAAATTACCGCCTTACCGGCAATGAACAATCCAAAGCCCGCGGGCTGCACGCCGCCACTCTGCTTGCCGGACGGTATAATCCGGCTGGCAAATTCATCCGCGCGTGGAACAAAGATATGACGGGATGGATGATTATCGACTGTATGATGAACCTTCCAATCCTGTATTGGGCGGGCAAAGAACTGGGTGACCCCCGTTTTGCCTATATCGCCGAAAGTCATGCCGATACCGTAATAGCTTATGGGGTACGCCCGGATGGTTCATGCAACCATATTTCAATTATGGATCCGATTACCGGCGAATGTCTGGAAAACCCAGCAGGCCAGGGTTATGAATCCGGCTCATCATGGTCAAGGGGGCAAGCGTGGGCATTGTATGGGTTTGCGCTTAGTTACCTGCACAGCGGGGAGCGGCGGTACTTAGACATTGCTAAACGGATAGCGCACTACTTCATTGCTAATTTAGCCATGAACGATTGGCTGCCGCCGGCGGACTTCCGCGCGCCTTCCGAACCTGTTAAGCATGACACTACAGCCGCCATGTGCGCCTGCTGCGGAATGCTGGAAATTACCAAGCATGTTGGGGAGCATGAAAAAGCGCTGTATTTCCGAGCGGCGCTGAATACCCTGAAAGCTTGCGTTGATGCGTTTTGTGATTGGGATTCTAACCGTGACGGGATTATGGGCCAAGGCACGAGTCAATATCACGGCAAGGAAGACCAGCTTCATGTGCCAATCATCTACGGAGATTACTTTTTTGTCGAGGCTATCCTGAGATTGCTGGAGAAAGATTTTTTAATATGGTAGATAAGTGAAACCTCATGAACGCGGCAAAAACCCTAAGTCAAGGGTTTTTCCATGTTTAAACGACGGCACACCGATTCCGTTAATCATTGATGCGCCCTCCGTAATAGAAATTGAATAATTAATGCGTGTTTTGAAACGCTCTAATTCAACATAATAATGCCGATTTGGCCGTTGTGGATAGAATCGGTTATGTATGGCGCCCATCACAGGCGCGCCATGAAACCCGTGTTATTTACCGCTGCCCAGCGAATCGACAAACATTTGCATTTCTTCTTTGGACTGGATCGTATGCGTATGGTCGATTATTCGCTGTTTGGCTTCTTCGGGCAGCCCGGAATAGTAATCCATCGCCGCCTTGTTCTGCATCAATGCCATGCCAAGACCCATCGGTATTTCCGATAAATGCGGATATTCCGCCATATTAATCACCCCAACAATATGATTTGTTCGGTATGATTTTTTTATGCATTTATATCAATAACAACCGTGCCAGCTCTAACGGCTCAACTTGTTTTCCGTCTTTGTAAACACGCATGTTCCCCGCGGATATTTCGTCAATCAGCACGATTTCACCGTCCGCGCGCCCAAATTCCAGTTTTATATCGTAAAGCTCCATACCCTTTTTTTCCAGCTCTTCGGCTATATAGCCAGAAATTTGTTTGGCATGACCCTTCAATGTTTCGTACTCCGCTTCGGACATTATACCCAGCATACACAGCGCATCCTTTGTAATGAGGGGATCTCCGCGCCCGTCGTCTTTCAGCGTAAACTCCGTCAACGCAAAAAGCTCTTGCCCCTCCTCCGCAATGGAGCCATACCGGCGTATAAAGCTGCCAACGGCGCGGTAACGGCAAATTATCTCCAGCCCCTGACCGAAGAATTCGGCTTCCCGTACAGTCATTTCGGCTTTGCCGATATCAGCGCTGATAAAATGCGTGGGAATCCCTTTACCCTCCAGCATCTTGAAAAAAAATTCCGTAAGCCGCAAGCCGCTTTTACCAAGGCCCTCAATGGAAAGCCCCACCCGGTTTGCGCCGGGGTCGAAAACACCGTTTTCACCCGTAGCGTCGTCCTTGAACCGCAGCAGGCAGTTCCCGTTTCCCAGCGCGTAAACATCCTTGGTTTTGCCTTCTTTAATCAGCTTCATCGCCGTCATTTTCGTCAAACCCCATATCCAGATATTTGCGGTATTTTTCCTCAACCATTGCCTCGGTTACGGTGTTGAGGCTGGAGAGCTTGCAACCCCTCGCGCGCAGGAAATACTCGCGGGCTTGTTCGGTTTTCCCGGCATCCTCGTATATCTGCCCAAGGAAGTACGCGCTGTCCACAAGATTGTCCTTGAACGACATCGCTTTAAGGAAGGTTTCCTCAGCTTTTTCCACGTCGCCTTCACGGAGGAAAATCTGCCCCAAATTATCCCATGCGGCGGCGGAAGCGGGGTCGTCCTCAATAGCCTTTTCCGACGTCAGCCGCGCCTTTTCTAAATTGCCCTTTAAAATGTACAGATACCCCAGAGAGGTTAACACATGGGTGTTTACATACTCATATTTCTCAACCAGTTCCTCAAGGGTCTCCACAGCCTTGTCAATCTCACCCATCAACCAGTACGCGCTGCTGACGGTTAGCCTCGCGTTTTTGTCAGCCGCGATACCCGGGTTCATATCCATCGCTTTTTGCGCGTATTTCAAGGCTTCCACGGCCTCGTTGTTTTGTACAAGCATAACGGCATAATTCAAATATGTCATCGGGTTTTTTGAGCCGTGCCTGATTGACAGCTCGAAAAACTGCCTTGCCTTGTCTTTTTTCCCTGTTGAATAATTCAGATTCGCAAGCCAGTAAAAGAACCCTGCCTTGAATATAACGCAGAGGGCCGTAATCATAGCGGCATAAATCAACAGCATTACGGGAAACGATAAGCCCATCACAACTGTCCCCGCATAATACGTGACCGCTAAAAACGCTATAACAATAAGGTTTCTGTATTTCCGCGACTTTTCCATAACAAATCCCCTTTCTCGCTGATATTATAACAACATTAACAGCCGATTACAAGGATTATCGTGACAAAAGCCGCGGTATGTGCTATAATCGGATTTAAAGGAGGGGATAATACGATGAGAAGATTCGGAAAAAACAATATTCATGGCACTGTTATAATTATTCTTACAGTGCTACTTATAACGGCGGGAAGTATTTACTGGGCGCTGAACATGATTACACCCGATGAAACTAGCCCCACGCGCATTATCCGCAGCCAGATACTTCGGCAAGACATGAGGGACGCAACCGGCAGGATACGCCCGGTTGAGGCGCAGGTAGCCTTTGAGGTTGAGCGCGAGGGCGGCGGGGGTATAAGCCAGGAACAGCTTGAGCGCGCGATACAGGCGACGCTGAGCCGGCTTGATTATGAGGAAATCAGGGCTTTGGACGGCATGGATTATATCAGGAGCGAGCTAATGCAAACCTTGCGCGCCGACCCCGGCATCAACGCGGAAGCGGTCGAGGCAATCTATATAACGGGTTTCGCCTCCGACTTTTCACTGCCCGCAGAGCCTATGCCGACCAATGATGACCCGCGCAATCAGGCATTCGACCGTTTATTTGGAAATTGGAGATAACTAACTCGCGGAGGGATGAAAAATGTCAGAACCGGCGTACAAATACGAATATACGCAAAAGTATGAAATTCACGATGGAAAAATAGTTTATATGGCGCCAAGCCCGGGAGTGAATCATACCAGGGCGATAGCGAGAATAATAAACGTCTTCAACCGCTATCTGCAAGGGAAAAAATGCGAAGTCTTTCACGACAGCGTCGATGTTTTTCTAACGAAAAAGGATACATTTGTCCCGGATATGACGGTTGTGTGCAATCCGGAGATCATCAAGGAGAATGGAATACACGGCGCTCCGGATCTGGTGGTTGAGGTTCTTTCGCCAAGCACCAGCAATTATGACAGGAAATATAAAAAAAAGGTTTATGAAAAATGCGGGGTAAGGGAATATTGGATAGTTGATATTAAAAACCGCGCTATTGAAGTCTATTTACCTATAGACGGTAAATATGAACTGGAATATATTTATCAGATTTACCCGGATTTCCTTATTGAAGGCATGACAGAGGATCAAAAAAGCCAGCTTATAACCGAATTTTCGCCATCCATATTCCCGGACCTAAAGATTTCGCTTTTTGAAATATTTGAAAGGTTATCGTAAAACAAGAAACTGATGGCATAATGCAGGGATTTGGCGTGCTTAAAGCTATAAAACAGCTAATATTTCAGGGATTTAACATTTGTTTACAATTCTAGAATAAATATTTATAAAAAGAGGCTTGAATATTCTTAATGGCTGTGGTATTATTGCTTTGATAAAACAATACTTGGTTTTATCAACAATCAATAAAGAGAATTTGAAGGAGGAATTACTTTTATGAAAGCCAAGAAAATGCTGCAAAAAGCACTGGCTTTGACTGTTATGTGCGTCATGTTATTTGGCGCCGCCGGTACTGCGGCCGCAAGCGCTCCTGCCGGAGATATTAACCGCGACGGGGTTATGGTTTTTGGCGGCCAGGGATGGCAGGGTCTCTTTAATCCCATAATGGCAAATAATATTTATGACCAGATGGTAAATCTCCTTGTTTTTGACGGTCTGGTTATAAACAACGCCGCCGCTGAGTACATCCCTCTTCTCGCTACCTGGGAGATGTCAAATGATGATCTTACGTACACATTCTCTATTGACCCGAGGGCTTGTTTTTCGGATGGCAGGCCGCTGACGGCTCATGACGTTTCGTTTACCTACCATACAATCGCGCATCCCCATTATGACGGCCCGCGTACAAGCGCCGTACAGGATATAGTTGGTTTTGAAGCGTATAAGGCCGGTCAGGTTGAACGCATTACGGGTATACGCATAATTGACGACCATACCATCGCCTTTGACTACCACACCGCCAGCCCGGCGCGCATGGTGGACTTCACCTATGGCATACTGTGCCGCGAGTATTACGCTTTTACCAAATGGGATGACTTTTTGGCTTTGATTGACAAACCCTTCGGCAACGGCCAGTTTGTGTTTGTGGAATACGTGTTCCAGCAATGGATTGAGCTGGAGAGAAATGACAATTACTGGAACACCGACTTTGACGTAAACCTTGCCGGAATCATAATGCGTGACGTGCCGCAAGCCAACATTGTCCCGGCGCTTGTCAGCGGACAGATACATGTCGGGGAAGCACAGTCCAATCTTGATAATCTGGAGTGGCTGCAGGCTGACCCGAATCTTTACGAGCAATTATTTGTGGGAAATAGCTTGAGACAGATTACGTTTAACACACTGCGCCCGCAGCTTGAGGATTATAGGGTGCGTCAGGCGCTTGCCTACGCCTTTGATACCGAGGCTTATATTGTGGCCGACTCGGGCAGCCCCGACCTCATTGCCGTCGGAAACTCCCCGTTCTCGCCCGTTTCCTGGGCATTCCCGGGCGTGGACGCTCTTAATAATTATGAGTTTGATATGGACAAAGCGCACGAATTGATGGATGAAGCCGGCTGGCTTATGGCTGCGGACGGGTTCCGTTACAAAGACGGCGAGAAAATGAAGTTACACTGGCTTATCTATCACGAAGCGCAATGGCCCTCCATCGTCACAGGTATGGCAGCACACACATGGGGCGAGCTTGGCGTTGAGCTTGATATTGAAATGATGGATTTCGCGACAG
The DNA here is from genome assembly GCA_009780415.1 of Defluviitaleaceae bacterium. GTDB lineage: Bacteria > Bacillota > Clostridia > Lachnospirales > WRAX01 > WRAC01. The sequence goes on along the minus strand of WRAC01000020.1, from coordinate 32,766 downwards.
TTCAGTCCAGAACCAATGCCTTGCCCGTGGGAGAGAAGCAGTTTGACATTTTCCAAATGGGCTGGAGCATGAGCGTTGACCCGGATTTATCAGGCGGTTTATGGGATGCCAGAAATGACTCAGCCGGTTCCTTCTTTAACAGCGCTTTCTATCATGACAGGCTTATGGAGCTGATTGAGCTTGGAGCGGAAACGATGGATCAGGCCGAACGCACCGCAATCTATCATGAGATTGCGGCAATAACGAACTACTATCTTCCCGTATGGGTCCTTTCAAACGGCACAATCCTTTGGGGCTATTCAAACAGTGTCAACGGCATGGAGATTTCGCCTTTCGTAGGCTTTGCTCTGGCTGTTAAGCTGCAAGGGCCTTGGATGGACTAACATGTTTATAATGTAAGTTTGTGCTTTAACATCAAAGCGCCTGAAGAGCCCCGTTAGCTAACCTGTAGGTAACTAACGGGGCTCTCTCTAAAATGAAAATAAAGAAATGAGGAGGATATAGTGAGAGGTTTTATAATTCGCCGCATTTTACAGATAATACCTGTTTTTTTTGGCATATTGCTTCTTCTTTTCATACTTATGGAGCTTTCGCCGGGCCAGCCTCTTTCAGATTTGCAAGACCCGCGCATTACCGCCGCGCACAGGGAAAGGATGCTCGCAAGATTCAATCTGGATCTGCCTGTTCGTCAAAGGTTTTTTAATTGGATTGCGGATGCCGTCAGGGGCGATTTCGGGGAATCCATCACACATAGGCGCCCTGTGTCAGAACTTATTACTACGGCGCTGCCCGCAACATTAACATTGTCAATTAGCGCCATGCTTGTATCAATGCTTATAGGCATTCCGTTAGGAATCCTAAGCGCTGTTTACAAGGGCAAAGGAATAGATACGGTATTTACCATATTTGCGTTTATCGGGATAAGCATGCCGATATTTTTCTTTGGGGTTTTACTTATCTTAATATTCAGCGTTAATCTGGGGTTGACCCCCGTTATGGGTTATGGGTCGCCGCCGCCATTTGGCAGAAACGAAACGTTAATGCAGATCTGGGCGGACAGGGCATGGCATTTGATACTTCCCGTTTCCGCCTTGGGGTTGAGCGGGGCGGCATCATATATGCGGTATACCCGGGCGTCTATGCTGGAGGTTATCCACTCCGATTACATAAGGACGGCACGGGCAAAAGGATTAAAGGAAAGCAGAATTATTTTTCGTCACGCAATGCGCAACGCGTTGATTCCCATCATTACCATTATGGGCTTACAGCTTCCGGGTTTGTTTTCCGGATCGGCCATAACGGAGGCGGTTTTCGGGCTGCCGGGGCTGGGAGGGCTTTTGCTTCAAGCCGTCGGCGGGCGGAATTACCCTATTATTATAGGTATGATGACCATAATTGCGATAGTTACCCTGGCGTCGGCGCTTATTGCTGAAATTCTGTATGCGGTAGCCGACCCGCGGATTAAATATGACTAGGCGGTGAAGAATGTGAACGATGGAATGGTAAAGAATAATATAATTTTAAAGGCAAATAAAAATGAAAATTATTTCGCCGTGGTAAGACGGCAGTTTATGAAAAATAAGCTTGCTGTCGGCGCGTTTTGCGTACTCGGCTTTATAATTCTTCTGTGTATTTTCGTACCGATTTTCTCTCCGTACTCCATGCAAATATATTTTGCGGAAAACAGGCTTATACCCCCCTCGCCGCAGCACTGGCTGGGAACGGACGTAATTGGGCGTGACTTGTTCACAAGGCTTTTCGTAGGGGGAAGGATATCGCTTGGGATAGGGCTTTTGGTCACATTCATAAATACCTTGGTGGGCTTTACTTTAGGAAGCCTTTCCGGTTTTTACGGAAAGTGGGTAGACGCTATTATCATGCGTTTATCGGAAATGATTTCATCCCTGCCTTTTATGTTTACGGCAATAGTTATCGTGGCTTTATTTGGCAACAGCATACCGACGTTGATCGCTACCTTCGCGGCTTTGACCTGGCCGGGCATCACAAGGATTATCCGCGGCCAGATATTGATGCTTCGCGAAGCGGAGTATATGAAGGCTTGCGAAGCCTTAGGCATAAACCATTTTAAGAGAATTACACGTCATCTTCTTCCGAACCTGCTGCCTTTCATTATTGTTTACGCCACTTTAAATATAGCTTCGGTTATATTGATGGAGGCCGCCTTATCATTTTTAGGGATGGGCGTTTCACCGCCTACGCCGACTTGGGGTAATCTAATTGAGCCTGCGCGGCAAATGGTTAATCTGATGAACAGAGCATGGCTCTTTATTCCGCCCGGGATTATGATTTTCCTTACCGTTATGTGCTTTAATATTGTCGGTGACGGCCTTAGGGATGCGGTTGACCCAAAGAGCAGAGGGAGGTAGAGAAACTATGGCAAATAAGCTGCTGGAAATAAAAAACTTAAAAGTATATTTTATGCAAGACGGCATGGAGCTTAAAGCCGTTGATGATATATCCTACTATGTGAACGAAGGCGAAACGCTGGGTATAGTCGGCGAATCGGGATGCGGCAAGTCTGTGTCCAGCATGGCCATACTGCGCCTTTTAGACAGTCCGCCCGCAAAATACGCGGGAGGAGAGATATTGTTCGAAGGTAAGGATATGCTGAAAATATCCAATGATGAAATGCGCAAGGTGCGTGGCAATGAGATATCAGTTATCTTCCAAGAGCCGATGACATCTCTTAACCCTATTAAAACCGTTGGCGCGCAAATTGCCGAGGCTATGATTCTGCACCAAGGGTTAAGTAAAAAGGAAGCCAAAACGGAAGTTATATCGCTGCTAAAGCTCGTTCGGATTCCCAACGCGGAGCGTATCGTGGATGAATATCCCTTTACCTTATCGGGAGGCATGTGTCAGCGCTGCATGATTGCTCTTGCGCTTGCATGTAAGCCAAAATTATTAATAGCGGACGAGCCTACAACGGCATTGGACGTCACTATTCAGGCACAGGTTTTACAATTGATGAATGAGCTGAAATCAAGCATAAACGCATCAATAATATTTATTACCCACGATTTGGGCGTTATTGCCGAAATGGCGGACAGGGTTTTAGTGATGTATGCCGGTAAGGTGGTGGAAGTGGCAAATGTTGTGGATATTTTTGAACAAGCAAAACATCCATACACAATAGGCCTTATCCGCTCCAGGCCTGATTTGGAAACGGATACCGGAAGATTGGAAGTTATCTCTGGTAATGTTCCTGACCTTAATTCCAAACCCAGCGGCTGCCCGTTCCATCCCAGATGCGAAAAGGCCGGGCCGCGATGCGGCAAGGAGTTTCCGCCGGAAAAGGTATTTTCAGAGGGCCAAATTGTAGCTTGCTGGTTATATTCGGAAGGAGGGGTCGGCAATGAATAACAGCGAATATTTGTTAGAAGTCCGTAATTTGAAAAAACACTTTCCTATAAAAAAGGGAGCGCTTAGGCGTGTGGTTGGGCATGTAAAGGCTGTCGATGACATTAGTTTTAAAATCAAGAAAGGTAAAACCTTAGGGCTGGTTGGAGAGTCCGGATGCGGAAAAACCACTGCCGGCCGTACAATCCTTAAACTTCACGACCCTACCTCCGGCGAGACCATTTTTAATGGTGAAAACGTATATGAAAAGTCACGCGGTGAATTGAAGAATTTGCGTACAAAAATGCAAATTATTTTTCAAGACCCGTACTCTTCCCTTAACCCTCGTCTTCCCGTGTTTGAACTTGTGGGCGAAGCGCTTAGGGAGCATAAAATTGTTAGAAACAACCGCGAGATGCAGGAAAAGGTTATAGAAATTATCACAAAATGCGGTTTGACGAAAGAACAAGCCACACGTTATCCGCACCAATTTTCCGGAGGTCAGCGTCAAAGAATTGGCATTTCACGCGCGCTCGCTCTTAATCCGGAGTTTGTTGTGTGCGATGAGGCCGTTTCCGCCCTTGATGTTTCAATACAATCGCAGATAATTAACTTACTAAAAGATATGCAAGATGAAATGGGGCTGAGTTATCTGTTCATTTCTCATGACCTTACCGTCATAAAATTAATAAGTGACGATGTCGGGGTTATGTATCTTGGACAGCTTGTGGAAATGGGCTCTAAACAACAGATTTTCACGAACCCGCGCCATCCATATACAAGAGTCTTGCTCGAAGCCGCGCCTCATTATGATCCGCGCAATAGGGCAAATCGCAAGAGAACATTACTTGAAGGGGATATCCCTTCTCCGGCAAATCCGCCGAGCGGCTGCCGCTTCCATACCCGCTGTATACACGCTAAGGATATCTGCAAGGAAGCTGTACCGGAAAATAAAGAGATTGATACAGGGCATTTTGCAATGTGCCATAAGGTTAATGATTTATTTTAAAAAAGCAAAATTTATTTCACGTTAACGTTTGCTGCCGGCATAATGTTAACATAACTTGCGAGAGGGCTGGTTGCGCCGCCTCTCGTGTCTACTGGGGGTGTAAATGTGTTTATAAGTAAAAATCGAATTGAAGAGGACTTAAAAATAATACGGCGCTCCTTTTTAAATCCAGCTGCCTTAGAAAAGGATACAGAGGAAAAAATAATTCAGGCAGAGGATTCGCAGGATAGGCTTGGATTTTCTGAATTCATAGGCCTTTGCGGCGCCGCATTTTTTGTAATCTTACCATGGGCATTAGCTTTTTCGGTTTTAATTGGGCTATTGGGTTGGTTACTGACGCTTTGGGTTAAGTAAAATCTATGGGGCATGCTGACAATAACCACGCTTTCACACTTTGGGGAAAAGGGTAGGGCGCTGGTTTGTTGGGTTTGATATTTCGCTTCGCTAAATCGATTATACGTGCCGGTAAAATTTTCCAACATTCATTTGACGCTTGATTTCATACAAGCCATTATAAAAAATCATAATTTGCGGATAATAAACCTGAGGTGAGGTTAGTGGATGAATTGAACACATCCGGTAAAACAATAGATACCGATGGTATAAAATATTCCAAGGAAAAACAAGGTATTAATGAAAAGCCCAACATCCCGGCGGGCATGAAAAACCCTAAACTGATAAAGAAATAATAAAAAATACGGGGAAGGGTGACTTGCAACTATTCGCGAAATGTATCTTTCGCGAATAGTTGAGCCCGGCTTAGTAGCACATGTAAAGATTCCAGAATCCTATTATAACAAGGAAAGCCGCCGCGAAAAAGCCCCAGCCGGGAATGAACAACACCACCAGCATCCCAAATCCCATCGATATGCATACAATCCCGGCAAGGACGCGCATATGCGCTATTTTCCTAAATCTTCTTCCCATAAGAAAGCCACCGCCACATAAAGCTATATACTAGTTTATGCAGCAACGGCTTGTTTGTATAAACATACTTTTACTCGTAGTTCACATTTTCCCTGTAACGGTTTTTCAGCCCATCCAATACGCGGTTCAGAATTACCTGATAATCCTTTATGCGCCCTTGTGCCTTACGTACCCGCGCGTATTCAAGGTTTACCCGCGCGCTTGCCGGATCTATGGCAATGGCCGTCGTAATGGCGCTGTGGGCCTTGTCGTGGTCATAATTACTCCGGTGGTATGAAGCCAGCCGCGCCCAAAGGCCCGCATCGCCCCTATTTTTAACAATCGCCTGCTCGATACATTTTATCGCCGCCGGAATATTGTTATTCTCAACATGCAGCTCCGCTTGTTTCTTCAAGTAAGCCTTATCCTTAACCGGGGCGCCCTCCATAATCTTCGTGGCCCGCTCGTACTGGCGCAGCTTCACATACACATCGGCCAGCCTGTACACATAATGCGGATTCGCGTCGAGCTCAATGGCCTTTTCAAACAGCGGCACGGAACCATGCACATTCCCCGCTCTCTCCTGTATCTCGGCACGGAAAAAATAAATCTCGGCGCGCTCCCCGTAAACCTGAGCGGCGTCCAGCAGCTTCCCAGCCGCTTCAAACGACCCGTTTAATATATTAGCCTCCGCCAAATGCAGCAAAACCTCCACATTATCCGGCTCCAGATACAGCGCCTTCTTCAAATACTCCACCGCGCCGGCGAAATCCCCCTGTTTCATCAGCGCGATAGCCGCGTTATTATAAAGCGCCACATTATTGGCGAATACCAACGCTCTGCTGTACAGCGCGAACGCCTTCTCCGGCTCGCTCTTGTCCATCAAATCGTCGCCGCGTTCCTTTAGCTTCTCCCATTCCTTCCGGCTTTCCCATTCCGCAAGCTCCCCGCGAAGTCCCTCAACATCACTGAAATCCAAATAATCCGTCAGCGAAAGAAACCTCAATAACCGCTCGGCGAACCCCTGAATCTTTTCCAGTTCCCGTATCTTCGACGATATAAAGCTAAGCCCCAGCTCGTTCTTAACCCAACTAACGAACTCCTCGCACATAAAATCGTCCACGCTCTGCTTCCAAAAATGCATACAGTGGTACAGCGCCTCCTCAAACGAGAAAACTCCAACGCCCGTAGCCTTGAACTTATACGCAACAGCCGCGTCCTGCGCGGATACCGGGATTATTAGCACGGTTCCCCGACCCTTTCGTTTAGTTGGTTTAAAGCCTTATCAGCTCCGCGATACTGATAGCGATATTATCCAGAATATCATAAAACTTATCATTCAGGTCATAATACTTGCCGCTGGGCTTGGTCAGCGGATCGTAAGCGTCAATGGATTCGCGGTCTTTTCTCGCCACAACATATGTCGTTACATCGCGCGAAGCCAGTATATTGCAGATATCGCGCACGCTCTTGCCGTCATAGGTGGGGACATGCGGCGGCGCGTCGGTGATAAGGATGAAAATGTTCTTTGAGCCCGGATCAACCCGCGCGGATTCCAGCAACTGCACGCCGGTTTCAAGGGCCTCAAGGCTGGATTCCGGTATGTCGCCGCCATAGGTGCGCGGTATATTCTTAACCTGTTTCTGGAAGCGGGTTACGTCGTCGGTAAAGTTATAGACGCTGGGCTTCTCCTTCTCGCCAAGGTCGCCGAAACCGATAAGCCCCAGCTTAAACACGCAGCCCTTATCCGCAAGGATGTTCGAAAATTCGATGGCGCGGTCCTTCACGCCGTTGATATAGGTATCCATAGAGCCTGTTGTATCGATAACGAAAACAATGTTCACCGCAGCCCCGAAAGCCCCGATTTCACGCTTGGGCGGCGCGTTTTCCTTTGTACGGTCAAACTCCGCGCGCTCGGTATGCCCGGTGGAGATATCCTTGACATAAACCTCGAAAAGGTTGTTTTTGTCAATGGCGTACGTGATTTCGATTTGCGTTGTGCCCTTCAGGCCCGTTAAGACGACGCTGCCGATGTACTTCTTATCGGCCTCATGCCCGCTCTCCCACTGGAACACGTCAACATTAACCACGGGCGCGCCGCTTGACGCGAAGTTCGCGTCGGAAAAACGCGACGGTATCGGGCTTCCCATCGGAATAATCGGGATCAGGCTGCGTTCCTTGGTGCTGACGTTCGTAACGGCCTCGGTGCCGAAAATCTGCCGCGTAATCTGTCCGACCTTAACGTTCGAGCCCGGCAGATGTATCAAATAATTATATATAGCCGCGCCCATGGCCACGGATTTCGCCGGGTCAGTCGCGCGGTACGGTTCCTTTATAAATCCGGCGACCATACGCCGCACCATCGGGATCAAGGTCGAACCGCCCACCAAAATGACCTTGGAAATCTCATCGGCGGCCTTTCCCGCTCTGTTCAGCGCTTCCTCAATGATATCGCGTGAACGGTCAACATACTTACGGATCATTGCCTCGAATTCCTCGCGGGTAATCTCAAGGCTCAGGTTCATCGGCACGCCGTCAAGGATGGTTATGGGGTTTACCCGCACGCTGGCCTTGTTCGCGCCGCTCAGCTTTTTCTTGGTCTGCTCGGCTTCCAGTTTAAGCTTTTGCAAAACCCGCTTGCGTTCCGGCTCCTGTAAATCGTCCAGGTCAAACTGCGTATCCTCCTTGAATTTCTCCTTCATCCAGCGGATAAGTTCGGAATCGAAGTCGTCGCCGCCCAGATTCATATCGCCGACGTCGCTAAGCTCCTGAAAAATCTCCTGCCCGTTTTCGTCCTTGCCAACCTCCAGCACACAGGCGTCAAACGTACCTCCGCCCAGATCATAAACCAGTAAGGTTTGCGCGTAAGCCTGACGGAAACCGTATTCAATCGCCGCGCCCAGCGGTTCGGAAAGCAGGAAAACCTCCTTAAACCCGGCAAGCGCGCCGGCCTGTTTCGTGGCGAAAATCTGCCGGTCGTTGAAGTACGCGGGATGGGTTATCACAACCTCGTCAAAAATCTCCCCGGCCTGCTCCTCGGCGCAATGCTTGAGCTTGCGCAGGATCTCCGCGCTGATTTCCTCGGGCGACTTAGCCAGCTCGCCGATGTTCAGCTTCTCCGTGCCGCCCATCAGCCGCTTCACCGAAATCACCGTGTTTTCGGGATAAATTATCGCGCCGCTCTTCGCTTCGGATCCAACGATAACGCCTTCCTCGGCAAAGGTTACTACACTGGGCAGTATTTCATCCGTGCCGTCAATTTTAACCACTTCAAGCTGATCCGTCTTGTCCTTGTAAATAATAGCCACCGAGTTAGTGGTGCCAAGGTCTATTCCTAAGTAACTCATTGCCGCATCTCCTCTATGTTAATGTATAATATATATCAATTTGAATAATTTTTATATCATTCCCTCGAAGATTTCCTCAATCGATATCACCATTTCCGGGAATATAGACGGTGAAAACTCTTTCACAATCCGTTCTTTTTCCTCATCCGTCAGCAGCAGATCACTTTCCAAGTAATAATCGGGATAAACCGCGTATTCATTATCAAACTCAAGCCGCCCGTCCCTCAGCAAATGCACCTCAACGGAGCGGCTGTCCGTATTTACCAGCCAATACTCCTTAACGCCGAATTTTTCGTAAACACTTTTTTTATAACCCCTATCGTAATTCTTGGTACTGGGCGAAAGCACCTCAACCACCAAATCCGGCGCGCCATAAACAGCGTCGGTTTTATACTTCTCTTTATCGCAAACAATCATCACATCCGGCAAGAATCGGTCTTTCTCGGATAAACGCAAATAGATACCATCCGGCACAATGCGGCACGGTTTCCCTTTCAAATAACGGCGGAAAATGCTTGAAATATTAAAAGACACCGCGCCATGATTCGTGGAATGCCCCGGCGACATCGCCACAATCCGCCCGTCATGCAGCTCAACCCTTGTTCTTTGTTTAACATAATCCAATGCCGGTTCCGACATAAAATTCCCTCCTCATCTAAATCCCTTTAACATTATTATAACACACTTCAATGCGGTTTTTTGGGCAAATTTCTACGCCCTTCAAACCCGCTCCCACAGCGGCTTCACAGTTTTTAGGTAAATATAATTTACCCGAATGTGTTTGTCGTCGTCATCGTCCTCCGCGCGTTCACGCGCCGGGTCTTCTTCGAAGAAGAAGACTACTATACTTTCATTTACTTTACTTTCCTTTACTTTACTTTGTGTACTTCCGGTACCTTTTAAACTGTTTCCGGTACCTTTTTAGTTATTTCCGGTACCGGAAATAGCTTCAATTCAATTAATAAATCACTCACAATTTAATCTTTTTGTACCTCTCCGGCGAAAAGTCCTCATTAAACCCGCTCGGCTCAAACTCACCGTTAAACCCCAAATCACTGACGCTCCCCTTAACCAATCCGCCCTCTTCCTCCACCATCAGCGTAATCTTGAGCCGCGTCTTACCGCTGGGCCTCCTTGGCAGGCCGGAGATCTCCACCTCGCCAATCAGCTTGCAATCCTCAAGCCTATGCTCCTTGTCGATCCGCTCAAGTATTTTAAGGTAAAATTCCGTCATATCCTCGGGCGAATTCCCGGACAGCGTAAACACCTGGCTTTTTTTCGCAAACTCATAGGGCGTCCCGCGCCTGATCATGGGGAAGAAACTCTTTTTCGCGCCATCAAGCTCTATGCCGATATCATGCGGCACAGTGACTAAAAATTCCACGTTATAGCGGTCGGTCTGCATATCGGGGTTTTGCAAAAGCCCCATCTTCATGGCGGCGTAGTACGTAGCGCCAAGCGATATATCCAGCGCGGGCCGCTCGCTCACATAAATCTTATTTTCGTCGTTAAAAATTCCGATCAGCATATTTTTGACCCAAGGCATCTGGGACGAGCCGCCCTCAAGCAGCACACGGTCCACCATATCGGCCGAAATAGCGCCGGTATAAGCCTCGCGCAGCGTTTTCAACGTAAGCTTCCGCGTCTTTTCGATAAAATTCCCGGCAAGCGCCTCAAAATCCTCGCGCGTTATCTGCTCCACGAACGGCGGGATACAGAACGTAAACGGTATGCGGAAGCTCTTAACGCCGCTGAGCCGCTCCTTAGCCTCCCTCGCGCGGGTGATGAGCTCGGCCTGGTTCTCCGGCGCGATATCCGAAGCCTCAACGCCGGTTTTATGCTGAATATAACCGTAACAGCGCTCGGTCAGCAGCTCATCGATAATATCGCCGCCGTGGCTGGCCTCGCCGCCCTCGGAAATCACCTGTAGCGTCAGCTTCTCCTCTGTTTTTTCCGTCACATGGAACAGCGTAATATCAAGGGTTCCGCCGCCGAAGTCAAACACCAGGATACGCTCGTCCGCGCTCAGCTCGCGCCGGAAGTTATAGGCAAGCGCCGCGGCCTTAGGCTCCTCAATCAGGCAGATAAGCTTGTCCCCAAGCCCGGCAAGCTCCACCGCGCGCATAGTCGCCTTCTTTGACGCGTCGTCAAAATCATACGGCACCGACACAACAAGCCCGGCAATCTCAGCTTTGGGGTTCAGATTCTGCACATGCCCGGCAAGCTCCTTCAATATAAGCGCCGATATCTCCTCAGGCAAATAATCCTTGCTTCCAAGCTTTATCCGCTCATCCGTACCCATTTTGCGCTTTACCGAGCGCACCGTCGTTTCGGGATAAAGCTTGAACGAGCGGTAGGCTTCCTCGCCTATAACCCATTCGCCCGGCGCGCCCGAACTGTGGGCCGCCAGATTGGCTTCCCCCGCCCGGAACTGCACAACGCTGGGCAGCGGAATTTTACCAAAGCCGTTGGAGATATCCACCGGCACGGGCTGCCTGCCATGGTTGTCCCAATAGCTGATGACCGAATTGGTCGTACCCAAATCTATGCCCAAAATATACCATTCTTCCGGCAAATTCCCGCGCGCCTCAATTTCCTTGCGATATTCTTCCCAGTTCATATAAATGCCGTCCTTTGTATAAGAGCCTGTCTAGTATCTCCATTCCGGCGTCTTTTCGGTAAATTTTCCGTTATGCGTCGTCACGAAAAACCTTCCGTGCCTTCGGGCACGCGCGTTTTTCCGTTCCTAGCTTAACGAAAAATCTACGCGAAAATCCACCGAAAGCGAGATACTAGACAGGCTCTAAGATCCTCAAAAATTTAAATCACCAGCTCAACCCTGCGCTCAAAATCAGCCGTCGGGAACAGCTCCCCGAACCCAACGTCCCGCAGTGTCGCCGTAATGCGCCCCGGCTGGGTAAACGTCAGCCCAAGGTTCAGGCGCGTCGTCCCGGCGGGCCGCTTGGGCAGGCCGTCCAATGATATTATACCCAATTCGCTTTGCTCACCCTCCGCGTTCCGGCTAAAGAACGATATACCGCCTGAATTCTCGGCCTCACCGGTTTCACCGCCGTAGATAAACGTGACGGGCTCACGCTCCTGCCACCAGAAGCTTCCGTTTTCGGCAATGGGGAAGAACCGCTCGCGCTTGTGGTTTTGGCTCTTCGTGCGCACGCTTACGCCGATATCCACCTTCAGCATATGGCTGTCCTCAATGTGGAAAGGGACGGCTTCCGTAATACCAAGCGCCTGCGCCGAGCGTACGGACGCGCCGCTTGCCGCCGCGGACTTTGGGTTTTTACCCACAAGGATCTCCGCTCCGCTGAAGAACTCCGCCGCGAGGTTCCTTGCCCAAAGCATCTCAAACCCGCCGCCCGTGCAAATTACCGCATCGATATCGTCCTTCGACAAATTGGAATCGGTTATGGACTTTTTAAACAGCCGGTTCAAAAAATCCGTAAACCTCTCCCTGTGCGGGCTTAGAAAATCGGTCATTATTTTTTCCGTAACGCTGCAAACAATGGGCGGATACACAAAATTATAATAAAGCTTCACCGGGCGCGACCCGCTTGCCTGCTGGAACAAAAGGTCTTTGTGCTGATACGCGAAGGCTTGTATCTGGCTGGCAATACGCGGGTCAAGGCGGTTTGCGGGGGTATTGGTTTCTGACAGGTAAAAATCGGTTAAAAACCGAGTCACATGCGAATCCACCACATCGGTGCCGCAGCTTTTATCAAACAGCGATGAACAGCACCTAATCAATGCCGGCTCCCCGTTCTTGCCGGGGACGATATCATAAAGCCCGCCGCGCAGCTCCCGCGACCCAAAATCCAGCAAGGCGACCTTTTCCGCCTTGGGAGGCTTCCTGTGAAAATACCAGGAGAAAATGCACTCCCTGTCCGAATCCATGGAAATCAGGGGTTTTTCATATCCCGACAGCTTAAAAACCTGTAAAATCGCCTCTTTACTCTCGTCAGAGGTATAGCCGGGAACGGACAGCGTTATGCCCGCAAATTCGGCTTTGGGGTTTATATTCCGGCAGTTTGCCAGAAACTCCCGCAGATATGTGCCCATTACCTGCTCCGTGGCGACGGGTTTGCCGTCCACGTCAAGATATTCCTTTTTGGGCAATTTTTCAAGCAGCCCCGTATATATCGTGTCAGACGTCGTACCGCGGTTCAGCAGGGCGTATTCGCCGAAAACCCACTCGCGCGATTCCCTCACATATTGCAAAGCCGTGGGCATACTGGGTTTGCCGTACCCGCCGCTTACATCAATAACCTCCGGCATATTCCGGTTAATATCATAAAAAGCCAGCGACGAGCTGTGGTTCCCCAAATCGAGCCCCAGCACAAACAGCGACTCCCTCGCCTTGGCGTCAAGGAAACCTTCATTAAGCCGTTTACGGTACAGTTTCCAGCTATACGTCATCAAATCACCTTGCCGCAATCACATTCGCCCTCAGCAGGATTACCTCGCCCTGCCTGTATCCGCTGTTCAAAAGCTTGATAATCTCACCTTTTTTGAAACTCTCATTCTGTTCGGCCATTAATACCTCATGTTCGCGCCCGTTGAACATATCGCGCGTATCGGGCCTGATGGCCTGTATGCCGTACCCGGCAAGGATTTCCGAAATCCGCCCGGCGGCTTCGTCAAGCAACCTCACAAAATCCTTTATATGGCCGGCCCCGGACTCACGCAGCCGCGTCACCGAATAAAGCTGTATTTCCTCAAACGTGCTGACTTCGTAAAGTGTCTGTTCCTTCTTAAACTTTAACAGCTTCATTTCAATCTGTTCAAGGGTTTTTACCCCGGGCCGCGGCACACGCGCGGCATAAGGCGCGTAAAACTCGTTGTCCGTCCGAAAATTCATATATTTCATTATAGCGGACAAAGCGCGGCGGTCTTCTTTCTGAAACCGCGCCACTTCTCCGATCATTCCCTCAAAAGCGCTTGCCGCAAGCTCGTCCAGCCATGGAAACTCTTTCCGCTCCTCCGTTGAGAGCTTTTCCCGCAACGCCTCCATATCCGCCCGCAGCCCCGCCGCCGCTTCGTTTAAACTCTCAACCTTTATAAAAACCGTCTCGGCAATTCCCTGGGAAATACGCCCGTCCGCGCTATCGTCGGTTTTAAGCCGCTCGTCTTCGTCAAAATACCGGTGTATCCCCTCGAAAATATCGCGTATCCCCGCAGCTAAGGCAATCTCCGCATCTATCATCTCGCTTGCGGCTTCCGCCGGGTCTTTGGCATTTTTATCCAAATCCTGCCAGCCAATAACCGCGTCGGACAGCTCCTTGCCAAAAGCCTGGCGCATAGCCTCAAACCGCGTCTCAAACCCGGAAACCGCGTCCGATACGGCATTATCCGCGTAAGTTTCCTCTGCAACGGCATCCAGCAGACTGCCGGCAAAGGCTTCATATTCCTCGGGCTCCGCCGTTGCCAACCCCGCCTGTTGCAAGGCCTCGGAAATCTCCGCCACATCGCGGGAAAGCGACTGATACGCCGCCATTACGCCGTTTATAGCTTCGTCAGCCGCGCGTTTAACGTTATCCGTATACGGTATCCGGTCATTCACCCGGGCCAGCGCCGGAACCTGCACGGTGGCAAGGTTACGCAGAATCTCATGCTCTCCCAGCAGCTCCGCGCCGTAATACGCTGCGGCGTTCCTGTGATAAAACCCGCACAGCTCAAGCCCGGCGGATTGTAGGCTCTGTTTATACAGCTCGTAAAAATTCGGGAATCCCTTTTCGCATATAATACGAATCGCCTGCCCGTATAGCTCCTTTGCGAAATCCACGCCCTCATAATTAATAAACCTCATCCGCGTGGCATGGAACATCTCCGCGTACAGCTCCGAACGCGGCCTGTACGAAACCATGCCGAAGTTATCCGAAAAAACAAGGATATGCCGGGAAACCAGCATTTGCTTTTCGGACATGGCCTGATTCGGGGCCGCTTCCAATTCGCGTGAATCCCCTTCCCTGCTCCCGGCCCTGTTATTATCCTCATAAGCCTTGAGCCGCGACATCACCACAGCCGACATCCCGCCGACAATCCCCGTGATTTTATCCATCCCGCCGGCCTTCGCGTATTCAGCCGCTTGGTTAAGCAGCCGTAACGCGTTCGCGTAATAAAACATCAGCTTTTTGTAATAATCGTTAATCCGCGTATCGCAATGGGAAAAACGCCCGTCGTCCATAAGCAGGCGGTCAAGCTTCTGCGCCACCGCCCATTTTACGGCGCGGAACAGCCCTTCCGCCATTTGGGCGTAAAAGGCGTCCACAGGCGAAACAGCGGCCTGCCAAAGCCTCAGCATCCGCGTTTCGCGATCATTTACATGCCTTTGATACCTGCTTGCGAATTTTGCCATTTTATTATCCCAGCACTAATATAATTCGTCTACCGTCAGCTCCGTAACCGCCCCGGTTGTGGAGGTGCTTTGCGCCGTAACCTTCAGCATATTATCCTGCCCCACGGTGAAGATAACCCGCACCTTTTCCTGACCTCTCGGCCCGGCGGGTATGCCGCGCAGCTGCGTGCCGGAAAGGCGTTTCATGCCATCCTGCGACACGCTCGCATCGCGCCCCGCCGCCGGCGGGTTCGTGTTTTCATACACAACGATTGCCATGCTCGTCACGCCGTCAAAGTTAGTTGTAAGCAAGTCCGAAGCCTCAACCACAAGGCCCTCCCTCGGTATGTCAACGCCCTGAGAAACGATTTGCAAAAAGCGCCGCCCGGCAATCTCAAGACCCAGCGGGTGTATCGTCCTTTCCTGCACCGTCGGGCCTTTCAGCGTGGGCATCATAATCATATTGCAATAATACGCCGCGCCCTGGGATATCGACAACGCGGGGCTTATCTTCGATTTAAACGGCTCCTTGCCGAACTTCTCCCGTATGCGCTCGCCCACCATCGTAACGGAGGAGCTGCCGCCCACAAGGAAAATCTCATCCACATCGCCCGCCGCCAAACCCGCCGCCTCAAGGCATCTATCGACGCAATTCAGCGTAATATCAATAATCTCATACAGGTTCTTGCCGTTAAACTTCTCAAACACCGCGGGGTCGTCGCCCAAAACGTTCACGCGCCTGTGGTTAATGAAATCCTCGCGCGATATTTCCATGTTGATGTTAATAATCCTCGGCTCCTGAATAAACGGCGCCAGCACGATCTTCGTCGTCTTTGCCTGCGAAAGCCGTTCCTTGGCCTGATTCGCCATCTGCTGCAAGCGCACCAGCGCAACCTTCTTCTGACGCCTTGAAATGCCGTCGTCGGCTTCCGCGTCAAACAAATCTATCTCATTGTCCGTAAGCTTCCGGAATTCCTCATAAATAATACCCATAATAATTTTGTCAATATCGTTGCCGCCCAAATCATTGTCGCCGTAAGTTGATAAAATCGAAATGGTAGGCTCGCCCGCGTTTTCCTCGTCGGCCTTGATTTTAAGCATACAGGCGTCAAAGGTACCGCCGCCGAAGTCGTAGACCAGCACATTTTTATCCCTTGTCTCGTTCACCGCGTAGCTGATTGCCGCCGCCGCGGGCTCCAGCCTCAGATAAACGCTGTCTTCGTCAAAACCCGCCAGTACCGCGGCCTGCTTGGTCATCTTCTTCTGCTTGTCCGTCGAGTTCGCGGGAACCGTAATCACACAGCCCGAAAACTCGCCGGGCAAAGCCAGCTCCTCCTGAGCGTACTCGTCGGCCTTCGTTTTAAGATACCCCAAAATCTCGCCCGCGATCTGCTCCGGCGTAAAAGAAAACTCCTTCTCATCCACCGTAATATTAACCTTTTCCTCGCTGCCAAGCAGCCTTTTAATGCTCAGCACCGTGCTGCCGGGATAAATAACCGCGGCTTCCTTCGCCTGCACGCCAAAGACGCGGCTCAGCTTCTTCTCGTCGTCAGGGTCAACTTCAAACTGCACGGCGGTCGGAAAAATATTAGACCCGTCTATCGGGATGGTCTGCGCCTCGCCGTCCTTGAAATTATAAATGCTGATTACAGAGTTGGTCGTCCCGAAGTCTATGCCCAAAAACAACCCGCGTTCTAAATCCAAACCCAATGTTCCCATGTATTTTACTCCTTTCTTACGAGTAATTCTCAAGCAGCTCGATAAAACATTTCAAATCCTTAGTCGCGTCAAGATACGCGTACTCGCCGCTCCGGTCGCCGTATTTGCCGCGCTGCGACAACGCCATGCCAAATCCCTCACAGGCCTTTATCTTCATATCCATACCCTTAACGTTAAACGCGATATGATGAAGGCCCTCTCCGCGCTCCTCCAGAAAATCGCGCCAAACGCTGGGGACCTCATTCGGCTCAATCAACTCAATCGAAACATCCGCGCCGATGTTGAAAAAAGCCATCTTACACGCCGCCTCAGGCGCGGGATTACCTTTGTACACGGTACGGGTCGCCTCATACTCGCCGCTTCCGACCGCGGGAGGTTCGGGAACCCCTAAAAACTCCGCGAACTTTTTCTTTGTTTCCGCCACATCCCGCACAATAAACGCGATTTGCGTAACGGTACTGCTTCCGATTACGCTCTCCATCAACGCAACATCCTCTCAATATAATATCACATCAGCCAGGCCTTAACCCTCGGCACTTCTTTCAAATGCCCGTTAATAATCTCCTCAACCGCCTCATACTTAAACATGCTTTCATAAATTATAGCGTTATTTATAACATAATACATATCGCCGGTATTTTCAACTATACGCATCACACTGTTTTGAGTTTCCGCTTCCTTTGTCATAATACTGCCCGTGGCGCTTTCCTCGGATACCGCATAATTCAGTTTTTCCCCATAAAACACGGGTATACCGGCGGCATACAGCCCGAAACGGATATAACGCATACTCTTCTGCGCGAACTCGGACGCGTTCGCCGGCTTATATAACAGCTTTACGCGCTTCCCCTTTCCGCCCCTGTATATAAAGGTCTGATTTTTCTCAATATACGGGGTAAGCAGGCTTTTGTCTTTAATCTCCTTAAAAACAGGGAAAATAATGCCGTCCGTCTCACAAAAAGCTATGGCCTGCCGTAAAATTTCCCCCGATGAAAACGTCGTTATGCCATGCCCCAGATAAATGTGGCACAGCGCGTAATGTATAAAACGTATGTCCGCCGCGCCGCCCGCGTCCTCCGGCATAGGGCCCAGCGCCAGTTTTTCAAGCACCTCAATGGTTTCATACTCCGGTTTGGCGTGGTTAATAATCGCCTCGAACGCCGCGTACAGCGCAAAAGCCATAATATACGGGTTCTGCGGGGAGCGGCTGAAAAACGCGGCAAAAACCTTCTGCGCGCCCGGGTCAAAGCGGCGCGTCCAAATCGCGTTATTTATTATGTTCTCATCCAAAATCTCACTCGGCGCGTTAAGGCTTATCAGCGTGCGCGAAAATTCCTGCCACTCGCGCTGGCTGGCATGAGCATGCTCCAGCGATATTGTAACAAGGCTTTTATCGTACCAGCTTTTCTGCACCAGCTCATACGCCGCGGCAGCTACGTCTTTATGCAGCTTCTTATCTGCCGTAAGCTTCCGAACGCAGTAAAACAAAGCCTTATCCGATATCACCGGGCGCTTGGCAAGGATATCCGCCGCGTGCTTCAGCATTCCGCCGTTTACATACGCCAGCAGCATCCTCTCCACCCCGGCGGCGTCCAAAAACCCCGGCGGCGTGGCTTCATAATATTTCACGGCCTCGGCATAATTCCCCCCGGACGCGTGGTAACTGCCCAGCGCCGCGCGCACCCGCGCCTTGAACCGCGCCGATATATCCTTATGCCCGGCGGTTTTATGCAAAAGCTCCAATCCCCCGGCATCCACCCCGTTTTTTTCAATATAATGCTTCGACAGCGCGATAAGCAGCTCCGGCGGCGCAAACCCGCTCTCATAAAGCTTGCTCAGGAAGCCGGAATCCGGCATCCCCCCCACTTTGCACTGAACTGATACATTCCCGCCGATAATATTCTTCATCGAATCGTCAAACAAAATATACGTAAAATCCGGTTTGACGGCGGACACAACCGTCCTGCCGCTGTTCAGCTCGTAAATCTTCGAAAAAGCCTTCTCATCCTCAAACACCCAAATATACCGCGCGGCAGGGTTTTCAACCTTTACGTCATGCAGGAACACGGCTTCCTTCACAATCTGCGAAGCCTTGCCCGTATACGCCGCGTACCGCCCGTCCTTGTCATCCAGCCCGCGCAGCAATAACATGCATAACGCCGGCATATAAGGCGAGCTTGCCCCCACCTCCAGCATCCTAAGCAGGAACCGCACGGCCCCGGGCCCCGGAACAATGCCCCCGAACCCCTCAATGATATAATAAGCAAACATCCCGGTTTTAAGGTCTTCGCCGTCGGATTCCTTAAAGTACCGCTCCAGCGTATACCGGCTGATGTCAAAATGCTCGTTAACCCTCGCCGCCGTAACCAGCGCCTCCGCCAGCCCCGGAACGGATATCTGCCGCTGTTCCGCCGCTATATAGTACTTCAAAGCGATTTTACTGTTTTCCCTGTCGTTTATCTGCCGGTTTACAAGACCTTCCAGCAGCCAGTCCGGCTCCAGCGCGTCATAAACCGCGTACCCCAGCGCCCGGTCTTTTTGCGCGAACATCAGAACGGCTTGCCTGTTGCGCCCGGCCGCAACGCTCAAATCATTATTCATACCGTGCGCCAGCGCAAACCGGGCGTACGCCGCCAGCAGCGCGGAGGATTCCTCGCCCTCAAACCGCTCCTTCATGAAAAAGTCATGGGCAAAGATATACAAAAACATCCCGCCGCCGTTCAATGCGGCAAGCAAATATTTCAACGCCGGCTCACGCTCATGCGACAGGATATGATACCCGCCCAAAAGCGCGTAAATACGCGGATCATGTAAATTGGAAGCAAGCGACGTCAGAAGCGAGACGGATTTCCTCGCTCCCCTCGCCTTCCCCCTTTTTAAGTCCGTTGCGGCGTACAGGAACAAATACGCCGCGTACGCCATGGGCCGCATCTTCATGTCTCCGCGGAAAGGCTTCAGCTTCTCCAGCATTATTTGAGCCTTAGGCGTGTGCCCCTGCTCCAGCTCCATATATATATTCAAAAAATAAGCCCAGATGAAATGGTAATTTATAGCAAAATACGTCTGGCACAGATGCGCGGCGCGCTCAAGGCTCTGTCTGTCGCCCGTGAGCCTGTAGTGCTGGTAATATCGCAAAATAAGCGCCCAAGCCGCGCGGGGCGCGTTGTTGCCGCGGTGCATATTCTCCAGCCTCGCTATTTTGTTCAGAATCGATTTACCCGCCATTTAAATTAAAATCCTTTATGCGTGGAAACGCCCAGTTCAAGCGCCCTTGTAAATACCGTACTGCCGTAAACCGTTTTAACCATAATTTCCGTCCGCGCGTAAAAAACATCGCGGTCGGCAAGCAGCGCCAATTTTTGCGGTGTCAGCTTAATCTCGAAAGGTATATCCGCCCGCGCGCCGATCAGGTACCGTTTGCCCTCAAACTTCATAAAATCGTGCTTGGGCATAATCTCAACCACAAGGTCGCCGCCGGTGTTGTTTTCAAGCATCACCTTGCCCGTATCGGACATCACGTAAGCGTTTTTATTAAGGCTTACGCTCATAACCGGCAGCGTCCGCACAAACAGCCTGTGGACGAGCTGCCCGCCCGCCGTTTTCACCGCGACATCCGCCATAACGCGGCGGCTGTCCAGAATCAGGGGATTTATAACATAATCAATGCATGAAACCCCGTTTTTATCAAACGAAGACGCCGTCAGCCTGTTCGTAATCAACCGCAGCCAAGGGGCCGCGCCAGCCGTACTCACCGCAGCCTCCACAAAACCGTCAACACAGCGCCGCACGCCGATCACACCGCTTATCCCGTCCTTCTGCCCCGGTATAACCTGAATATCCGTACTTGAGCTTTCAAGCGCAAGCTCCGATTTCCGCTTCAGCCCATGGCAGATAAGGAAGTTGTCAACCGCGCGTTCTTTATTGGAATCAAACTTAAAATGCTCATACAGCTCCAGGTTCACGTTTCCGGGCATGGTCAGAAGCCACTCGCCGAAATCCTTGCGCGCGAAGGTACGCGCGGCTTCCGGCGCGTTCGCCTGGGTATAGGCCAGAAAATCCTCAAGCGTGGACAGCGCCGTGCCGTCATCCGTAGTAAGCGTACGCGACGTAATCGTTATATGTACGGGCAGAATAAGCTCGCCGCCGTTTGAAACGATAAAAACGCGCCCGTCAATAACATCCCCGGCTTCATACGCGCCAAGGTTAAACTTGAACTCAATCCGCGCCTTGTTGCCCGCAAACTGCTTGGGAGCAAAGGCAAGGGCGGGCAGGTTCGACGCAACGCTCCCCTCAAGCGCGCCGCCGCCGGAGTTGCGCAGCTCAATACTGCCCCGCGCGTCCCGCGACGTTTCAAGGCGTATCTCGCTCTTATCCGCCTTTATTACAGGCAGCGAATATTCATATTGTTCCAACAATTCTCTTGTCAAGTCCATTTAACCTAAATCCCCGGCAGTCAAGTCAAGGGGTTCATCCGGCATCATCACGCGCTCCTCGCGGAACGCAAAGGGTTCGGACGGCGCCGCGTGATCCTTGGCGACAATTTTAGCCCTTAAATCCGACAGCTCCAGCTCCATCTGCTCTTTTAAATTCATAATAAGCGCCGTCTCGTTTTTGCTTTGTTCAAGTATTCGGTCAAACAGGTTCTGCATCTTGCCCATCAGGTCGGCGTTAACAGCGCCGGCCTCGCGTATGCTCTTGGCGGCGTTTTCGGCAAGCGCCTTGTAAGAGGTCTGCGCGTGGTACTCAATGATTTTGCCAAGCCCCGCGCCGGCCTGCGCCGAAATGTCCTTCAGCGCGATTTCATACTGGTTCATGCTCTCTTTCAGCACGCCCTGATTGCTGCGGACAAATTCAAGCATCCCCTGAACCGCCTCGGTTTGCGAGCCGGACTGCCTGCATATGTCCGTAACGCTTTCGGTAAGGGCGTTAAGCCGTACCAGCGCGTTCTCAACGTTTTTGTTGTTAGCCAGAAACTCGGCCTTGTATCCGTCTATAAGACGGTCCAGCTCGGCAATACGTTCCTTAAACCCGTCGGTGGCGGTGCTCATTTTTACCAGCGAAAGGTTAAGCTCCTCGTGAGCCTTCTTGGAATCCGTAATGGCAAGCCGCCATTCCTCCAGCGGCTTTAAAACCGTATCCGCTCCGGCGGCGACGCTCTTCAGCGTTTTCTCAACGGCCGCCGCCGTGTCCCCGAGTGTTTTCTCGGATACGGCAGTAAGCTTATCCTTCAGCTCGTGGATGGTATCGCCCAGATACTTAGCCTGATAAGTCATCAAACCCTTCAGCTCGCCGCGCAAATTATTAATCGCGCCCGCCGCGTCGGTCACGTACATTTTTCCAAGCTCTTTATCCAGTAAAAACGCGGTTTCGTCAATCAGCTCCTGCCGCGTTTGCTTATAATCAAAAAATGTTGAAAACAGCTTGCCCACGCCAAACAAAATCAACGTCAACGCCGCGAAAACGTCGCGCCCCTCGGCAACGACGGTAAACAGCGCCCCGGCGATAAACAGCGCCGGCTCAACAGCATCCAGAAACCTCCCGGCGCTCTCCCAGCTCCACCACAGCAACCGCAGTTTCCCCGCGCTTTTGCGTACAAGGTCGCGGGAATCAATGCGTACAATGCCGCGCTCGCCAAGCTCCGCGTAATCCAAAGCGGCGCGCTTCAACAAAGGCGGTTTCAGCTTGCGCGCCGTGTCCATATCGGGTATCCCCTTCTTAACCGAGGCCCTGACAAGCTGGAGCTGCCCCTTATATCCCACAGCCAAAAACAGCCGGAAAATCAAAACAACAAGCCACGCGACAATAAGCCCGAAAACCAGTATGCGTTCATATTCGCCGGCTATCCCAAAATCCCGCAGAAACGCGTTAATAAAATCAGGCAACCGAATTGCCCCCTTTCTAATCGTCTATTATAACATGTCCAAACAAAAATGGAAACAAAAACTATATGACAAAAAGTTTCTTTTTCTTTTCCTCAAAATGATGTATACTATATACGGAAAAATGGTAAACGGGTTTGTTGGCGTACCGTATGAAATGACGGAAAGGTGAATTAATATGCAAATACTGAAAGGCATATACAACGAAGCCAAAATCTTTACGGATACGCTGGACAGCGCATCCTTGGGCCAAATCCAAGCCCTGCTGGATCAGGAGTTTACCGTTGGCAGCAAAATCCGCATCATGCCCGACGCCCACGCCGGTATGGGATGCGTAATCGGCACGTCGATGACCGTAACGGACAAGGCCGTTCCCAATATGGTTGGCGTTGACATCGGCTGCGGCATGGAGACGGTTGAGCTGCAAGATACACGGGTAAATCTGCCGGAGCTTGACAAAGCCGTGCGGGAAAATATTCCGGCGGGCTTTGACATAAGAAAAAACGCGCATAAATACGCGGACGAAGCCAATCTGGAATCCCTGCGCTGCGTCCGCCACGTTAATTACGAACGCGCAATGCGCAGCATAGGAACCCTCGGCGGCGGCAACCATTTTATCGAATTGGCTAAGGACGGGGAAAGCAGGCTCTACCTGACCGTCCACACCGGCAGCCGCCACCTCGGCAAGCAAATAGCGGATTTTTACCAAAACGCCGCGTACAGCGCGCTGAAGAAGAACGGCGTGAAAATCGCCCATGCCCTTGCATACGCGGAGGGCCGGCTCCTTAACGATTACCTGCACGACATGTCCGTCGCTCAGGAATACGCTTCCCTGAACCGCAAGGCCATAACCGGCGCCATCATTAAAAAGATGAAGTTCAAGCCGTCGGACAACTTCACCACCATCCACAACTATATTGATACGGACAGTAAAATCCTGCGCAAAGGCGCGGTTTCCGCAAAGAAAGGCGAGAAGCTCCTTATCCCGATAAACATGCGTGACGGCAGCCTCATTTGCAAAGGCCTTGGAAACCCGGACTGGAATTTTTCGGCCCCCCACGGCGCGGGCAGGATAATGAGCCGCACCGAGGCAAAAAAAGCATAACCCTGTCCGACTATAAAAAATCCATGCAAGGGATTTTTTCAACAACGGTGAACGAAAGCACGCTGGATGAAGCCGCGTTCGCCTATAAACCCATGGCGGAGATTTTGGCAAACATCACCGAAACGGTCGAAGTCATAGAAAAAATTAAGCCCATCTACAATTTCAAAGCGGCGGAGTAGTCAGATTGACATGATTTCCCTATCTACGCGGCATTGTCTGCAACATTTTCGCCCTGCGCGCTTTCAATATCCACTTTCCCGATAAACAGGCGGTTGTTATATATATCCGTAAGAATCAACCCAACCGCTGTATCGTCCTCGTTAGGCTCCACCCAGTCAAGCGTCAGATTGGCTCCGGCGGTAAACTCCTGCCCTAAAATCCAGCTTGATTCGCCGTTATTACGCGGTATTTGGTAATAAAAGGCCAATTTATCGCCGGGCTCAATGTCCATGGTTCCCTTTTGGATAACAAAACCGTCCTCGTTCCGCACGCCAAGGATGTTACCTTCCGGGCTGCCAACGCCAAAGGACACGATAATATCGCAGTCATTCCCGTTATGCCGCGCCGGTATCGCGTATTGTACGGCGTTTGCGGTGCGGCCCGCTTCGTACAGGCAGGCGTACATGCCGTTTAACGTAGGCCAAAGAGTCCAATCCGGCATCGGGAACGGATCGTTCCGTTGAATTCCGACGATGACAAGCTCTCCGTTCACCATCCTCTGATAAAGCGCCGCGTCAACCCGCAGCAGGTTATCATAATCAAACGCATTGCCGCCGCCGCTTGCCGCCCCGCCGCGCGTAACCCTCGCATTGCCCCGGCCCAGCAAAATCGCGGCAAAATCCTTTAAATATAAAGTGTAATCACCGCTCATCCCAAGCGAAGCGTACGTTTCAAGCGAAACATCCGCCGTGTCGCGCCCGCCGTAAATATAGTATGTGCTAAGCCCGCGCAGGTTTATGTCGGAATTATCCCTGCTGTACAGCACCGCTTCGTCCAAAGCCTTTAAAACCGCCTCGGACCGTTCGGGAAACAAATCATACAGCTTCATCGCCATATCCCCGATATCCACCATGTCGCTCTCATTATCCCTCGGGCTGCCGACGCCGAAGGTTTTTGTCGCGCCCCGTCTGCTGGCCAAGTTCCTGAACGCCGGCATCTGATCCCGGCCCATGCTGTCGCGGCACACCTCCATAAGCCCGCCAAGCTCCGCCATCACCTCGCCCGTTTTATTTAAATCAATAACGGATAAATGCAGCGGTTCATCGTCAATGCCATCGAAAAACCTCATAAAATAATCAACAATATAAATTCCCAGCTCATCCCCGCCAATGCCGGGATTTTTATTCAGCTCTCTCAAAAAACTATAATCCCACCCCTCGCCCGGTTCCAAATCCTCCGACGCAATCATAAATTTGGCGTACCGTGAACCGATTACCCCCATCTCCACGGTTGCCATAAGGCACGAATCAAACCCCAAAAACTCAAGCTTATCCGCCGCCAGCCCCGCCGCCTCAAACGCCAGCCTCATATCCAGCAAGCTCAGGTTATCCTCGTCAAACACCTCGTCATGCCCAAACCCGGCGATAGAACCCCCGCCGTGATCCCACATGATGAGCCCGTACTTCTCCGCCGGGTAATTATCCTTACAGAAATTCAGAAAATAAACAAGCGTCCCGGGGTCCCCCATATTCCACACGCCCAAATTCTCAACCTCGTATATATACCCGTCCCTAAGCTCCCATATAACGCACTTAACATCCGGCACAACATCGTTTAGCCACCGAAGCGTCCCGCCCGTCAAAAGCACCAGATTCGCCGCGCGCGAATCCAGCCCCGACTCCAGCATCTCAATGATATCATCCGTGGCCATACCATGCTCGGTTTCCAAATCCGACCCGTTCATGTACACCATTATCGTATAAGGCTTAACCTCCGCCGCGCTTTCAACGCTGAAAATCCCCCAAGCCAGCAGCAGCGCAGCCAGCAAAACCCCGGCACGCAATAGATTCTTCTTAATCATATACCCTCCCACGCATTTTTTACTAGTATTCCATAAACTCAGGGAAAAATACTTGAATGAAGCAATGATTTATGCTATTCTTAGTAAAAAGGAATACACCCCGCGAAGGAGTGGTATCAATGATAAATATTGCGAAACTGCGCATATGGCTGGTGGCGGTACTGTTATCCGCCGCCATTGTTGTTGTTATATCGCCTGTTGAGGTATTTGCCGCAGCTTTTGGCGAAAATCTGACATGGGCGTTTGGCGGCGGCGTGCTTACAATTACGCAAACGGGTACTGGGCCGGGAGTCATGGAATGGACAGGCAACCCTCCGTGGTTTTCTAACCGCGCCAATATAACATCCGTTAATTTCGTAGGAAATATAACGAATATCGGAAGTGGGGCATTTATTGAAGCCACCAGTTTGCAAAGCATTACAATCCCCAGTACCGTTACCTCGATAGATGGAGGGGCATTCGCAGGCAGCGGGCTTCAAAGCATTAATATTCCCGACAGCGTTACCTCAATCGGCCCGGGAGCGTTTCGAAACACCCTAAGCCTTGGAATGGTTGTTATCGGTGAAAATGTTAACAATATTGGACATGAGGCGTTTCACTATGCCAGTTCGGCAGCCGCCACGCGTATTGTTATTTTTAAAGGTGACAGGCCCAGTACTCTGGGTTCCTTTATTTTCCATAACTCGCATTCATCGTCAATCATATATTACTACGAAAATAAAGCCCGTTGGAACGATCCTTTATTGCCAACCAACGCGTGGGGAAGCCCCAGTCCCAGTGTTCGCAGGCTCAGCGCCAGGCTTACGCGCATTTTTTGGGAAACTATAACTACGACGGGGGATAATGACGGGAGGTCAACCACCGCGCCGTTGCAAGCCGGCATAACTGTGGGTAATTTAACAACGGAAATACGGCGGGAGGATATTTTTACCGTGGGTTCAGACCCTACTGTCGTTATGTATACCGATGCCGGCTTTTCAAACAGCGTAACCACGTTTAACTTGGCGGAAGGACCCAATTCGCTTTACATAAAGGTATCTCACACCGAAGACAGCAATGTGTTCCTTTACTACCACATAACCGTTACAAGGACGCCAAGGACTATTACGGTCGGCGCACAGGCCGGTACGCTGACGGTAAACCAATCCGGCACCGTTACATTCCCCATCCAAACAACCGCGATAGCGCAGGGTTCCTACACCGTGACGATAACGCCAAGCCTTCCGACCGGCGTTTCGGTTCAAGGCAATGTATCAATCAACAGCGCCGGTGTGGGGACATTAACCTTAAACGGCAACGGAACCTTTATGTCTGCGGATGACACAACGAAGCATACGTTGACATTTAACACTGTAAGCGGCGTAACATCGAATAAATTCAAGGTGACGGTCAGCCCCGCGCCCACGTTTGGCATAAGCGCGTCCCCGTCTCCCATGGACTTCGGCAGCGTTGAAGAGGGTTACGCCGTCCCGCCCGCCACACAGATGCTTACGGTAACCAACACGGGTACCGGCGCGGTTACGCTTTTACCGCACCTTCCGGTTAACTTTAACATAGGGACGCTTGACCGAAATCCCGTTACGGCGGTCAACCCGACGTCTACACTTACAATACGGCCCAAACCGGGTTTGACTCCCGGAAACTATAACGAAACGCTGACGATATCGGGCAATAGCGGCGCGGTCAGCACAACGGTTGATTTGCAATTCAGCGTGACGGCCGGCCCCACCTACCTGATAAGCGCAAGCCCGAGCCCCGTTCAATTCGGTTCCGTTGAAGCGGATTCCGCCACCGCGCCCTATACATATACCCAGCCGGCGGAAGTGACCGTTACTATTACAAACGTTGGTTCGGAAGAAATCACGCTTGTACAGCCAACTTCAACCAATTATATGATAGGGGCTCTCTCAACAACTTCCCTCCCCTCAACCGACTCCACAGCCACATTCACCATCAGGCCCAGATCGGATTTGCTGATTGGAAACCGCAACGAAACGATAACCATATCGGGCAGCAACGGCGCAACCGCTCAGGTTCAGGCGAACTTTTCCATAATTCCCCCGCTGACGTACTCGGTTGAGGTAAATCCAGACCCGGCGCAACCCATATCTTTCGGCGCCTTGGGAAGGCCCTATACCCAGCCCGCGGCGCGTACCGTTACGATAAAAAACACAGGGACGGGGTCAATTACACTTACGCCGCCAGCACCTAATTCAATATTCGACATAACGCCTCTTTCTACAACCAACCTCGCGGCGACAAACGCACAGGCGACGTTCACCATCCGTCCCAAGGCGGGTTTAGATGATGGAAACTACAGTGAGGAAATAACCGTGTCCGGCACCAACATCCCCGATGTGGTGCTTACCGTAACCTTTAACGTCATTATAACACCGCCCTCGATAACCACCCAGCCCGCGAACCAGTCTGCGGTGCCCGGAGGAAACGCCACCTTTACCGTAATCGCGGCGGGCACGCCCACGCTGACATACCAATGGCAGGACAGCGCCGACGGCGGCACTACCTGGAATGATATCTACGACGCGAAAAACGCCTCGTTTACGGTATCTGGCGCCACACCTTCCATGGACGGCAGCCAGTATCGCTGTATTATAGAGAATGACGCGGGTAAAATCGTATCAAGCGCCGCCGTATTGACGGTAAGCGAAGCTCCCGTGGCCCCAACCATCACAGGCCCGGCGGCAATGTCACTGGCAGTGGGATATGAGGCCACAAACACATCCGCCTTCACTTTAACGGGCATCCCCGCCCCCGTAGTGGCCGGGAATACCAACCACGGCAACAGAATCGTATGGAACGCCGAGGATAAATGGCTGGACATCGGCGAGGGCCTCCCAACAGGCACATATGCCGTCGTGTTAACGGCCGGAAACGGCGTTCCCCCTAACAGCACGCATACGTTCACCCTAACGGTAAGCGCCGCGCCAGCGGAACCCGCATTTACGACCCATCCGCTGAACCGTACCGTCGCGCCCGGCGAAAACGCCTCGTTTACCGCAACGGCTGCCGGGAACCCCGCGCCAACGTACCAATGGCAGGTCAACTCCGGCTCCGGCTGGAGCGACATACCCGGCGCGACCGGCACCACCCTGACGCTCCAAAGCGTCGCCGAATCCCTGAGCGGCAACCAATACCGCTGCGTCGCCTCAAATAACTTGGGTAAAGCCGAATCTAACGCCGCCACGTTAACGGTCAGCACAACCGGCGGCCCGGGCGGCCCAGACCCAACCGTCCCGGTAATCACGTCCCACCCGCTGAACGTAAGCACAGACCCGGGCCGCAGCGCGACTTTCTCAATCGAAGCCGTAGGCAGCCCCGCGCCCGTTTTCCAGTGGCAGGTCAATACGGGCTCCGGCTGGTCAAACATATCCGGCGCAAGGAACACCACGCTGACGGTACGCAGCGTCACGGCCTCCGACGACGGCAACCGCTACCGCTGCGTCGTAACCAACAACCACGGTTCCGTAACCTCAAACGAGGCCTGGCTGGCTGTAAGCGGCGAAGACGGCACCGCCCCGTCAATCATCAGCCACCCATTCAACCAAAACGTTATGGTTGGGCAAAGCGCCACCTTCACCGTTATGGCTAACGGCATTCCCGCGCCGTCTTATCAATGGCAGGTAAACAACGGCTCCGGCTGGTCAAACATTGCCCGCGCCACAAGCGATACGCTGACGGTTTCAAACGTCAGGCTCTCCGACAGCGGCAACCGGTACCGCTGCGTCGTCAGGAACAGCGAGGGTACGGACACCTCGGACTCCGCCGCGTTATCGGTCTACGAGCCCGCTACGCCCACGCCGGTCCACACGCCGTTCCCGACCCCCACGCTTACGCCGGGGCATCATACAACCGGATTCTATACCCCGCGCCCTACCCCGGAGCCTACCTTACCCCCCGCTATTACCCCCAGCCCCGCAGACGGCGCGTTTGTAAGCGGCAACCGCCAGCGCGGCACACAGCAAGGCGTACTGGGCTTTGTGACGCACACCGACATACAGGCGACGGTAAACGGCCACGCCATGCCGACGTACAACGCGTACGGGCGCCCGGCGGTAGCCGTTGAGGATTTGGCGAATTACGGGTTTGACGTGTTCTGGGACGGCGATAACATGACGCTGAGCGTTGAGCGGAGCCCGCATAAAACCATAACCCCCCTGTCCTGGAACAGATACGCCGTACCCGCCGGGGAGTTTAAGAGTAATTATTACTCAACCAGAATACAGACATACCTGTCAGGCGAGGCGGTCAGATGCTTCGTCATTGACGGGCAAACCCTGATCGACTTTGAGCTGCTGGAGAAATACGGCACGGTAACATGGAACAACGAAGCGCGCGAACTGCGGCTGGTATTGGATTAGGATCCGCGCCGTATATAAAGCATGGGATATAGTTTAACTTAACGCAACCTCCTTCGCTATCCTAACCCACTCCCACAATCTCTGCGGCTTGTACTTAACCGTGCTGATGTCCTTCTGGATCAACTCCAGAGGGTGTCCGTACCGCTTGCATATATCCCTGATCCGCGTCAAATCGTTGGCACAGGCGGATTTTTGCCGCGAGGTATTAAAACTCGCTAAAGCCGAAGGCGTGCGCGCATGTGTGGAAACATCCGGTATGGGAAGCCCGGAAGCCTTGGACATGCTGATTCCTTTTACGGATTTATGGCTGAAGGTTTATATGACGAAATCCTCCGCGTTACCGCCGATTTGCAAATCAAAGTGGCGGAGCGGGTTCTTTCATCGGGCGCGCAATTCGATTTCGCGCATTTCTGGGAGGACTGTGACGGCAGTTTCGCTCCCTGGCGCGAAAAACACGGAAAAGCCTTGCTTGGTATAGGCGGAATGGATAAGAGGGCCTTTGCCGCGGATTACGCCGCGGTTGACCGCGAGATTGAACGGCTGCGCCCTATAGTGGAGCTGGGCGGATATATCCCCTGCCCCGACCATCTGATAGCGCCCGACGCGATATGGGAAAACGTGCGGTATTACTGTGAAAAAATGCGCCGCGCATTTGGCTGAGCTTATTTCATTGGAATTCCGCTTTCGCAGGGTACGCCGGCTTGGCATTTTCCGCATCCATACCGAGGCTTTTGCTTTTCCATTACCTCACCCAAGAAATCGCCGCAAATTGGGTGGTTTTTTCCGTCCTCAAAAGATATTGCGTGAACGGGGCAGCGGTCAATACATATTCCGCACATGGCGCAATATTCATATATATCATTGTAATCCCTGCTGTCTTTCGGTAAATCAAGCTCTGTCAGAACGCTTCCAAGCCTTCCGCTCATTCCTTTTTTCGTAATAATTCCTTTTGACAGCCCAAAAGTCCCTAATCCGCATGCATATGCGACATGCCGTTCAGACCAGTTTGATGTGAACTTAATATTTTCGTCGCCTGTTCTAAACCGCTGGTCATTTGAAGGGGCGATGGACTTAAAGCCCGCTTCCGATAAAAATTTCACAATATACTCTAACAGCTGTTTTAATAAAATCTGCCCTTCATATCTTCCGTGCAGCCATTCATCGGCAGGCCACTGACAGTCCAGTGAATTGGCGGTTTTAATTTTTTCGGTATAAGGGAGAAAAAAAGATATGACTGTTTTGGCATTCCGCAGCCATTCGGCAGGGCTTAAAAAGTGGCTGCCGATTACATCAAATGATTTATATTCATTATAAAGCCCGTCATCCGCCGACCCAAAAGCGAATATAGGGGCTTCATATATTTTCATGCCCGCGCATCTTGGATGCAGAGCGATTTCTTCGGTTATGTAATTATTGGGGGAATTTTCTATAAACTTCTCCGCCAGTGTAATGATATCATCTTTAATCACGTCAAAACCTCCAATTATAAAAGCCTTATTTAATATCAAAATACGTGTTAATCGCTTCCAGATAATGTATATAAAAACCGTCCTTATTATATATACGCAAGCGCTGGTCAAAGTCGTCAAAGGGGATGCTCTTGCGCCCGCCGCGCCTTGCCGCGTCCCAAAACCTGACCAGCGTACCGTATGGCAGCATAAAATATTGGTCGGGCTCCGTGAAATGCACCAGCAGGAACGCAACGCCCTTTTGGTTCTCAAACTCGCGCATAAACTGTATTTGGTGTTCGTGTATGTTCTGAATGGGCAGGCTTTTACGGCCCGTTTGCTTAGCGTCGAAGCAGATGGGCAGCCCCTGCGCCGCGCCGATGTAGTCAACGGTGCTTTTTTGCTCAAAATACGCCAGAGTGATCGTATGGCTCTCGCTGTCCAGCTTAACGGGGGTAATGGGCGTAGGTATTTTTTGGACTACCGCCAGCCCCTTTGCGCGGTAACCCTCGTTTGTAAGGTTTATAAGCTCCTCCAGCGTCCCGCCGCGCAATCCCCCGGAATTCCACGCCATTTCAGCTCTCTCCTTCTACATTATAATTTTCCAGCGCAATCGCGGCGTTCCGTTTAAGGTTCTCAAGCCCGCGCCAATATATGGCCGTAGACTTATATTTAAAATCGAAATCCTTCTTTGTAAGCGCGAGCAGCTCGCTTAATTCCGGCGCGATGTAGTCCTGAGACTCAATTTTTCCTACGTATGTGTTCGCGTTATACGGACAGGCCTTTTGGCAGATATCGCACCCGTACAGGCAAAGCCCCATAAGGCGGCGTTCGGAAACGCCCGGTTCCTCCTTTTTTTGCGTCAGGTAAGATATGCAGCGCGTGAAGTCGTACACTCCGTCAAGCGCTCCGCCCGGGCAGGCCATTACGCATCTGTCGCATTCGCCGCAGCTTTCCGTATTCGTGCTGTGCCAAGGCTCTATTCTCAGCGTTGTAATCATATATCCGATATTAAAAAAGGAACCGAACGCATCCGATATGCACAGCCCGTTCTTCCCGATAAAACCCAAGCCGGCTTTAACCGCCAGTAATTTTTCCGGCAGCGGCCCCGTATCGACGGAGATATGGCTGTCAAAAACAAAGCCCTTCCGGCGCAGAAGCGCGTCAAGGTCCTTCAAAATCGCCCTAAGCGTGATATGGTAATCCACCCCGACCGCGCCAAGTGAAAAATACCCGCGCGGTTTG
>WRAC01000019.1 GCA_009780415.1 Defluviitaleaceae bacterium | reverse complement strand
TGTATATATCATATCCTTGCCAGAAAACACGCCCAAAAGCTCCAGCTTCCCGGCAATAAGTCCGGTTTCCTCATATAATTCGCGCTTAGCGGCCTCCTCGACGGTTTCGCCGATATTAATACAGCCGCCGTGCAACGCCCAGCACTGGTTATCCCTGCGTTTTTGCAAAAGCACTTTCCCGTCCTTATAGATAAAAACGCCCGCGCCGGCCACAATAATCATGTCGCGGCCCACTTTTCCGCGTATATATTTTATATAGTCCATATCCGGTTCAATATCCCTCAAATATATTCTCAATGCTGTATTTAATATCCCAATCCCCCAGCCTGAACCTCAATACGCTGAAATCCTCGTTCAGCACGCCGTCGCTGTACAGCGGGCCGAAGCGCATGTAGCGCACGCCGTCGATAACAGATACCTCAGGGGAGGCGCCGCAGGACGAGAGGACGAAGAAATTGTAGCCGCGCTTGGCGTAGCCGCGCAGAAGGCTGTGGAGCAGGTCGTACTCCTTTTTGTTGGCGAAATGCAGCGGGCTTTCGTCCATCAGCAGCATGATGTTTGTTGTATAGCTCATGTCAATGGCGTTTTTGATGCGCCCCCACTGGGTTCTGTCGGCGAACATCAGCCCGGTGTTGCCGCCCGTCGCGGCGGCGGTGAGCTGGATGATGTACAGGTTGCCTATGCCGAAATTGTTGAATTCGGGCGCGTATTCAACCAAGTGCGTTTGGTTTTGGGAAAGCGTCCAATGCCTGTCGTTGTAGAAGCTTTGGGTGAAATTGCCCGTGTATACGCCGGCGGAGGCGTTGAACAGAAACACGTCCATGGCGCGGCTTTCGTGGGCGCGCCCGGCAGACGGCGCGGAAGCGTCCGGCATAAAGGTGATGTCATAGCCGTAGTCCGAAAATTCGTAGAATACGACGTGCATATCGTCGCGGAAGCGGTCGTTGGGAGGCGTTATCACCTCGGGGTACATGTCGATGTAGTCGTAAAGGCCGCGGAGGTTACTGAACCAGAGCTGGCTGTTAATTTCGCGGTCGGCGCTTGTTGAGGCGACGTAAACGCGGTCAAGGGTTATGGGATACGCGATGTCCGGAGGCAGCCAGACCTCAACGTCCTTCCAGCCCTCCCAGTCAATGACGCGGGCGAAGTCAATCAGGTAATGCTCGCCGTTTGCGTCAACGACCCTGCCGCGCAGCCAGTTGCCGCTAAGGTCGCCGTAAACGGACAGGCGGAAGCCTCTTGCCGCCGTGCTTGTTATATCCGAAAAATGCGCGTAGGCGGCTTGGGTGTGGTCGGCCTCCTGGAAATGGTACATAAGCGTTGCCACGGGCATGAAATAGTCGGGTATTTGCGTGTAATACGCGGCGGCGTTTGCGCTTTCCGGGACAGCCGAGAAGTGGATAGGCTTGCTTCCCGAGAGCTGGTCAATCAATTGGGCTTGGATGGTTACATACAGCGGGACGTAGGCGCTTATGCTCCCGATATGGCAGCGCAGCCAACCCGCGCCGAGAGATTCCGCCATAAACACGCCGTCCATTACGGAGCCGAGGGAAGCGGGGAAAACCTCAACTGAGACGGAGGACGGGGCGATGGTAAAGACATTGCCGTTTTCCCCGACGCCTGAAAAGTTTAGGAAATATATACCGCCTACGGATGATTTCATTTCCTTAACGCTGGGTATTATCTCAAAAAGTTCGGTGGCGAATACGGTGGCTTGGGCGGTGTGGCCCCCGTATGCTGCCGTGACGGTGTACAGGCCCTGTTCATGGGCGGTAAAGCCGTCGGCTGTGAAACTGCTGTTGCCGTCCGCGAAGATGTTTACAAGCCCATGCGGGATGTCGATACGGCGCATGTATTCGTCCAGCCCGTAGACGCTTACGCGGTTGGGCACGGAGCGGATTACGGTTTCGGGAAGCTCGATAACAAGGGAATGGAGCGTGCCGGCGGGGGCCTGGACATAAACGCCCAGGGCGTTGATTATCCTGCGCTCAAATCCGCCGCTGGGGTAATTGACGATGGACAGCTCGTTTGAGCCCGCGCGGGTTATAAGCATTTCGGATGAGCCTCCGCCGTCCAGATGCATGGCGTCGTACGCGCCCGCCTCAAGCATAAGCTGGGCAAGCTGGTAGTGAGTCACGCCGACGGAATGGCTGCGTCCGTCCACCACCATTAAGATTATTTCCTTTTGGTCGGAACTTAAACCGATTGCGGTGCGCGGGTGAACGCCTGAGGCGAATTGCTGCCCTTCGCTTACGGGCTGTCCGTTAATCAGGATTCTGCCGCCGCCGGAGATGGCGCTTTGCAGGCCCCAGAGGTTAAAATCGGCGTGGATGCCCAGCTCCGCCCTTTGCCCGGGGCGGAACTGCCAGATAACCTCGTCGGCATAAGCGCCGCTTAGGATGACAATATAGCCGTCCTGCGGAATGGAGACCGTCTCGCCCTTAGCGGAGACATAGGTAATTATTCCGCCGCTTACGACGATTTTTACCGCGTCTGAGATTCTTTCGTCAATTGATGAGGTGTCCGGCATAAAATCCGCCGTCAGTATGGAAGTGCCGGCTAAATCCGAGACTTTGTTCAATGAGCCGATTTGTATGTTTTCCACGCCGTCATTTAAGAAGAGCATGAAGGCGTTTACATAGTCCATAAAATAGTTGCCGTCGTCGGCAAGCATGAAAGAGGAGAACCTCCGGCTGCCTATGTTGGTGTTGTTGCTGATGGAGCGGACGCCGTTTATGTCTACCTGAAGCCCGGAGGGCATGGAGTGTGACCCGGCCATGCCGAAATAATCCCCGTTTACTCCGGCTATCGCGCCTGTGCCGCGGAGGAGGTTTGACGCTGTTTCTTTCAGCCCCGGCTCAACCTGTGAAGGAGCGGCGGAAAGCAGTATGTTGGGGTCGTTGGCGGGTATGCGCAGGACGAACACGTCCAAAAGGCCCATATCGGTGATGCGGCGGGATTCCTCGTAAACCACGCCCTTGGAGATGTATTCGTATGCCGTGTCCGTATAATAGGTTTCAAAAGCCGCAATATCATGTGGAAACAAGAAAAAGACGATGGCGAAAACACCCAGTAAAATCAAAGCGCGTTGGGGCAGTGTGTTGTGCATTAGCGTAATCAGCCTTTATTTAATTTATTTTTCAACCGCGGATATGGCGCGGGCGCCGTGATAAATCACAAAAAGCAATCAGTTTGTTAATGTGTATGTGCCTTTGACCAGTACCCAGCATTCCGTTGAGGCCCTTACGCCCCTGCCGTCGGCGCGGGGGACGATAAGGAGGTGGTTCAGGCGCACTTGCTCATTGCCAAAGATATCGCTGCCCAGTGTTACATCGGATAAGCCGTTCTGCCCGAACACATAAGCCGTCGCGATACCGCTGCGCAGGATGATTTCGGTGCCCTCGCCGCCCAGAAGAACCTGCCCGGCCAGCATGTGCACCGGCGTAAACGTTGTGCCCTGAGCTTGAGAATGCCCTGTGTTTTCAAGGGTCCTGATAACATCCTCAACGATGATGTCCAGGTGGCGGTCTGTCAGGTGCATGGTTACGTTGCTGAGCAAATCCTGGTACTCTTGCAGCAGCTCTTCGAATCTGTCGTCAACGTAGCTTTGGGACACCAGCGGATCGGCGGATGATCCCGGCGTAACGCCCGACGCGTGGGCGCTTGCGGTAAGGGACAGGCAAAGCAGGAGCGAAGCGGCAACAATCGTCAGAAAGTTTTTTTTCATATGCAGTTCAGGCCTCCGAGTGGTTTTTGACTATTTTACCATATTGTCCGCGAATTTACAATATTTATGTTGAAATAACGTCAAAACCCAATTCCTCAATTACGTTTTTAAAATCTTCCATAGACGCCCGCCCATTATGAATTATGGCGGCATTTTTTTCTTTTAAACTAACAATGACTTGCGATACGCCGCTAAGCCTTAAAATTGCTTCCTTAACTGCGTTTTCACAATGTGAGCAGGACATGCCTTCAATTTTTATCACTGATTGCATACATAACCTCCCGTAATAATAAATGACGTAATCACATGGCTTTTAGTTCGCCGATACGCTTATTACCCTCAGGATACGCCGTTTCAAGCGCGTTAATCAGCCAGTCCTTATTTTCCGCCGGAAGAAAAGGCGCGGCTGAGTTAAAGTCAATGTGATTTTTTTCACGGTGGAATTCGGATTCTATATATACCGGATTGGAGATAATGAACAACATCAGTTCCGGAGCCAGATAAGGTATGCCCTCATTAAATAATATGGCCTTATCAATTTCTCTGCTTATGTTCTTGTCCTTGTTACAAACAAATAAGCCGTCCTGACGCTTATTGAATATGATTTCAAGAAAATCAAAATGCATCTGCTCCTTGTTTAAGATTTCATAATGATAAATACTTTCTTCACCGGGTTTTTGTTCAATCTTGAAGAATGAGCAATCGGGCTTGATTGCCCAAACGCTATGAAGATGTGTAATATTAGCGTCATCAGTGGTTAGTACCGGCCGCAGATAACTGTAGCCCTTTTTATTATTTATCCATTCGGCTTTATGCTCATAAACATTCCAGCCTTTGCTTAGCATAAACTTTATTATGCTTTTCCTGTCCTCATCGAAAATAGATATGTCAATATCGGAATGGGGCCGTATTTTTCTATTCAAAAACAGTTCAAGCGCATAACCCCCGCAAAAGGCATAAGAAACCCCGCAATTCTTTAATAAATCATGGCATTCCTCTATTAACCTGAACAATGTGATCAAACCTCTCTTTTTTAGTCACGCCTTAAACCCCCTCAGCCTAAGAGCGTTCACCAAAACCGACACGCTGGACAAGCTCATCGCCGCCGCCGCCAAAACGGGGGACAGCAACGGCCCGCCAAAGATATATAGCAGCCCGGCGGCAACGGGTATCCCGGCGGTGTTATATCCGAAAGCCCAGAACAGGTTTTGCTTGATGTTGCGGATGGTTGCTCTGGACAGGCGAATGGCCGTGGGCACATCGTTCAGGTCGCTGTGCATGAGAACGATGTCCGCGCTCTCCATCGCCACATCCGTGCCGCTGCCGACGGCTATGCCGATATCCGCCTGGGCGAGGGCCGGCGCGTCGTTTATGCCGTCGCCCGCCATCGCCACTATTTTGCCCCCGGCTTGGAGTTTCTTTATTTCGTTTGACTTATCCTGCGGCAATACCTCGGACAGCACCGTTTTTATGCCGGCTTGACCGGCTATCGCGTGTGCGGTGCGCGCGTTGTCGCCAGTGATCATCACCGCCTCGATGCCCATGCCCGCAAGCTTTTTGACCGCGGCGGCGCTGCTTGCCTTTATAACGTCGGCAACGGCGATAATACCCGCCATTTTTCCGTCAACGGTAATATACATAGGCGTTTTGCCCTCATTTGCGAGACGGTCGGCCTCCGCTTCCAAATCACCGGAAGAAATGCCGTTTTCGTCCATAAGTCTGCGATTTCCCGCCAAAACAGGCTTTTCGCCTATAAAGCACCGTATTCCCATGCCCGTCAGGGCTTCAAAATCCGTTGCGGGTAAAAACGGGAGGCCTTCACCCTCCGCTTTTTTTACAATAGCTTCGCCAAGGGGATGCTCGCTCCCCTTCTCGGCGGACGCGGCAATTTGGAGCAATTGCTCCCGCTCCGTTCCGCCGCATATAATATCCGTAACCTCGGGCTTGCCTTCGGTTATTGTCCCGGTTTTGTCAAAGATGATGACCTGTATTTTATGCGCGGTTTCAAGGGCCTCGCCGGTTTTGATGAGGATGCCGTTTTCAGCCGCGCGCCCGGTTCCGACCATTATGGCGGTGGGCGTGGCAAGCCCCAGCGCGCATGGGCAGGCGATTACAAGCACCGAAATAAATATGGTTAGAGAGAAGGTGACATCCCTGTTGGCGATAAACCACGCGACGGCGGCCATGACGGCGATTAAGAACACGATGGGAACGAAAAATCCCGAAACGGTATCCGCCAGCCTTGCGATGGGCGCCTTGCTCCCCTGGGCGTCCTCCACCAGCTTGATTATCTGGGCAAGCGCGGTCTCCCCGCCCACTTTTTCCGCCTTGAATTTAATAACGCCGTTTTTATTGATGCTTGCCGCGTAAACCTTGTCACCTGGTTTTTTGTCAACGGGCATACTCTCGCCTGTAAGCATTGCCTCGTCTATTGAGGTCGAGCCTTCGGCAACGGTTCCGTCAACCGGTATCTTGCCGCCGGGCTTTACAAGGACAATGTCCCCCGCGGCAACCGCGTCGATGGGAACCTCCGTTTCACGCCCGTCTTTTACGACAATCGCTGTCTTTGGCCTAAGCCCCATCAGCTTTTTTATGGCGTCGCCTGTTTTTCCCTTGGACACGGCCTCCAATGTTTTGCCAAGTAAAATTAACGCTATTATGACGCCCGCCGTCTCATAGTATAAATAACCGGCAAATGACAAGCCGCCTGTGATTATCTTATATGTCGCGTAAAAGCTGTATATCATTGCCGCCGATGTCCCCAGGGCGATAAGGCTGTCCATATTCGGGGCCCTGAGCCATACGGCCTTAAATCCCACGGCATAAAATCCGTATCCGGCGATAATAACGGGGACGGTCAGGGCTAACTGAGCCAGCGCGAAGTTAAGCGGGTTGTGGTGATGGTGAAAAAAGTGCGGAACCGGTAAGCTCAGCCCGAAGGGCAGCATATGCCCCATACAAATATACAAAAGCGGCACGGTAAAAACAGCCGACACTATAAAACGCAGGCGCAAGTTCTTTATCTCTTTCTCTTTACGCCGCCTGCCGGCATCTTCTTCCTTCTTTATTTCCGCCCAGCCGAACCCGGCTTTTTCGAGCCTTTGCTTTATTGCGTCAAGACTTGTTTGCGCGGGATCAAACACCACGGACATGCGTTCGGCAGCCAAATTAACAACGCAGCTTTGCACGCCGCCCATCTTCGCAACCATTTTTTCAACCCGCGCGGAACAGGACGCGCATGTCATCCCGGTAATCCTTAAAGCCTCAAGTACCAGTGATATCAGCCCTATCGTTTTTTTCAATATATCATAAAATACTCTATTTGACAAATCAATTATAATTACCCAGCCGGATTTGTAAATTTCTTAGCAAAACGCTGACCGGCCCGAACGTAATCACGTCCGTTTCGCCCCCGTCCGCGCCGGCGATCTTACTTTTAGTATAAACAATACTGCCCGCC
Organism: Defluviitaleaceae bacterium; assembly: GCA_009780415.1. GTDB lineage: Bacteria > Bacillota > Clostridia > Lachnospirales > WRAX01 > WRAC01. The sequence continues at coordinate 36,848 of WRAC01000019.1, read as the reverse complement.
AGTTCCCCGCCGACTTCCGCAACGAAGCACAGCTCCGGCATATATGACGGAAGCTTGCGCTGGATATGCACGAGATAATGCTCGTCGCAGGCGGGGCCGGTATAACCCCAGAAAGCATCGCGGGTCAGCTCCTCAACCGCGCGGTAATCGGCGGGCTGTTCAAGCCTGCCGGTTATTTCCGTATTATCTACTTTTTTGTCCTCCTTGCATAATATATTATAGGGGCGGCCCTCGCGTACACCCCTATTCATTGAATAAATATAAAGGCGGTTAAAAATGCCTCCGTTCAGCAGCCAGCTAATAACGCTGTTTTCATTGGATCTGTTCCGGCAGATGGCCAATAATCAGCCCGTTACGCTGTTCCAACTGAATATTATAACGAACATGCTGGTTGAGAACGGCGTTCCCTTCGACGTAAGCTTTGTGCCGGGAAACGCAAAGACGACCCCCGCGCTCCAGCTTACCGTTCACATTAACCCGACGGCGACGGCGGTATTCGTCATAACGCTCGCCCCGGGGGCCTCTACATTTACGCCCAGCCCGTGACGGTTTAAGCTATATTTTCATCGATATCCCTTATCTTACACACTGAAAAATCCAAGCCTAATGTTAAAAATTCAATAAGTTGATCCTCCCCTATGATTCTAATCTGCACTGCGCGAACATGCCTATGTCGTCCGCGTAAACCCCCGCGCCGCGAACGGCTTCTTTCATCGCGTTCCCGTTAAAAACAACGCCCGCCAGCGCATTACGCGCCGCCTGTATGCAATCCGCGTCCAGAGCGTCGGAAAAAATGTCCGCCGCCGTGATAACGCCCTCGCCAACGGTCAGGCGGATATGCAGCGCCCCCCAATCGAAGCGCTGTTCCGCTTCCCATGTAAAATCCGTCAGCTTGCCCAGCGTCCAGTCCGGCGATATGTACCGTTCACGTAAGGCGGTGATTCTTTCCATGTCAATATACGCCGGAGTAACATCGGGAGTAATATCGTAGATTTCCGCAAAAGCGTTAATCATCGCGGTTTTCATGGATTCCGGCCGTATATCCGCAAGCTCGGAGAGATTGACAACCCTTGACCGTACGGAGGCAACGCCCTTTCCGCTCATCTTGCCCTGCGGGGTTTGCAGGTATTTTCCCATATCCTCAAGGTCCGCGCTGATTAATATTGTCCCGTGGTGGCAGCGGTTTTTGCCCAGCTGATAATACGCGTTGCCCGACATTTTGCGCCCTTGCGCAAGCAGATCATTGCGCCCGATTTTTTCGGCGGTTACGCCAAAGCTTGCGGCGGCGGCAATCAATACATCGGTTTGTTTATCCACATCGTAAAGCCCCTCGGGCGCAAGGAACGAGAAATTAACGTTTCCTAAATCCTGGTACATCGCGCCTCCGCCGGACAGGCGGCGGACAAGCGTCCCTCCGTCGGCGCGGAGGCACTCGATCTGGCATTCCCGCCAGGCGTTCTGGTTCCTGCCGACAACAACGGTACGCGCGTTCTGCCATAAATACAGAATCACCCCGTCTTTCACGGTTTCACAAAGATATTCCTCTATTGCCAGATTCGTGGCGGGATCGGTATAAGGGCTTGTATAAATCATACAAGCCCCCGTTTTACCATATCGGTAACAAAGAACGACGCGACATCCTCGGCAAATTTCCCCGGCCCGAAGCCCGCGTCGTAACCCAGCTCCTTGGCAAGCTCATGGCTGACGCGCGGTCCGCCGCAGCAAAGGATCAGCTTATCGCGCATACCTTCGGCCTCAAGCAGCTCAACGAGTTCTGTAAGTGTCTTTATGTGGATATCTTTCTGGGTCACGGTTTGGGAGACAAGCGCAACATCGGCTTTCAACTCCTTCAGCTTCCTCATAAACTCGTAAGGCGGCACTTGGCTGCCCAGATTATGCGCCTCCACCATCTGATACCGCTCCAGCCCGTAATGCCCGGCGAAGCCCTTCATGTTCATGATGGCGTCGATGCCGACGGTGTGGGCGTCGTCGCCGATGGACGCGCCCGCAACCACGACTTTGCGGCGTATACGGCTGCGGATGTATTCGTCCACCCCGTCCATGTCCATTACGTCGGAACCGATGGTGTGGACGCTGAGGGACTCGTAATCAACGGTGTGGCTGACGGAGCCGTAAACGACGTAGAAGGTGAAATTCTCGTCCAGCGCGCCGCTGTGGGTTACGGAAGGGTCGGCGACGCCCATTTTGCGGGCCAGCGCTTTGGCGGCCTCCTTGCCGCGGTCGTCGTTCTTAACGGGCAAGGTGAAGGAAAGCTGCATCTTGCCGTCGTTCATGGTGTCGCCGTAGGCGGTCAGTTTCGTAAGGTTAAGGGCCTTAGCCATTCGCTTCACTTCCTTTGCCAAGCATTAACGGTATAAACGGGTTGAAATAATTGTTTTCCTTAGGGAAAACGCCGTCGCCGCCCTTGCCGCCGTCCTTGCCGCGCTTTACCCCGGCGAAGCTGCCTTTTTCAAGGGTGTTCCAAAGCCCGTCCTTCTCGATATCGGCAAGCAATACGCAAGCTTCCTCAAGCACATGGTTGGCGCGGGTTTGGATGATGCCGCCGTCCTTGAAGGTTATTTCGGAACCCAAATCCTCCATGGCGTTGTAAACATACCGCGCGTTCTCAATTGCAAGGGCCCTGTCGGACATAAAGGGCGTGTGGATGGCTTCGGTCAGCATGCCCAAAAGGTGCAGCCGCTGGCCTGTGATAACGGTGGCCGCGTTAAACAAAGTGTTCATGGCGTAGCCGTTAAAGATGTTGCCCGTCATGTACTTTGTGGGCGGCATGTATTTAAGAGGGGCTTCGGGGAATATGTCGCGGGAGAGCTGCGCGTGCGCCAGCTCGAACAGGAAGCCGTTTTTAACGGAGGGGTCGATTTCAAAGGCGTGCCCAAGGCCCATCTGTTTCGGCGGGATGCCCGCCCCAAGGGCGAAGCTCTCGTTTATAAACTGGGAGGCCAGCACGGTATGCGCTTCCTCAACGGCGTCGGCTGTGGTCAGGTAGTTGTCCTCGCCCGTGTTGATGATTACCCCGGCAAAACCGTTTATTACCCTGGAGAAGAATTGGTCAATCATGGTGCGCCGCATGTTTATGTCGCGGAATAAAATGCCGTAAAGCGCGTCGTTAAGCATAACGTCCAGCCGTTCCAAAGCCCCCATTGCCGCGATCTCCGGCATGCAAAGCCCGCTGCAATAATTGCACAGCCTGATATAACGCCCGCAGGCTTCCGCCGATTCGTCCAGCGCGGCGCGCATAAGCCGGAAGTTCTCCTGCGTGGCGAAGGTGCCGCCAAAACCCTCGGTGGTCGCGCCGTAAGGCACAAAGTCCAGCAAGCTCTGCCCCGTTGAGCGGATGACGGCGATGATGTCCGCGCCCTGAGCGGCGGCGGCTTTGGCCTGCACGATATCCTCGTAAATGTTTCCGGTTGCGACAATAACATAAAGCAGCGGGGCGGTCTTTTCGCCGTATTTGACAAGCATTTCCGCGCGTTTCGCCCGGTTCAGGCTTATTTTTCGAACGGTTTCAGCCGCTTTCTTTCCGACAGCCGTCTGAATCGCGTCTATACTATGCCGTTTAAGTTTAAACAGATCAAGCTGCCCCTCGGACAGGCGTTTTACAATCTCATAAGGCTCAAGCCCCGTCTCGGCCATTGCGTTGCCCAGATGGTACGCCGCGCCTTCCCCGGCGGCCTGTTTAGACTTTAAGTGATCCGTCAGAATATTCGGTAAAGGCACGGTGTCCAGCACGCCGTCAACGCCCAGAAGCCTTGCGACCGTGCGCTCTACGGCCACGGTGGTATGGCCTTCGATATAATTGAAAACATCCCGCGCGATATTGGCGGCATGTCCCCTGGACTTTTCCGCCAGCTTCCAATTCAGGTTTAACTTATTCGTCATTCGCATGTCTCCTCTGGCTGCGTTTAAGGCCTTTAGGCTCAAGGGACGCGGCGCGTCCTTCGTTCAATCCCGCAAGCCCCGCCGAAGCCGGCTGCCGCTCGCCCCTGCATACGTCGCATTTGCAGGTTTCCCTGTAATCACGCGGTTCTGTGTAAGCGCATATAACGCCTTCATAATTACGCAGGATCGTCTTGCCCGCCGACTGCGATATCAGATACTGGGGCGCGACGGGGATCTTGCCGCCGCCGCCGGGCGCGTCCACAACGTATGTCGGCACGGCATAGCCCGATGTATGCCCGCGCAGGGCTTCGACAATCTCAATGCCCTTGGCTACGGGCGTGCGGAAATGCTCAAGGCCCCGGCTCAGGTCGCACTGATAAATATAATAAGGCCGCACGCGGATTTTTACAAGCTCATGCACCAATTTTTTCATGACATGGGCGCAATCGTTCACCCCGGCAAGCAAAACGCTCTGATTGCCCAGCGGTATGCCCGCGTCGGCGATAAGGCGGCAGGCTTCGGCCGATTCCGCCGTAATCTCCGACGGATGGTTGAAATGCGTGTTCAGCCAAACCGGGTGATATTTTTTCAGCATACCCACAAGCTCAGGCGTAACGCGGCTTGGCATAACGACGGGCAAACGGGAGCCTATGCGGATAATCTCAACATGGGGTATATCCCTCAGCCGTTTCATGATATATTCGAGCCGGTCTTCCGTTAAAAGCAGCGCGTCGCCTCCGCTTAGCACAACATCCCGGATTTCCGGGGTTTTAGCGATATAATCAATAGCGTTGTCTATCTGCTCCGACGGAAGCACCGCGTCCGACTGCCCGGCGAACCGCCGCCTGGTGCAATGGCGGCAATACATGGCGCACTGGTCTGTTATCAGCAGCAGCGCCCTGTCCGGATACCTATGCGTCAGCCCCTTGACGGGCGCGTCCGTGTCCTCCGACAGCGGGTCTTCCATCTCCGCCGGGGCGGCGCGCAGCTCCGCCTCAAGGGGGATAGCCTGTTTGCGTATGGGGTCATGGGGGTCATTTGGGTCGATAAGCGAAAGATAATACGGCGTGACAGCCATGCGCATGGTCCCAAGGCATTTGCTTACGCCTTCCTTCTCTTCTTTTGTCAGATTTATAAGCTTCTCAAGCGCGCCGATATCCTCGACGCGATTTCTTATCTGCCAGCGCCAGTTATTCCAGTCCGCGTCCGTTACGGCCGGGAACATGGCTTTGCGTCTGCTGATGTTCATATGCCGCCTCCCTGTGCCTACACATACATCTTATTAAAAATCTCCCTAAGCGCCGGGCTTTCACGCAGGACTTCAAGCGTTATTTCGGCGTGGTCTTTTGTGTAGCCGTTGCCCACGATCATGTTTACGTCCTTGCCCACGCCCTCCGCGCCAAGGGCGGCGCGTGTGAAGCTCGTCGCCATTGAGAAAAAGTAGACGGTGCCGCCGTCCCGCACGGGCAGGATACAGGCCATTTCGGTTTTTTCCAGGTTAACACAGCTTATGCTGATATCATATTCTTTGCCTTTGTTGGCGGCAAGGGCCTTTTCCAACGACTCTATGGGATTTGACGCGTCCGCGATGATAACGCCGTGGCACAGCTTGTTGTCCATAAGCAGGCGTTTGTATTCTTCCCTGCGCACAAGGCCGACTACATTGCCCGTCGGGCCGACGCGCTTTTTGGCTTCGTAACAGCACATCATCCCCGATTTGCCCCCCGCGCCGAGTATCAGCACGCTGTCGCCCGGCTTGACCATCTTCGCCGTCTGCGCGGGGGCGCCCGCCACGTCAAGAGCCGCCAGTGCCAGCGTTTCCGGCATATCGTCCGGCAGCTTCGCGTAGATACCGGATTCAAAGAGGATGGCCTGGCCTATGATGTCAACGCGGTCAATGTTCTGGTGGACGGCTGTGATTTCCTTGATTTTAAGCGGCGTAAGGCTGAGCGACACCAAAGAAGCGATTTTATCGCCGGATTTCAGGCCGCGGCTGGCTAAATCGGCGCCGACTTTGTTTACAACGCCGATAAACATGCCGCCCGAACCCGTAACGGGGTTTTGCATCTTGCCGCGCTCGGAGACTATCGACATTATACGCTCTTTTATTTTTTCGTTGTCGCCGCCGACGTCGTTTTTAATTTGCGTAAAGGAGGCGGAATCGATGTTCAGCGCGATAACGTCCGCTAAAATCTCGTTCGAGTATATCTCGTCCATGCTGTTGTCAATTTTCTGCGCGGCCTGGGTCAGCACTCCCACGGGTTCGATAACCCTGTGGGAGCCGTATTTGTTGCCTTTTTTCTGCATAGAAAATCCTCCTGTGAAGTAGCCTTATTCTAATCCATAATCCTCGTCTGTTAATACGATCTTACCGTGTTCCTTTTCAAATTCCTCAATTTTTTGCTTTAAAATATACTCGATCATGTTTGCCATGGAACGGGATTCCTTTTTCGCAATCTTGCTGAATTTCAAATGCACCTCCAACTCCATACGCATAGTAAACGAAGTTCTGATTGACGCCATAATGATACCTCCTAGTTTTTTATATATGGTATCATTATGATTTTTAACTGTCTTTATACACATTACAGGTGTAAATACGTTTGACACCACAGGTCATTTATGATAATATACATAAGAGGTGTCAATATGAATATTAATTCCCACATGGATATGGCCAAATACGCCAAATCACTGCTGCACTACACAGGGCAGCTGGATATCTACATAACCCGCACACTGCTGCCCGGCAAGGAATCGGATTATAAGATAATCGAACGCCGGGTAAAGTCAATTAAGTTTTACTTGAATGAAATCGAAAAGCTGTTACCTCCCGATTCCTAAAATCGTCCGCGCCTCGCCGGGCGACGCGATATCCCGCCCCAGCTCCCGCGCTATGCGTACGGCCTTGGCGACAAGCTCGCCGTTGGACTTCGCCAAAACACCCTTCTCCAGATAAATATTATCCTCGTACCCAACGCGCGCATGCCCGCCCATAATTATGGATAAAGCCGCCATGGGGAACTGGCCGCGGCCGATGCCCGTGGCGGTGAACGTCGCTCCCGGCGGTACGCTTCCGCGCATAAAGATTAAATCGCGCGGCTCGGCGGAGATGCCGCCGTTTACGCCCAGCACAAAGTTGAAATGGAGCGGCGCGGGGATATGGCCTTTTTTGTGCAGGCGTAAAGCCATGTCGATCATGCCCTTGTCAAAGCATTCCAGCTCCGGGAACACGCCCAATCCCTTCATTTTCGCCGCGAATTCGATAATAGTATTCTCTGTGTTAACAAAAATATCGTCGCCGCCAAAGTTGCAGGTGCCGCAATCCAGCGTCGCCATTTCGGGTTTTAAATCAACGGGCTGAAGGCGTTCTTCGTTGGACATGCCCACCGCGCCGCCCGTAGAGGGCTGGATGATAACGTCCGGGCAGACTTTCTTTATGGCTTCGATGCAGAGGCGGTAACGCTCCCTGTCCTGAGTGGGCGTGCCGTCGTCCTGCCTGACGTGCAGATGGATGATTGAAGCCCCGGCTTCCGCGCTTCTGCGGGCTTCCTCCGCAATTTCCGCCACGGTGTACGGTACGGTTGGGTTATGCTGCTTTGTGACCTCCGCGCCGCATATGGCGGCTGTTATGATGAGTTTTGACATTTTATTTCCCTGCCTTTCTCTGTTTTTCCAGCGGCACTACGCATGTGCCCTCGGCTCTGCATACAATAACGGGCTCATCCAGCACATCACATGCCGTTTCGCCGATATCCGGGCGCGGGACGATAACCTTACGCGCCTCAAACACCATCTTGCGCGATGTTTTCCCCCGGCTTATTATTTCGCCCGTGGCTTCGATATAATCCCCCGCGTATACCGGCGCGAGGAACTCCACCATGTTATAGGCCCGGAAAAGCCCTTCGTCGCCGTCGTTCATGATCAGAAGCTCCGTCGCCGCGTCGCCGAACAGGGCCAGTATCCGCGCCCCGTCCACCAAATTCCCCGCGTAATGGGCGTCATGTGTGCTCATGCGCAGTCTGACAGTTGTTTTCATGAAAACCATCCTTTCAAAAATAAAAAACGCCATTTATACAATTAAGTATAAATAGCGCTCCGAGTACACATATACGTACAAGGCAAAAGCAGGCGCTGAGCCTAACCTTCAAGATTACGCGCGCGGGCGCGCATCCTTCGGCGGTTTGCACATTCATCAGGGAATTCCTGAAGGTGAAACACACCCTCAGGACGGATTCCGCTATCCTATCCTCTGATTACCTTGCCACCGCTCCTCTATTTAAGCTGTCAAATTTTATGCATATATAAGTAATTATTTGATATGAACCCGAATTTCCCGCACAGGCTTATTGCCGCCGCGTTATCTTCCATTACCGCCGCCTCAACGTAGGATATATCATTTTTATACTCAGAAAGAATTGCTGACATAAAGCAGCCGGCAAGGCCGTTTTTTCTGTATTCTTCTTTAATGTATATCTCGTCAATTTCCATAATCTTACCGCCGTACTCATTTGAGTAAGTAAAGGTAAGAAGGGCGTATCCGCCTATTACATTATCGCGGCATATAAAAATCCCCCGTACATAAGGGCTTTTACTGACGCATTCATTAAATGTTTTACGGAAAAAGTCATGATTTACCGTATCGTAAACCGCGCCGGATTTATAGAATGCGGCAGCCATACCGTAGAAGTGTTCTTCATCGCCCGGTTCAAAATCCCTGATGCTTAGCACGCTCATTAGAAAGTAATCCTCACATTTAGATTATTTTAACACAAGGGCTGGTAAAAATCAACATTTATGATATAATATTATACAAATATTGGATCAGGACGTGAGCAAATGAACGGCAACGCCAAAACAATAAGGTTTATGGACACCACCATACGCGACGGGCAGCAGAGCCTTATCGCCACGCGCATGAAGCTGGAGGAGATGCTGCCCATCCTTGAAACCATGGACAATGCCGGGTTTCACTCCGTTGAGTGCTGGGGCGGCGCTACCTTTGATTCCGCCATGCGGTTTTTGAAAGAGGATCCCTGGGAAAGACTGCGCACATTCCGCAGGCATTTTAAAAAAACAAAGCTGCAAATGCTTTTCCGCGGTCAGAACGTCCTGGGTTATAAATGCTATCCCGACGACGTTGTCGAGGGTTTTATACGCAAGGCCGTTGAGAACGGCATAGACATCCTGCGCATATTCGACGCGCTTAACGATATACGCAACATAGAATCCAGCGTGAGAGCCGTGAAGAAAAGCAACGGCCACGCCCAGCTCTGCATCTGCTATACATTGAGCGAGGTACACACCATCGAATATTTTGTAAACCTTGCCAAATCCATGGCTGATATGGGCGCGGATTCCATCGCCGTCAAGGATATGGCGGGGCTGCTGACCCCGGCGGCAACGTATACCCTCGTCGGCGAGATAAAGAAGGCCGTAAACCTGCCCCTTGCCATACACAGCCACTACACCAGCGGCATGGCGTCCATGGCTTACCTCAAAGCCGTTGAAGCGGGCGCGGATATCATCGACACCGCCGCTTCTCCCTTCGCCCTTGGGACAAGCCAGCCCGCAACGGAGGTAATGGCGGAAGCCCTGCGCGAGTTCGGCTATGATACGGGATTGAAGATGGAGAATCTTATCGCCATGGCGGACTATTTCCGTCCCCTGCGTGAAAAAGCGCTTAAATCCGGGCTTATGGATACGAAGGTTTTGGCCGTTGACGTTGAGATGCTTAAATATCAAGTTCCGGGCGGTATGCTGTCAAACATGGTTTCGCAGTTGAAGGAGCTGAAAGCCGAGGACAAATACGCGGAGGTCCTTGCCGAAATACCGCGCGTGCGGGCCGATTTGGGCTATCCGCCCCTTGTAACCCCCTCCAGCCAGCTTGTCGGCACGCAGGCCACCATGAACGTCATATCCGGCGAGCGTTACAAGGTAGTTACAAAGGAAACGAAGGAGTTCGCCCGCGGCATGTACGGGCAGACCCCCGCGCCTATTTCCGAAGAAATAACCGAAAAGATCATCGGCGGCGAAAAGCCCATAACCGTGCCGCCGGCGACGCTCCTTGAACCGATGCTTGGCAAGGCCGCGTCTGAGATTAAGGAGTACACGGAGCAGGAAGAGGATGTGCTGAGCTACGCCCTGTTCCCCCAAGTGGCTCTGGACTTCTTTAAACACCGCTATACGTTGAAATACGGCATAGACACAACGCTTACAGATAAGGAGAACCCGGTTTACCCGGCGTAAAATATTATGAAGAGCTTAGGACTTAACGAACTGCGAGAGAAGTACCAAAAATTTTTTGAACAAAAAGGGCATATGCGCGTACACAGCGCATCGCTGGTACCGCAAAGCGACAAGAGCCTGCTGCTGATATCGTCGGGCATGGCGCCGCTGAAGCCTTATTTTACCGGCCAGGAACAGCCGCCGTCGCCGCGCCTTGTCTCCTGCCAGAAATGCATAAGGACGAACGACATTGAAAACGTGGGCGTAACCTCGCGCCATTGTACGTTTTTTGAAATGCTGGGCAATTTTTCATTCGGGGATTATTTTAAGAAAGAGAGCATAGCCTGGGCATGGGAGTTTGTGACCCAAGTGCTGGAAATCCCTGAGGAACGCCTGTTTCCTTCCGTTTATCTGGAAGACGATGAGGCCCTATCAATATGGAGGGATAAAATAGGCGTGCCGGAAAACCGCATCGCCAAACTGGGCAAGGAACATAATTTCTGGGAGATCGGTACAGGCCCATGCGGGCCAAGCAGCGAGATTTATTTCGACCGCGGCGAGGGTAGCGCGGAATGCGATAACGATAAATGCGGCCCGGGCTGCGAATGCGACAGGTTTATTGAAATATGGAACCTTGTCTTCACCCAGTTCAATAAAAACGAGGATGGCAGTTATACGCCGCTTGAAAAGAAAAATATCGACACGGGCATGGGTTTGGAACGCACATCTCTCGTTTTGCAAAACGTCGGCAGCGTCCATGACTTGGACACGATGAAAGCCATACGCGACGCGGTTTGCGCCGAAACGAACGTTGAGTACGGAAAATCCCCCGCCGCGGACAAAAGCGTGCGGATAATAACCGACCATTCCCGCGCGATAACTTTTATGCTGGCGGATGGGATTCTGCCGTCGAACGAGGGCCGGGGTTACGTTTTGCGCAAACTTCTGCGCCGAGCCGCGCTGCACGGGAAACTGCTGGGCTTTGACGGCGAGGGTTTCCTTACGCGGATATCCGGGGTTGCGCGGAAGCAGTTCGAGGCGGCGTATCCCGAACTGGTTGACCGCGCCGATTTTATCCACAAAATGATTGATACGGAGGAGCGCCGCTTTAACGAGCGGCTGGATTCCGGGGTTGATGTGCTGAAGAGGTTCCTGTCCGGCGCGGGCGGGAAGCTGACCCCGGCGAAGCTTGGCATACAGGCCTTTACCATGTACGACACCTTCGGTTTCCCGCCGGAGCTTACGCAGGAGCTTTTGATAAGCGAAGGCTTGCAAACGGAAATAGGCATGGACGCGTTTAACGCCGAGATGGAAAAGCAGCGCGAACGGGCGCGGGGCTCGCGCGGGGAAACGAATTATATGGGCGCGGAGGAAACCGCGCTGAACCGCCTGTCCGCCGATATGGAGACGGAGTTTTTGGGTTATGCCCAATATAAGGTTGAAGGCGCGGAAATCCTCGCCGTTATCGAGAATGATTGTTTATCCGGCATCGCGCGCGAAGGCGCGGATATTATCATCGTGCCGGACAAAACCCCGTTTTACGCCGAAAGCGGCGGGCAGAAGGGTGATTCCGGGGAATTAAGAACGGAAACGGGAATCGTCCGGATTTACGATTGCAAGCGCTCCGGCGGCAAGTACGCGCATTTCGGCACGGTTGCTTCCGGCGAGATTAAAACGGGTCAAAAGGCCGAGCTTGCGCTGGATACGGAAAAACGCATAAACACCGCAAGGAACCATACCGCCACCCATCTGCTGCACAAAGCCTTAAAGGAAATCCTTGGCACGCATGTGGAACAGGCGGGTTCGCTGGTGTCCCCCGACAGGCTGCGCTTCGATTTCTCGCATTTCCAACCCTTGACGGCTGAGGAGCTTCTGAAAGTTGAGGATACGGTAAACAGCCGGGTATTATCCGGCCTTTGCGCCGGCGTTACGGAAACGACACCGGATAAAGCACGCGAAATGGGCGCCGTCGCGCTGTTTGGCGAAAAATACGGCGACAGCGTGCGCGTGGTCGATTTAGGCGGATACAGCATGGAATTGTGCGGCGGCACGCATGTCGCCAATACCGCCGAAACGGGCATGTTCAAAATTCTTTCCGAAACGGGCATAGCGGCGGGCGTGCGGCGTATAGAGGCGGTTACGGGCTTGAACGCCCTGTCATATTACCGCGAAGTGGAGGATAACGTTAAAAAGGCCGCGGCGCGTTTAAAGACAAGCCCGGAAAACCTCGGGGCCAGAATCGAAGCCGTTTTAGCGGAACGGAACGAATTGCAAAAAGAACTGAACAAGTATAAGAAGGACGCGTCGGCGGGCATTGCCGATGATTTGCTGGCGGCAAAAAAAGTTGTTGGAAAAATATCGGTGGCTGCGGGGGAAATAGGTTTTGAAGACGCTCCGGACGCGGAAAGCAGGCGTGAGCTTGCGGACAAGCTTCGCGGCAAGCTGGGCGGCGAACCCGGCCTTATCCTGCTGCTGTTTAAGAACGGGGACGGCGGAGCGTCATTCCTTGCCGCCGCGACGGATTCAGGCGTAAAGTCCGGCGTACACTGCGGCAATATCATAAAGGATACGGTAAAGAATTTCGGCGGCAGGGGCGGCGGCAAACCCGATATGGCGCAGGGCGGTATACCCGCCGGCACGGATTTAAACGAGGTATTGTCAAAAGCGATGTCCGTAATTGTGCCGTAATTACGGTAACGATGTAATTCAGGTAAAGTCAGCATCCATGGTCAGCGCGGCGGAAACGGCTGCCAGCGTTGCGGCGGGGTTGCGCGTTTCCACGGTGAATTCCTGCCTTTCGCGGCGCTTTCCCGACGGGGTTGTGAACGAACGCTGGACGCATACGCACAGCTCGCCGTCCCGGACGCTGGACGCGGTTATGCTGGCTTTGCTGTTAAAACCGTAGGTTATGGTCAAAAGCGGGATAGAGCTTGGGTCTAAAAGCCCGGCAAGATTTTTTTCGTCTGAATTCAACACAACGGCAGGCGCGGATAAACTCCCCGTTTCGTGCCCAACGCCGCCGTTTAAAACCAGAACATCCCACTCTCCGGCATCGGCGGTATCTATGGACGCGTCGGGAACACGCGGTAAAAACTGCCGGAGTTCCTTTGCAATCGCGCCGTTGTCCCCCGCCACACCGATTTTATACATATCAAATCCCCCCAGTCATTATCCTTATTATTTGCAAAAAAACGATGAAAAATGTATGCGTAGGGGCGAACTTTGTTCGCCCGCAAAATATACGGCAAGGAGCTTTATCATGAATAAAATAATTGATCTGAGAAGCGACACGGTAACCCACCCGACCCAGGCAATGCGCGACGCTATGCAAAACGCCGCGCTGGGCGACGATGTATACGGCGACGACCCCACGGTAAACGAGCTTGAACGCCGCGCGGCTGAGGTTGTCGGGAAAGAGGCGGCGCTATTTGTGCCGACGGGGACGTTCGGCAACCAGCTTGCGCTGTTCGCCCATTGTGAGCGCGGAGACGAGGTTATCCTGGGTGAGGACTGCCATATCGTGGCGCATGAAGCGGGCGGAGCGGCGGTTATCGCGGGTGTGCAGCTCCGCGCGATACCTTTTTGCGGCGGTATGCCGTCCGCGGACGAAATCAGGAAACGCATACGAAAATCAGACGATTATCATGAACCGCGGACGGGGCTTATCTGCCTTGAAAACGCGCTGGCTAACGGGCGCGCTGTGCCGTTGGAAATTATGCGCGAATGCTATGAAACCGCCAATGAACACGGCATTCCCGTGCATCTTGACGGGGCGAGGATGTTTAACGCGGCGGAATCCCTAGGCGTCCCCGCAAGCGGGATAGCCGCGTATACGGACAGCCTGATGTTCTGCCTGTCCAAAGGCCTCTGCGCCCCCGCAGGCTCCATATTGGCGGGAAACGCGGCGTTTATCGGCGGCGCCCGGCGCAAGCGCAAGCTGATGGGCGGCGGGATGAGGCAGGCCGGCGTCCTTGCCGCGCCCGGGCTTCTGGCGCTGGATGTAATGACGAAGCGTCTTGGTGAGGATCACAGCAACGCAAAACTCCTTGGTAAACTCTTATCGGAAATCAAGGGCGTGACCATAGCGGGCGGCATTGATATAAATATGATATTTTTCAATATTGACGGAACAAGCTATCCCAAAGATGAAATGCAGGCCGAACTGCGAAAACGCGGTATAGTGACGAACGGCCACGAACACGGGATTTTCCGGCTGGTTACGCACCATGGGATAACGGAAGCGGATGCGCGTCATACCGCAGGTGTGATTAAGGACATTTTATCATAGGGCTGGAGAGATACATGGACTTCGCAAAAAACCTTTCGGCAATCAGGGAAAACATCGAGCGCGTGATAGTGGGCAAGACGGCTGAGGTAGAGACGGCTCTGGCGGCTTTGCTGGCCGGCGGGCACGTTTTGCTGGAGGATGCGCCGGGTACGGGCAAGACGATGCTTGCAAAGACAATGGCGCGTTCGCTGGACGTGGGTTTTGGGCGCGTGCAGTTTACGCCGGACTTGCTGCCGTCGGATATTATAGGGATTAATCTGTATAATCCTAAGAACGTTGAGTTTACGCTGAAAAAAGGGCCGGTATTTACGAATATACTGCTGGCGGACGAGATAAACCGCGCGACTCCGCGTACACAGAGCGCGTTGCTTGAAAGCATGGAGGAACGGCAGGTCAGTATAGACGGGGTGACGCATAAGCTGGAACCGCCGTATTTTGTTATCGCCACGCAGAACCCGATTGAGACGCAGGGTACGTTTCCCCTGCCGGAAGCCCAGCTTGACAGGTTTTTGGCGAAGCTTTCGCTGGGGTATCCCTCCGGGGAGGAGACTGTGCGGATTTTACAGGGCCAGGGCGGCGCCGGGGTTTTAGACGGGCTGAAAGCCGTTATCGGCGGGGACGAATTGCATATGATGATGGCGCATGTTAAAAAGATTTATATGAGCGCTGACCTGGCACGCTATATCGTGGAGCTTACCGAGGCCACGCGCAGCCATCCGCATGTGGCGCTGGGCGTAAGCGTACGCGGCAGTATGGCTTTGATGAACATGTCAAAGGCCTGGGCGGCGATACGCGGGCGCGGTTATGTCATCCCGGACGATGTGCAGGCTTTGGCGGAGAGGGTATTCGTACACCGCATGATTCTGCGCGGCGGGCTGAAGAACAACGGCGGGGAGGTATTGGCGGAGATACTTGCCAAGGTTAAGCCGCCCGTTGAAAATTGGGATAAGCGGACATGACCCATGTAGCGATTATTATCACGCTTTTTTTTGTGTTATATATAATTCAGGAATTTTTCTACAGGAAGCTGTGGAGCAGGAAGCTTACCGTTGAGGTAAGCTATGGCTCCCGCGACGCCTTTGAGGGGCAAACCGTCGGTTTTCAGGAAACCGTTTGGAACGGGAAGCGCATCCCCATGCCGTATATAAATATCCGGTACACCCAGAGCCAGCACCTTCGCCAGACGGACCTTTCCGGGAAGAGTACCTATTCCGGCAGGGACCGCAGTTCTTTGTTTGCGGTGCCCGGTAAGCGGCGCGTGACGCGTAAAACCCTGCTGGTATGCGAAAAACGTGGGTTTTATGTGCTCAGCAAGGGGACGGTTTTATCCTCCGACATGCTCCTTTCGCGGACTTACAGAAAGGATATTGAGCTTAGCGAAAGCCTGACGGTCTATCCGCGGGAGATTGAGGTTTCGGATATAGAAATTCCATATAAACGGCTGTGCGGGGAGGTATTGACCAAACGCTTCATTCTGCCCGACCCTTTTGAGTTCGGCGGTGTACGCGAGTACCAGCCCTTCGACAGCTTCAGGCAAATCAACTTCAACGCCTGGGCTAAAACGGGCGTGCCAATGTCCAATATTTACGGGCATACGGTTTCGCAGGAAGTGCGGATTGTTCTGAACATGCAAAGGTACTCCCTGTTTTACCGCGACGGGGTATTTGAGAACGCCATAAGGCTGGCGGCGTTTCTGGCGCGGCAGTATCTTGAGGCGGGCATACCCGTAAGCTTTGTGACGAACGGGCTGGATTGCGTGACGTATGCGCCGGGACGCGCGGAGAAAGGGCGGACTATGCGCCATTTGCGCGAGATTTATGAGATACTGGCGCGTATGGACATAAGCAAAAATGTTATATGCGAGCCTATAACGGCGTTTCTCCCGGAAAAATCGGAGCTTAACGCCGATGGAATGGTTGTTGCCCTAATATCCTCTTACGACGGCGGCGAGTTGTATGAGTGGCATAACGCCACTGTGGAAGCGGGTGTCGATGTCCTCTGGATCGCGCCGCGCTGTGAACACGACAAAAATATGTATAAAGGCGCGGTTGTGGCGTGGGAGGTTCCCAATGACTGACGCGCAGAAGCTTATTTACGCGTATCTCTCCCGGATGGGCGTTTTTTGTTGCTTTGCCTTCGGGTTTATTGTGATTACTGTGTTTTTTGTTCCGGGGCTGCCTGTATTGCCGCTTTTATATCTTGTGCCGTTTACCGTGTTTTTTCTTATTAGGGAAGCCAATCTGGTAAAAAGTGTTTATTTGCCGCTGCAATTTCTGTCGCTGATTGTCTTTGCGGGGATTATTTTGCTTGTATTCGGCAATCCCGACAGCCGGATACCCTTGATTCTCACACTTTCGTGCCTTGCCTTTTTATTTATATACAGCGCGCGCACTGAGACTTGTGAATTTGCCGACAGCTCGTTTTTGTTGTCACTATTTTTAAACGGGCTTGCGGGATGCGCGCTTTTTGTGGGCCGGAGCCAGGCTTCAAAGGATATATATCCCGTCGCGCTGGTTATTCTCATCATCACCGCCGTCAGCCGCTTCTTGTGCAAATTTTATTCGGGGTTTAATTTCCTTACGCGAATGCGCTCCTGGAGGCAGCAGAGTAAGGATTCAGCGAAACGCGTCTCCCGCAGGGGGCAGTGTTTCGCGTATATCTTTGTGTTCGCGGGGCTGGGGCTGATGTTAATTCTTTTAATCCCCGAATACGATAACCGGATAAATTTTGCCCTGCCTGAAAGCTCGCGAACCCGGGCGGAAGAGCTTGGTTTATTTTTATCGCAAACCGAATTGGAAATGCCTGTGAATGAATTGTACGAGGACGAATTTAAAATTTACGATTTTAATGAATGGGAAGATACGGAGCCTTATTCGTACAGGAACCTAGTCACGGCTGCGGGTGTTATTGCCGTTGTTCTAATCGCCGCGGTTATCGTTGCAAGCCTGTTTTCGTATAAAAAAATCCGTAATGATAAGGATGAATTCGGGGACTTCAGCGATGCCGATGAGGAAGGCGTATATACGGAGAGCCGAAAATCACGCAGACAACGGCGTGTGGCCTTTAACACAAACCGGCTTGTACGTACCATGTTTAAAAAGAAGGTAAACGCTCACCGCAAACGGGGTTTGGCGGTGAAGCCCGCCGACACGGCGAAACGGCTGAGCGAGGGAATTGGTGAGACGGAGGATATAACCGAGTTATCCGCGCTTTACCATTTGGCCAGGTACAGCGATGATCCGGTTTCCGGCGCGGATGCGGCGCGGGTGAGGAAGAAAAGATAGTGCGGGCGGGACGCCCGCGCTCCCGCGCAAACGTCAATTAAAACGTACAACTCACAAAAAACATCCCCTTTCTAATATAGTAAAGTAAATTCCAAAAAGGGGAGTTTTTTCAATGAAAAAGAGGATTGCTGCCGCTGTGCTTGCGCTGGCTATGGCCTTCGCGCTTGCGTCGTGCCAATCGGAGGACAGCGGGCTGACCAGGGTACGGCTGAACGAAGTCGTACACTCAATTTTTTACGCGCCCCAGTATGTGGCGCTGGAACTGGGTTTCTTTGAGGAAGAGGGGCTTGAGATCATCCTGACAGTCGGCAACGGCGCGGACAGAACCATGACGGCGCTTATCACCGGCGAGGCGGACATCGGGCTTATGGGTACGGAAGCGGCTTTATACGTATATAACGAGGGACGCGAGGATTTCGCGGTGGCCTTCGCACAGCTGACCCAGCGGGCCGGCAACTTCCTTGTCGCGCGCGCGGAAATGCCGGATTTCACCTGGAACGATGTTGCGGGCGCTACCATTATCGGCGGCAGGGCGGGCGGTATGCCCCAGATGGTGCTTGAATACATTGTCAGGCAGAATGGGATGGATCCGAAAGCAGACGTTGAAATTCTTACCAACCTTCAGTTTACATCAACTGCCGGTGCTTTTACCGGGGGCATCGGTGACTTTACCGTCGAATTCGAGCCTAGCGCATTCGCTCTGGAACAAGCCGGCATAGGTCACGTAGTCGCATACCTGGGCAGGGACAGCGGCGCGATCCCTTACACGGTTTACATGGCCACCCAGAGCTACATCGAAAACAACGCCGAGATAATCCAGCGCTTCACAAACGCCATCCAGCGGGGCATGACCTGGGTTGCCGAACATTCCAGCATGGAAATAGCCGAGGCCATACACCCGCATTTCCGCGAATTCACCATTGAAGACCTGGCATTCATGATTGAGCGGCACAAACAGCTTGACGCCTGGAATACAAGCTGCATTTTCCTGGAGGACGGTTTCATCCTCCTACAGGACATAATGGAGCAGGGCGGCGAGCTCGCCCGCCGCGTACCCTTCGATGAGCTTATAAATACGGAGTTTGCATTAAACGCCGCAAAAGAATAAAATCTTGGGGGAGCCTTGCTCCCCCTTATACCAAGTTGGTATTAACCCTTTCGTTTTGAATTTGAAATAAATTTGTCCTCTTGCGCGGCGGTATGTTTTGGAATATAATGAATGTGGATATTATTACGATGAAGATAGGGAGTGGTTAAGATGAACAATTTTGACCTAAGCGCGGACAGGATCTCGATAAACGGCGCTCCGATGATATTCTCATGTAATTCCAACAAAGACCTGGCGGAGAGGATAGCGTCGGAGGTAGGCCTGAAATTGGGCAAAAGCCTGACAACCGAGTTTAAGGACGGGGAGATCTACACGCGCATAGATGAAAGCGTCAGGGGCAGAGACTGTTTTATCGTTCAAAGCACATCGCCGCCGGTCAACAACAATTTGATGGAACTCTTAATTATGATAGACACCATGCGCCGGGCGTCGGCACGGCATATTACCGCCGTTGTGCCGTATTTCGCCTACGCAAGGCAGGACCGGAAAGCGCGCCCGCGCGAGCCTATCACGGCTAAGCTTGTGGCGAACATGATCGTAGCCGCGGGGGCAAACCGCGTTCTTACGATGGACTTGCACAATTCGCAGATACAGGGGTTTTTCGATATACCGATGGACAACCTTATGGGAACCCCGATCCTGCAGCAATATTACAGAGACAAGTTTGAAGGCAATATGGAGGACATAGTTGTTGTTTCGCCGGACGTGGGGGGCATTAGGCGCGCCCGCGCGTTTGCCAGAAGTTTGGACACGCCCTTGGCGATAGTGGACAAGCGCCGCCCTAAATCGGGCGATGATACCGTAGTAATGAACATAATTGGCGATATCGAGGGCAAGAGGGTTATTCTTGTCGATGATATGGTCAGCACCGGCGGGACGCTGTGCAACGACGTGGACGCGATTTTGGAAAAAGGCGCGGCGGAGATTTATACCTGCTGCACCCACGCCATCCTCGCCAGCAACGCGACACAACGCATACAGGATTCGCCCATCAAGGAATTGGTGGTGCTGGATACCGTGTTTGTACCCATGGAAAAACGTATACCCAAATTAAAGATACTGTCAGCCAGCAAAATATTCTCCGAAGCAATTTACCGTATACATACGGACACGCCGCTTTCGGTGCTTTATAATAGATACATGGTGGATTAAAGGAGCAGTTAAATGTATATCATAGCGGGCCTAGGAAATCCCGGGAGCGCTTATAAATGGACCCGTCACAACGCCGGGTTTGAGGTTATCGGCAAGCTTGCATACGACCATAACATCGGCATGACCGCGCGTAAATTCCGCGCGGTTACGGGAACGGGCAGTATTTGCGGGCAAAAGGTCAGGCTTGCCATGCCCATGACGTATATGAACCTGAGCGGCGAGAGCCTGCGGGATATGCTTAGCTTTTATGATGTGCCGCCGGAACGGCTGATCGTTGTTTACGACGACACGGATCTGCCCGTCGGCGGTGTACGCGTACGCGAAAAAGGCGGCGCGGGCGGGCATAACGGCATGAAAAGCTTGATTTATCAGCTTGATACGGACGTTTTTCCCCGTGTACGCGTAGGCATTGGGGCTAAGCCTGAGGGCTGGGAGCTTTCGGATTATGTGCTGTCGAAGTTTAGGACGGATGAACGGGAAGATATTATACAGGGCATTACGCTGGCGGGAGATGCGGTATGCGCTGTTTTGCGCGACGGTATTTTAACCGCCATGAATACGTATAACCGTAGGGGCGGAATGTGCCCGCCCGAAGAGGTTTGATTAATTGGTAAACGCGGCTTTATTTTCCGTCCTTGGGGAGTTGGAGAGCTATAGAAAGCTTAAAGACCTGCTGGACGGCGAAAAACTTAAAAAGTCAAGGGTAACGGCGCTGGCGGGAGGGGTTATGGATTCCCAAAAGTGCCATTTGGCGTGCGGACTTGCGGCAGAAACGGGGCGCGCGCTTTTGTTTGTAACCGCCGGGGAATTGAAGGCACGGGAGATGTTCCGCGATATCAGCTTCTTCTTTCCGGGCGGTGTACGGTTTTACCCGGCAAAGGATATTTTATTTTATGGAGCGGATGTAAACAGCGCGGGTATTACACGCGGGCGTTTTGAGGTGCTGTCCGCGCTGTTGGAGCCTGACAGTGATGTAAAGGCCGTGGTTTGCTCGGCGGAGGCCTTGTTTGACTGCCTTACGCCGAAGGAGATGTTCAGGCGGCATGTGAAAGACCTTGCCGAGGGCGACGCCGTCGACACGGGGGATTTTTTGCGGAGCCTGATACTCATGGGCTATGAACGGGCCGATGTTGTCGAAGGGCCGGGGCAGTTCGCCTCACGCGGCGGTATTATAGACTTATTCTCCCCCACATGGCAGAACCCGGTGCGCATAGAGCTTTGGGGCGACGAAATCGACTCCTTGCGGTTTATAGACCCGCTGACGCAGCGTTCCATTGAAAAAACGGGGCAGGTACGCATTTATCCGGCAAGAGAACTGATTTATGACAACGATGCCGCCGTGCGGGCCGCGGGCTTGATCAGGGCTGAATTTGAGGAGATGTTTGCGAAATATACGCTGAACGGTTTGACCGACGAAGCGCAGGCGCTGGAGGAAACCGTTTCGGACGCTCTTGACAGGCTTACAGGAGACAGGGCATTCCACGGCGCGCCCCAGTACGCGGGGTATTTCTCCGAAGATAAAACGACGCTGCTGAGCTATATGCCCGCCGATACGATTGTTTTTATCGACGAGCCGGCCCGGGTGGCGCAAACGGCCGAAGCGCGCGGGGACGAGTTCACCGAAAGCTTTAAGAACCGTATGGAAAAGGGGCTTATGCTCCCCGGGCAGGTAAACTCCGTTGTGAGCTATACGGAATTTTTGGCGCAAAGCGTAGGTTTTACGCGCATCCTTCTGGGCGCGATGGCCACATCAGCGCAGACGGCGGGCTTTACGGCGGACGCGATTTTCGCCTTTATGGTAAAATCCGGCATGACCATCCAAAACCGCGTAGACCTTTTAATTGACGACCTCCGCTATTTAAGCGCGCAAAACTACCGCGTCCTGATCCTGGCGGGGGGCCAGGCAAGGATGGAGCGCCTCCACAGCGAGCTTACGGACGCGGGCTTTGCTTGCCAAAAAGCGCATGGTAACGCCCCGTCCGCCCTCAATTCCCCTATAATACTTTCATCCGGCGCGTTAACCAACGGATTTGAATATCCGCTGATTAAATTCGCCGTCATCACCGGCGGCGATATCTTTGGCGCGCACAAGCCGAAAAAAACCGGCAGGCGCAAAGACGGCACGCCCATCGGCAGCTTCGCCGACCTTACCCCCGGCGACTATGTTGTGCATAACACGCATGGAATAGGCATTTACAGAGGGATAGAGAAGATCACGTCGGAGGATGTGTCGCGGGATTATTTAAAGATCGCTTACGCTGACGGCGGTAATTTATACGTAAGCGCCGCGGGGCTTGACGCTTTGCAAAAGTACATCGGCGGGGAGGAGGCCAAGCCCAAGGTACACAAGCTGGGCGGGCAGGAGTTTGCCCGCGCCAAGGCGCGTGTAAGGGGCGCGGTCGCCGAGATCGCAAAGGACTTGATGGAGCTTTACGCCAAGCGCGAATCCGCCAGGGGACATTGGTATTCGCCCGACACGGTCTGGCAGCAGGAGTTTGAGGAGAGCTTCCCCTATGAGGAAACGGGGGATCAGCTTGCGGCTGTTAATGACGTTAAGGCGGATATGGAACAGGGCAGGGTTATGGACAGGCTGATATGCGGCGATGTGGGCTACGGCAAGACGGAGGTGGCCATACGCGCGGCGTTTAAGGCCGTTACGGAGGGCAAGCAGGTGGCGTTCCTCGCGCCGACAACAATACTCGCGCAGCAGCATTACAACACACTGGTTCAGCGTATGCGTGATTTCCCCGTGACGGTGGATTTGATGTCGCGTTTCCGCACCGCAAAAAACCAGCGCGAAACGGCGTCAAAGCTTGCGGTTGGCGGCGTTGATATTGTTGTTGGTACGCACAGGCTGCTTTCAAAGGATGTTAAGTTTAAGGATCTTGGGCTGATTGTGGTGGATGAGGAGCAGCGGTTCGGCGTGACGCATAAGGAGCGTCTGAAGCAGATGCGCGCCAATGTAAACGTGCTGACGCTGACGGCAACGCCCATCCCGCGCACGCTGCACATGAGCCTGACGGGGATACGCGACATGAGCGTGCTGGACGAACCGCCCCTTGAGCGGATACCCGTGCAGACATATGTGATGGAAAACAACCCCCAAGCCGTACGGGACGCCATATGCCGCGAGCTTTCACGCGGCGGGCAGGTGTTTTACCTACATAACAGGGTCCGTAATATCCATGATGCGGCGGTAAAGGTGGCGGAGCTTGTCCCGGAGGCCAGCGTCGCCGTCGGGCACGGGCAGATGTCGGAGCGTGAGCTGGAAAACGTTATGATGGATTTTATCCAGGGCGAGGTCGATGTGCTGGTTTGTACGACCATCATCGAAAACGGGCTGGATATACCGAACGTGAATACGATTATTATACAGGACGCGGATTTTCTGGGGCTTTCAAGCCTGTACCAGCTTAGGGGGCGCGTAGGGCGCTCAAACCGCGCCGCGTACTGCTACCTTATGTACAGGCGGGACAAGGTGCTTTCGGAGGCCTCGGAAAAGCGGTTGCAAATCATCCGCGCGTTTACGGAATTCGGGGCGGGATATAAAATAGCCCTGCGCGACCTTTCCATGCGCGGGGCGGGTAATGTGTTGGGCGCGGAGCAGCATGGTCACATGGACTCCGTGGGTTACGAGATGTACTTAAAGCTGTTGGGAGAGGCTGTCAAGGCCGGCAAGGGCGAGGATATGTCAAGGGATTTTGAGACGCTTATCGATATCCCTCTGGACGCGTACATCCCGGAGCGGTATATACCGAACGAGACGCAGAAGCTGGACGCTTACAGGCGGATTTCGCAGATTACGGATAAAACCTCGTACATGGATGTCCAAGACGAGCTGATGGACAGATACGGCGACCTGCCCGCCTGCGTGGTAAACCTGCTGGATATAGCTGCCCTGAAAGCCGCGGCGCACGGTCTGGACGCGCTTTCCGTTATCAAGAAAAACGGGCGGCTGGTTGTGACGTTTTTACCCGACGCGCGCGTACAGCCCGAGCGCCTTGCGGCAAGCATCGCGCGGCATAAGGGGCGGCTGTCCTTCGCCATGGCCGACAATCCGACCCTCAGCTACAACCCGCCTAAAGACGGACAGGAAAACGAACCGGAGCATATCGCCATGCGCAGGATATTATTGGAATTGACCGGGGATTAATTAAACGCTGATATGCGGCTGCCTCGTCCGATTTGCCGATGTAACCGGGCAAGAAATTGAACGCGTTTAAAAACATTTTAATAAAGGGGTATACATATTATGAAAAAAATCGAAAAACAATCAATTTCACAACCGAACAACATTTTTCAAAATGTTGTCTGGACACTCACGCCGCGGCCGGTGTGGATTGTCGGCACTTGCAATGAGGATGGGTCGGCAAATTTAAGCACCATCACCTGTGTAAGCCATACGCCGGGGCCTCCGGATAACATAATCATCAGTATGCATGCTAAGCGGACAAATGCGAACATACAGCGTACCGGCGGGTTTACCATAAATCTTGCCAATGTGGAAATGGCGCCGCTGGCTGATTATGTGGGAACCGTATCCGGAGATGACTGTGTAAAGGATGCCGTGCCTTATAGCTTTGCGTGGGGCGAAAAAATTCATGCGCCGGTACTGGATGCGAGCCCGTGCGCAATCGAATGCAAGGTATCCCAAACCCATGTGATTGGTAACTTTCATACCTTCTTTGGTGAAATAATTAACCTGCATATAGATTTAAGCATCAGCAACCCCCCGATGGGTAAATCCCAGGAAGCTATAGTGGAATGGTTTAACGCTATCGACATCCATAATATCGACCCTCTTGTCTACCACTCTTTCCCCCAAAAATATTACCGAGTCGGGGAAAAGGTAAAATATTGAGTAGTAGACCTGTCCGGTAACCTCGTTTCGGCGTCTTTCCGGCAAATTTTCCGTTCTGCGTCGTCACAAAAAACCTTCTGTGCCTTTGGGCACACGCGGCTTTTCGTTCCTAGCATAACAAAAAATTTGCGCGAAAATCCACCGAAAGCAGGTTACCGGACAGGTCTAATTATCTTTTACGTGCCCGCGCATCCGGCATGGGGTATCGAAACGCTAATTATGCAAAGCCGAGAAACCGAACTCAAACAAAGCGATAGTATCCGGATAGGTCATAAAATTTGGGGCGCGGAGGACTACGCATATCAGCTCCGCCCCGTCCATAACGGCATAATTTACCAGCGTGTGCCCGGCCGCGCTGGTATAACCAGTTTTGCCGCCCACAACATACTCTCGTCTGTATGTCCCGTCCTGTATAAGCATATTACGGTTTTTTATATGATTCGGCTCTTCCGGCCCGCGCGGGAACACCGTGTGTCCGGGGGCGGCAATCACGGCGGTGAACGCCTCCTCTTTAATCGCCTCTATCATGATAAGGGCGATATCGTAGGCCGTTGTGACATGATTTCTGTCCGGCAATCCCGTCGGGTTTGTAAAATATGTGGATAACGCGCCTATTTCCCATGCGCGTTCATTCATCATTTCGGCGAACGTTTCCACGGACCCCGCGATATGTTCGGCAACCGCGATACAGACCTCGTTTGCGGAGGCGAGCATTATCGCGTACAGGCATTCGTCAAGCGCCAGAACATCGCCGGGTAAAAGGCCGATGTTACTGGCGCGGGGTCCTATGCTTCGGACAGCGTTCTCCGAAACATAAACCCGTTCATCCCAGCCGTGTTCGTTTGCGTATTCAATTAGGAGGAGCGCCGTCATAACCTTTGTGGTGCTGGCGGGATACATGGTTTTATGCGCGGCTTTGCCGTAAAGCACCTCCCCTGTTTTCGCGTCCATGCAAAGCGCCGATTCCGAGGCTATAATAGCCCCATGCGCCGGCGCCGGGAACCCGGAATGCATAAGGGCCGCGCCGGACAGCGCAAGAATATCCAGGAATAAAAATAATTTTCTAAACAGCATTTTCATTTGTTGATACCTCGGCTAATTTATTATATAATAAATAGGATTATTGACTGATTGATAGCGGAGGTATACATGCCATATAATATTCTTGTGGTGGACGATGAAAAGCTCATAGTCAAAGGCATAAAATACAGCCTTGAGCAGGACGGCATGAGCGTACAGGCCGCGTATGACGGCGAGGAAGCGCTGGGCCACCTGAAAACCGGCAATTTCGACCTTATGGTGCTTGACGTGATGCTGCCGAAGATTGACGGGCTGGACGTTCTGCGCCAGGCCCGCGAGTTTACGCGCGTGCCCGTCATAATGGTCACGGCGAAGGGCGAGGATTTGGACAAGATCATGGGCCTTGAATACGGCGCGGACGATTATATCACTAAGCCTTTCAACATTTTGGAGCTTAAAGCCCGGATAAAAGCAATTTTAAGGCGAAGCATACAAAAAGTGGACGTGGCCCAGGCCGCGCAAAAGCTTGTGTCCGGCGACCTTGAGATTGGCATGGATTCACACCGGGCGTTCATAAAGGGCGCTGAGGTGAACCTGACGGCTAAGGAATTTGACCTTCTTGCCCTGCTCATGAACAATCCGGGCAAGGTTTACAGCCGCGAGGCCCTGCGCGACACCGTCTGGGAAAACGCCAACCACTGCGACGTCCGCACCGTTGACGTCCACATCCGCCGCCTGCGCGAGAAAATTGAGGAAGACCCCAGCGACCCCAAATATATCCTTACAAAATGGAGCGTTGGTTATTATTTTAGATGAATAACGCAATAAACAGGATAAAATCCCTATACATTCAAATGGCCAGCCTTCGGTGGAAGATGTTTTTTTCGTATCTCGCGCTCAGCATGATACCTTTGATTTTCTATGCCATTACGGCGCTGAGGACGATGGACGAGACATACACACACGAAAAAAGGCAGGATTTGCGCAATTACGCCAACCGCGTGGCTTCTAAAGTCGCCAGCGAGAATTTTTTGACCGATCCGCTGAAAGACGCGTTCTTTGACACATATATAGATGAACAAAGGGATATAACGTCATACAGGATTGTTGTGGTGAACGCTTCGGGCGTGGTTGTGAACGACTCCGACTGGGCCAATGTGCAGCATTGGAGCGAGCAGGGGCTGAAGCTGTTCAGCCCTGACATCCTAAGGGCGCTGGACCGGCAAAGCTCCTCCAGCGTAATGGACAGCCATATGAACGTGGCCGTTCCCGTAGTGCCGCGTTTGGCGGGCAGCGAACCCGTCGGCGCCGTGTTGGTTCAGGCTTCGCTGCATGACAAGAACCTGCTGATATCGAACATGCAGCAGAGGCTTGTGCTGCTTACGGTTTTTTTAATTATTATCATCCTGATACTCGTGTTCTTTATTTCGCAGTTGATAATTGAGCCGCTTAAAAGCATACTGGCCGTGGTTAAGCGCATAACGGACGGGCGGCTGGACCAGCGGGTCAAGCTTTACGGGCATGATGAGTTCGCGGAGCTTGGCGCTTCGTTTAACAATATGACGGAGCGGCTGTCACGGGTGGATGAGGCGCGTTCGGAATTTGTGTCGAACGTTTCCCACGAGCTTAAAACGCCGCTGTCGTCGATCAAGGTGCTTGGCGAGTCGCTTCTTTTGCAAAACGAGGTTGACCCGGGGCTTTTTAAGGAGTTTCTGACGGACATCAACTCTGAGGTTGACCGTATGACGAAGATCATTAACGACCTTCTGGCGCTGGTTCTCCTGGACCGCACGGAGCAGGTGCTGTCCGTCGCGCCGTTTAAATTGAATAATATGCTGGAGGATATCTGCCGGCGGCTGAAACCCTTGGCGGATCAGAAAAATATAGGGTTATACCTGAACGATCCCACCGTTATTTCCGTTGAGGGCGACGAAATGAAGCTGTCCCTCGCGCTGTCAAATGTCATCGAAAACGGTATAAAGTACACTAATGATGAAGGAAATGTTACAATAACGCTTGATTCGGACAACATAAACGCCATTATAACCGTAAAGGACACGGGCATAGGCATTAACGAAGCGGAGCAAACCCGCATTTTCGACCGCTTTTACCGCGTTGACAAAACACGGGGCAGGGATACGGGCGGCACGGGGCTTGGCCTGTCCATAACCCACAAGACGATTTTGCTGCATAACGGCGCGATAAGGGTTTCCAGCAAGGAAAACGAAGGTACAACATTTGTTATAAGGCTGCCGCTTTTGGAAAGCAGGTTCAAATAGGATGGCTAGATACCGTAAAAAATTAGATTACAGGTCAATCCTTGCCATTGCCGCCGCGGTGGTTGCTTTGATTGCCTTTTTATTGTTTTTAACATTATTTTTACGCGGTGAAAGGGACGAATTTTTAGATATTTCGGTATTTTACTATAACAACGAATGGATTGCGGAGCCGTACAGGGTTAGGCTTGGTACGCATACCGAGCTTACAGAAAACATACTGGAGCGTTTGCAGCGTTTGCCGGAGCAAATTCCCGGGGCGCGGGGCCTGCCCAGGGGGCTGGACGCTGAAAGCGTTATGGACGGGAAGACTTGCGTGGTTATACTGTCCGAAGCCTATGACGCCCTGTCGCTGTCCGATAGGGGCATAGCCCTTGCATCCATGGTTTATACGCTTACGGAGCTGGAATTTGTTAACGATGTCTTCGTGGTGGTTGACGGCGCGCCCCTTGGACTTTACCGCCGCGATAATCTGCTTCTGGCAAGCGAGCTTCTGCCGGAGAGGGTCAGCCAGCGGACTTACAGGCTTTACTTCGCCGATCCCGCTTTGTCGCGGCTTGTGCATACCGAGCGGGAGATTGTAGTCCAGCCCAACAGGCCGCCCGAGAACCAGCTTATCGAGGAGCTGATTCTGGGGCCTCCCGCCGGGGATTACAGGCGTCTTATCCCCGCGGATGTGCGGCTGCGCGGAAACATAACGCTGGACGGCGGCATTTGCTATGTGGACTTCGCCAACGATTTCCTGACGCGGATAGACAGCGAGGAAACCGTGCTGCTGACCGTTAATTCCATCGTGAATACGATAATTGACAATACCAATGCTTTGCAGGTGCAGCTTTTGTTTGCGGGCGATAAAACCGCGGTTGAGATTGAATTGATTGACCTCGGCAAGCCTTTATCCAGGGAGTAATAATTATGGAAGCGCGGTTCTATGACAAACTCAGTAACGGCGCAGTTAAATGCGCGTTATGCCCGCATGGCTGTTTTTTAAGGAACGGCGAAAGCGGGCTTTGCGGCGTGCGTGAAAACCGCGCGGGAAAGCTGTATGCCGAAAGCTATGGACGCGTTACGGCTATGGCGCTAGATCCCATCGAGAAAAAGCCCCTTGGAATGTTTTTGCCCGGAAGCCTCATCATGTCGGTAAGCGCATACGGATGCAATTTTACATGCCCGTTTTGCCAAAACCACCATATTTCACGCGTATCCAAGGACATTGATTACAAGGAGTACACGCCCCGGGATATGGCGCAGGCGGCAAAGGAGCTTAAAGCGCGCGGCAACATCGGCATTGCGTACACCTACAACGAGCCTGTGACGTTTTACGAATATGCAGCCGATACCGCAAAGCTACTGCGTAAAGCCGGCATGAAAAACGTGGTTGTTACGAACGGATATATCAACCCTGAACCCCTTGCTTCATGGCTTCAATATATAGACGCGCTGGCGATAGACCTTAAAAGCATCCGGGAGGATTTTTACAAAGAGGCGGGCGGCAGCCTTTCGCCCGTACTGCGGACGATCCAAACAGCGCATGAGGCCGGCGCGCATGTGGAGGTCATAAACCTTATCATCGCGGGCGAAAACGATTCCGATGAAGAAATGGACAAGCTGTCCGGCTGGCTGGGTTCTGTAAGCCAGGATGTCCCGCTGCACCTGACCCGCTTCCGCCCAAGTTACCGTTACACGGATAGGGAAGCCACCCCGCGCAGCGTAACTGAAAGGCTGGCGGCAAGGGCAAAACGAAATTTGCGAAGGGTTTTTTACTAAAGTTTCAAAAGAAACGGTTAAAAGAGGAATTATTTATGGAAATTATAGGAATTATCCAGTTATTAATCCCTGTAGTCACCTTTGCGATGGGTTACTTTTTGACTGATATCGGATACAAACGGGATAGGAAACTCAGCATTGTCCGGGAAAAGTTCGAGAAGCTGTATCATACTTTCTATGTGTTGTTACATGAATTTGGAACGGATACGGAGGAGGGGTTTGCGTTTGATACTGAAAATTCCGCCGTGCTCAAGCCGATTATTGACCATCTTACAACAAACGCGTATTTGGCGTCATCCGAAGGGCAAAAATTGATCTGGAAGACGCGTAATATATATATCTCCTATATGTCAAGAGGCGAAGATATAATTGATAAAGAAAAAGACCAATTATTTGAGAAGTCATTAACCGCGCTGTTTGATCATTTAATACTGGAATATGTGAAAGCGGCCAAGGCCCTTGGCTATGATCTGGACATAGAGGCCGGCGCAGGCGAGACGGAAGGCTGAGGAAAACACCTTATCAAATATAAAACTAAACAAGGAGGGCTTAGTCATGAAGGTAATTTTATTAGCGGATATAAAAGGCGTCGGCAAAAAGGACGAGGTTATAAACGCGGCGGACGGGCACGCAAGGAACTATTTGTTCCCCAAAAAGCTCGCTGTCGAGGCGTCCAAGGAGAATATGGCAAAGCTGGAAGCCCAGAAAAACGCGGTGGTGCGCAGGAAGCAGAAGGATGTGGAGGACGCGCTGGCTTTGAAAGAAAAGATGGAGGGCAAGATTATCAGGATATCCGTTAAAAAGGGTGAGAGCGGCAGGCTTTTCGGCTCCGTTACGAATAAGGAGATCGCGGAGGCGCTGGCGCAGCAGGAAGGTTTGCAAATTGACCGCAAGCGGATAATTCTTGACGAAGTAATTAAAACCATTGGCCAAAAGCAGGTGGATATAAAACTGTACACCGACGTTACAGCCCGGATAACGATAGAGGTCGAGTAATTTGGACAACAATGCGAATACTGACGGAACCGTAAGGAGGGCAATGCCCTTCAGCGCCGAGGCCGAGCTTGCGGTGCTAAGTTCCATGCTCTTTGACAGGGAAGCCGTTATCATCGCGCATGAGCTGCTTATAGGCGATGACTTTTACAGGCCGGATTACCGCGCCATTTTTGAGGCGATGGTGGAGCTGTTCTCATCCGGCAGCCCCGTTGACGCCGTAACCTTGAAGAACATTTTAGAGAAAAAAGGCTTGTTTGACAGGGTTGGCGGCGGCGGCGCCCTGGCGGAGATGGCGTCGAATGTGTCCAGCACCGCGAACATGAAGCATTACGCCGGCATAATGCGTGACCGGACGCTTTTGCGGCGGCTGATAAAGGCTTCGGGCGACATAACCGCAAAGAGCCTTGAAGGTGCCGGGGAAGCGGACGATGTGCTTGAGTTTGCTGAAAAAAGTATTTTTGACATAGCGCAGAACCGAACCTCAACGGATTTCGTTCATATAAAAGACGCGCTGACCGAATCCATACTTAAAATTGAGGATATCTATAAGCACGGTCAGAAAATAACGGGGATCGCGACTGGATTTACGGATTTTGACGCGAAAACGGCGGGATTGCATCCGGCTAACCTTATTTTGATAGCGTCCAGGCCGTCAATGGGCAAATCCGTCCTTGGCCTGAACATAGCTCAGAACGCGGCTATTCGCCAGAAGGTTCCGACGGCGTTTTTCGCGTTGGAAATGTCCAGGATGGAGTGTACAAACCGCATTATATGCTCCGAGGCAAGTGTTCAGGCGCAGAAGATGCGCACGGGCGAGCTGGACGGCAGCGATTGGAACAACATCGCGATGGCTATCGGCCCGATATC
The DNA here is from genome assembly GCA_009780415.1 of Defluviitaleaceae bacterium. Taxonomy (GTDB): domain Bacteria; phylum Bacillota; class Clostridia; order Lachnospirales; family WRAX01; genus WRAC01. Next base: position 5,101 of record WRAC01000019.1, on the reverse strand, counting down.
GGAAGCCCCGCTGTATCTGGACGATACCCCCGGCATAACCATACCGGAGCTTAGGGCGAAATGCCGGCGTTTAAAGCTGGAAAAGGGTCTGGGGCTGATTGTCATTGATTATTTACAGCTTATGAACGGCAGCAGAAAGTCCGAATCCCGCCAGCAGGAGATATCCGAGATTTCGCGCTCATTGAAATCCATAGCGCGCGAAATGGACGCGCCGGTTATCGCTTTGGCGCAGTTGAGCCGGGCCTGTGAACAGCGTGCCGACCACCGTCCCATCCTCTCCGATTTGCGCGAATCCGGGGCGATTGAGCAGGACGCGGACGTCGTGGGCTTTATATACAGGGACGAATATTACAACAAAGACAGCGAAAAACGGGGCATTGCCGAGATAATTATCGCGAAACAGCGAAACGGCCCTACCGGCACAGTAGAGCTTGCGTTTTTAGGTGACTATGTAAGGTTCAATAATCTGACACATTATTAATTTGATAAAAGGGAGAAATTATTATGCAAGGCTTGCCTAAGGGCGGTAAATTAACTGTTAGCTTGATTTTAACGATAATTGGTTTGCTGGGAATATTATTTGCTGTATTTTCAATTGTTGAAGATATGAGGAGCCCGCTGAGGTATGATTTGATCGGGTCGTTTAATGAGGGCCGTGCCATTGTACGGAAAGGCGAGAATCTGGGTTTTATTGACATTGGCGGCAATGTGGTAATACCGATGATATATGACCGGGCGGGGGGATTTAGCGAAGGCCTTGCCAATGTTAGAAAAGACGGAAGATGGGGCTTTATAGATGCCCGCGGCAATATGGTTTTACAGTTGAATTATAGTGAAGCGCTGCCTTTCAGCGAAGGCCTTGCGGGTGTGAGGCAGGGTACGGAATGGGGTTACATTGATACCGCCGGAAATATAGCCGTACCCCTAGCGTATGAGCGCGCGGGCAGCTTCGGCAATGGCCTTGCCCCTGTCAGAAAAGACGGAAAATGGGGCTTTATCGACACAGGAAACAATGTGGTTGTTTTATTTGAATATGATGACGCCATGCCTTTCAGCGAAGGTCATGCCCTTGTTAAAAAAGGCTCCACTTGGGGCTTTATCGACACAGGCGGCAATGTGGTCGTACGGCTTACGTACGATGATGCCCTGCCTCTCAGCGAAGGTCTTGCGGCGGTAAAGAAGGAAGGAAAATGGGGATTTATCGACATATCCGGCAATGTGGTTTTACCGCTTCAATATGACGGGGCGCTATCATTCAACGAAGGCTTTGCCCCTGTTAAAAGGGGCGATAAATGGGGCTTTGTTGACGTAAATGGCGGAGTATCCATAGCGTTTGGATATGATTTTGCCCTATCCTTCAACGAAGGGCTTGCCCTTATCAGAGACGGCTGGGCTGGCGGCTTTATTGATAAAAGCGGGGAAGTCACTGTGCCGCTGCTGTTCTCATACAGATATGTATCCCCGTTCTCAGGCCGTGAGACATTTGTTCTATCAACACTAATAGTGTCGTTTGTTCTATTTGTTATAGGACTAATGAAAATTGATAATTATCACAAACCGAAACAAACCCCCGCTTTTAGGAGCATAACGACAAAGCAGATTACTCTGACGGCGATTCTAAGCGCTTCGGCGTATGTTGTAGCTGTTATAATACGTCTGACACTTGTACCGACGGCGGCATTTTTAAGGTACCACCCCGGAGATATTTTCATTATTTTCGGCGGGTTTATGTTCGGGCCGCTGACGGCGTTCGGTATGGCGGTGCTGGTTTCTTTTCTGGAGCTGGTCACGGTCAGCGTGTCCGGGCCTATCGGTATGCTGATGAATGTTATCTCCTCGTCCTCTTTCGTATGCGTCGCCGCGTTTATCTATAAAAAGAAGCGTACCATCTGGGGCGCGGCTATAGGGCTTGTAATCGGCGTAATTTTTATGTCATGCACAATGCTTTTGTGGAATTATCTTGTAGTGCCGCTGTTCACGCCGGGTATCACGCGGGAGAGGGTAATGGGTATGCTGCTGCCGATATTCCTGCCCTTTAACCTGCTGAAAGGCGGGATAAACGCGGCGGCCGCGATGCTCCTTTACAAGCCGCTGATAACGGCCCTGCGCAAAATCGGGATGGTTCCCGGCGCGGGTACAGGAAAGCGCGGGCGTATTAATATAGCAAGCGTCGGCGCGGCGGCATTTGTTCTGCTTACCTGTATCCTTGCGGTTTTGATATGGCAGGGACGAATCTAAAATGAAATGTTATCTGGATAAAAACCAGATTGAGCGGCTTGCGTCGAACAAACCGGTATTCCTGCACGGGCAGAAGCTCCACGGAAGCGGCGCGGTTGGTGAGCTGAACTGCGCCGGCAAGGAGTCGGGCGACACCCCGGGCACGCTGGTAATGGCGGATGTCTGCGAAGGGGACGCGTCGTTTTTAGCCAGTATTTTCTTTGACGATGCGGGGCTTCTGAGGCGTTTTAGCTGCTCCTGCGACGCGTTTGGCGTGTGGCGCGGCGGCTGCGCCCATGTAGTGGCGGCTTTTTTGGCGATTTTTGAACGCAACCGCGATGCGGCGGCGGCTTCACGGTCCGCCAGGGTTTCACGCGGTTTGCTGGACGCCTTTGAAAAACGCGCTTTTGATATGATAGACAAGCGGCTTGCGCTGGATATCAAGCCCGTAAGCCCTGTTACAGTGCAGCCTATGTTCTATACCGACTATAACAAGCAACCGGGCTTGCAGCTAAGCATCGGGTATTCCGAAAGCCGCAAGTATGTTGTGCGTGATGTTCATGCGTTTTTAGACGCTTTTGACAAGGAATCCGTAATGTGTTACGGAAAAAACCTCGAAATACCGCACCGGATCAGCTTGTTGGACGTAAAATCCAAGGATTTGATCGAACTTCTTCGCGCCGAGCGCACCCGTCAATATTTTAGCGGCAAGGCTTTGAACGTTAGGGTTTTCACCCTCTCGCCCTTGGGCATGGATAGGTTTTTCGGCATCTTTGAAGGGGAACAGATAGACGTAAACGGCGAAATAAACACGCCCCGCAAGGTTTCGCTGGATTCATCCGCGCCGGAGCCATGCCTGACATTTACGGGGCGCGGTGACGGCGGCATGGCATTCACGCTGAGCGAAACCGCGCAGGCGCACTTCTTTACCGGCGAAAATTTTGGTTATATACTGCGCGGCGGGTTTCTGCACCGCACATCAATGGATTATCTGAACGCGCTGACCGCTTTGATAAAAGCCTTCCAATCGACCGGCGGCACGGAGCTTGTCATGCGGCCCGCGGATATGCACCGATGCGCCGCGTTTCTGCTTCCGGAGCTGCGGCGGCTGGGTATTCTTGAAAGCGCGTCGGTTACGGAATATCTTCCTAAAACCCTGTCGCCGCGCGTTTATCTGGATGCGGAAAACGGGGTTGTAACCTGCGTCCCGGCTTTTGTTTATGACGGAACCGAATTGCGCCGGGGGGAGAAAACAGATATTTTACGGGATCACGCGGGGGAATACGCGTTTGCGAGAACTTTGGAATTGATGGGTTTTTGCGGGACTGATGGGGAAGGGATGACTCTTGCCGGGGATGATGCCGTCCACGGTTTCTATTATGCCGAAAACGGGTTGGCGAAGCTGCGCGGCCTGGCTGAGGTTTTCGCCACGGACGCGTTTGCCAGCATATCGCGCAAGCCCGTAAAAGCGCCGTCCTTTGGTCTGCGCATAAACGGCGGGCTTCTTGAGGTGGAAATATCCGGCGACTATACCCCTTCGGAGCTGCTGGCCGCGCTGGAGAGCTACCGGACTAAAAAAAACTATCACAAGCTCCCTGACGGGCGGTATGTGAATTTCAACGGGAACGAAACCGTTTACGACCAGCTTGACGCTTTGTTCCAAGGGCTTGATGTACGAAATAAAGATATCAATAAAGATACGCTCACCGTGCCAAAATACAGAGCGCTGTACGCGGCTTCGCAGCTTGAACACGCGGAGCTGAAATTGGACGGCGGGGTTAAAAGCTTGATTAACGATTTTTCGGCGGGAAGCGAACTGCGCCTCACCGTGCCGGAAACCCTGAATGGTGTTTTACGCGCCTACCAAAAGGAGGGCTTCCGGTGGCTTATGACGCTAAGCCATTACGGGTTCGGCGGCATTTTAGCCGACGATATGGGCCTTGGCAAAACCATACAGGTCATCGCCGCGCTGCTTTTTTACAAGGAAAATACCCCGGCTGACAATCGGCTGCCGTCGATGGTCGTCGCGCCGACATCGCTTATCTACAACTGGGAAAAGGAAATTGCCCGGTTTGCCCCGGATTTAAAGACGGCGCTCCTATCCGGCGCGGCGGCGAAGCGGCGAGATGATTTTCATGCGGCGGATAAAACGGACGTATATATTACTACCTATGACATGCTTAAACGTGACATTGAGAATTATAATAACGCGTCCTTCCGATATATAATCGCCGATGAAGCGCAGAATATAAAGAATCCGGGGACGCAAAACGCCAGAGCCGTGAAGCGCTTGCGTGCCGAGGCGCGGCTGGCTTTGACGGGCACGCCCATTGAAAACGCCTTGTCCGAGCTATGGTCTATCTTTGATTTTATCATGCCGGGATATTTGTTCGGCGCGGCGAGGTTTACCAAAACATATGAAGCGCCAATACTAAAATATAAGAGCGAATCAGCCGCAAGCGGTTTGCGCAGGCAGATTTCGCCGTTTATACTGCGGCGTTTGAAGTCCGATGTTTTAACGGAATTACCGGATAAGGTGGAGACAACACTTTACGCCGATATGACGGAGGAGCAAAGGCTTATATATGAGGCATATCTGCTGAAGACCAAGGGCGAGCTGGAAGAAAACGCGCGGTTGGGCCGCGCGAACGAAAACCGGATTGAGATTCTCAGCATGTTGACGCGGCTTAGGCAGATATGCTGCCATCCCGCCACCTTTGTTGAGAATTACTCCGGCGGTTCGGGTAAGCTTGATTTAACCATTGAAACGATACGGGCGTCGCTTGCGTCCGGGCACAGGGTACTGGTTTTTTCGCAGTTTACCCGGATGCTGGCGATATTGACGGAACGGTTGTCCGCGGGTAAAATTCAATATTTTTATCTT